>CALZJF010000060.1 GCA_945787885.1 uncultured Bacteroidales bacterium | reverse complement strand
AAGCCCGCCGGCAATGGCGTGAGGCCGTGGAGCAGACAGGTCACTATGAAGCAGCACCAAGAGTGGAAGCCCTGCGGCAGGGTACCCAGCTCCATAAAATCATCATCCAGTTCTGCGGATGGGAGGTGATACGCATGGAGGAGGTTTAGCTGAAACGCCTTTATCTCTATAAGAGAGGTGCATATCTATAAGAGAGGTGCATATCTATAAGAGATATGTATAGACATAAGAGTGTTGTGCATGATTTTATATAAACCTTGCACAACCTTCTTATCATTTTTATTCCACCAACATTGGTGAACTGCGTGGGACATTTGCCGTTTTTCCCACGGGCGAGCCGAAGGGAATAAACGGGAGCATATAAGGTTGGTTCTATAAATTAGTTTTCTATGGAAGGTGGTGTTTCTATTTTACTGGGATGTCCTCACGCCTTTCGCACCGTAGGTTTTTATCTTTCATTCGGTCACGTAGCCCGCTATGCTCCCTCATGAAAATCAAAAAAACGACGGCACGATAGCCGCGAATACATCACAAGCTAATTGATGGAGCCTATCATAAACAACAAGTACCAGTAGGAGGGCGAGCGTCCACCAACTGGTACTTTTTTCTTTCATGCTATTCCGTCTTGATGCAGTCTGCCTCTCGGCTGTAGGCCAAAATCGCCTTTCAGGACCATTGCCAGCTGAAAGGACGTGACGAAGCGGGTACTATACGCTGTGGAGAATATCTCCACGAGGATACTGATTCTTGGAAATGGCAATATTGCCGAGCGCAGATTCGCCGATGTACTCCCATTTGCTGATGCCTGCCGCCAGCAGCAGAATGCGACACATCGTCTTGTTTCCTCGGTCAGTGTCAGCATAGTGTCCGTTCAGGTAGGTCTCGTCCAGAGGAAGTGCCGAGAAGCGAATCTTGCTCACATAATCCTTCACCCCATCCGAGAGGTCATGGTAGTCCAGTATCGCGCTGCTCGCCATTTTCTCTAAGGCAGCATTCGTTTCGTCAGTCCTCGCATGGCTTTCGGTGCGTGTGTAAGCCGTATAGTTGAAATTGCTCTGTTGCCTGCATTTTCATCGCTCATGGAGAGATAGACGACATTGGAAAAGTCGCAGTTCTGGGGGAAGTCTTGACATACGCCTACGACATTCCGTTCTGCACCGCCCGTCAGTTTCATTGACTTGCCTGCCACTGCGACATCGCCAAAATATGTCCTTGCCAATGATGCCGGGATGATGAAACCCCTCCTCCGTCGATGGCTTTTCCTCCATCCGGCGTGCCATCTGCAGGCTGCGCGTTGATGGGCGTAAGCACAATACACTTTGCCTCTGATGGGCGCAAAAAATAATCCGTCAGAGTGATTCGTTTTCGCTGAAAACGCTTACCTTTGTAGGCAGATTATGATCTACTTACCTACTTGTCAATGAAAACTCTCAGCAGAAATGCCATGATAGGCTATCCCGCAGGCATCATTGCGGGCATCACCTATGGACTCAATCCCCTCTTTGCCGTTCCCCTGATGAAGCACGGCGCAGCCATCGAGTCCATCCTGTTCTTTCGCTATGCCTTTGCCGTGTTGCTGTTAGGAGCCTTCCTCCTGCTGCGCAGGGAGAGCTTGCGGATTTCGCCGCGGCAGGCAGGCGTGTTGCTCATGCTCGGGCTTCTCTATGCTTCCAGCAGCCTGTCGCTCTTTGAGGCATACCGCTGTATTGAGTCAGGCTTGGCAACGACATTGGTGTTTCTCTATCCCGTCTTGGTGGCCATCATCATGGTTTTTCTGCGCGTCGTGCCCTCGTGGCGTGTATGGCTGGCCATCTTTGTCGCCTTCATCGGCGTGCTGATCATGACGCAGAGCGAGGCATCGCGCCCCGTCAATCCCGTCGGCGTGTCCCTCGCGATGGCATCAGCCCTCTTCTATGCCTTCTTCATCGTCATCATCAATCGCAATCGGGCGATTCGCACCCTGTCGAACCCCCTTCTGACGTTCTATGCCCTGCTCGTGGGGGCTGCCCTCTTCATCGCCCGCACCGCGGAGGCTGGAGCAGGACTGACCTCCGGCATCGCCACTGCCGCAGATTGGGGCAATCTCCTCGGGCTGTCGCTCTTCCCCACCATTATTTCTACTGCCACGCTCGCCATCGCCACTCGCAACATCGGAGCGACGAAGGCGAGCGTGCTCGGAGTCTTTGAGCCCGTCACAGCCATCATCGTTGGCACCCTCGTCTTTGGCGAAGTGCTGACGACGAACATCATTGTCGGAATCCTCCTGTCGATGCTTGCCGTCGCCTTCATGATTGCTACGACGAAGCGATAGCGTGGGCACCGCGCATGCGCCCTCAGTCTCCCTTCCTGCGGATGCTTGCCGGATTTCCTTCCGCGCCTCTCTCTCACGCGCGCCGCAGAATCGTCAGAACTGATTTTGCAGCCCCCAAAGCCCTATTCAGACGGATAAAAAGAGCATTCTCACTGCGTCCTTTCAGTCGTCCGACAGAGGTTGTCAAGATTCCTACTCTGCCTTTCCTCTCAGTGTGACCATTTTCAGCCCTAAAATGATGACTTTCAGGGCTGGAAATGGTCATTTTTGGGGCTGAAAATGGCTACCTGAAAGGCGTAAGCCCTGCGGGACGGCTGCGCAGCTCAGCGCGTTCGCCCAGGGGCGCATTCGGTGGCTGCGCGATGCAGGGATTTTCGGGCGTGGCGGCAATATGCAAATTCCCCCTGCTGGCTTCCCGGTCAGGAAAAATGCTGACCGAACGGGAAGCTGGCAGGGGGAATGCGTCGGGAGACAAGGGGGGAATCAGGATTTTCGCTCCGCGATGAAGCACCGCAGAGGGGAGGCTATGCCCTGCGCTCCAGTTCCTGAAGGTTTTCGAGGCGGCGCGTTTCGAGGAACTCATAGATGCCGCAGAGATGTTCGCGGACGCGCTGATGGCCAAACTCATAGACTTTCGTGACGAGGCCATCGAGGAAGTCGCGGTCGTGGGAGACGATGATGAGCGTGCCATCGAAATCCTGAAGAGCCTGCTTGAGCACATCTTTCGTCTTCAGGTCCAGATGGTTGGTAGGCTCGTCGAGGATGAGGAAATTGACGGGCTGGAGGAGCAGGCGCAGGAGCGCCAGGCGCGTACGTTCGCCGCCGGAGAGCACTTTGACCTTCTTCGTCGAAGCCTCCGGGCTTCCGAACATGAAAGCTCCGAGGAGGTCGCGCAGCTTTGTCCGTACTTCGCCCTTCGCCACCTCGTCGATGGTCTGGAAGACGGTGAGCTCCTCATCGAGCAGCGATGCGGCATTCTGGGCGAAATAGCCAATCTGGACATTGTGGCCCAGCGTCAGCGTGCCCTCGAAGTCCAGTTGCCCCATGATACACTTGACGAGGGTGGACTTTCCCTCGCCGTTTCTGCCCACGAACGCTACCTTGTCGCCGCGTTCGATGGTGAGACTGGCATTCCGGAACACCATCTTCTCGCCGAAGCGCTTCCCCACGCCGTCCATCATGACGGGATAGGAGCCGCTGCGCGGTGCGGGCGGGAATTTCAGCCGCAGGGCAGAGGTGTCTTCCTCATCTACCTCCACGAGCTGGAGCTTTTCGAGCATCCGCACGCGGCTCTGCACTTGCAGCGTCTTGCTGTACGTGCCTTTGAAACGCTCGATGAAGTCGCGCGTCTCCTGAATCATCTTCTGCTGCTCCTCATACTGCTTCTGCTGCTGTTCGCGGCGCTCTCGGCGGAGGATGAGGTATGGCGAATAGGAAGCCTTGTAGTCGTAGATGCGCCCCATGGTCACCTCGATGGTGCGCGTAGTGATGTTGTCGATGAATTTGCGGTCGTGGCTGATGACGACGACTGCGGCGGAGCTGTTGGTGATGAAACTCTCAAGCCAGCCGATGGACTCGATGTCAAGATGATTCGTGGGCTCATCGAGAAGGAGCAGGTCGGGCTTCTTCAGCAGGAGCTTTGCCAATTCGATTCGCATGCGCCATCCGCCGCTGAACTGGCTCGTAGGGCGGGCGAAGTCAGAGCGGGAGAAGCCGAGGCCGAGGAGCGTCTTCTCGATGTCTTCTTCAAAGTGTGTGAGGTCGATGGCATAGAATTTCTCGCTCATGTCTGCCACTTGCTCTATGAGGCGCATATATTCTTCGCTCTCATAGTCCGTGCGAGCGGCGAGCTCGGCGTTCAGTCGCTCAATCTCGCGCTCCATGTCGTGGAGATGGGCGAAGGCCGTGGCCGTCTCTTCATAGACGGTGCGGCTATCTTCGGTCATGAGGTGCTGGGGGAGATAGGCTATCGTGCAGTCGCGAGGTGCGCTGACGCTGCCGCGCGTGGGCTGCCGCACTCCTGCCAGAATCTTCAGGAGTGTGGATTTGCCGGCGCCGTTCTTGCCCATGAGGGCTATGCGGTCTTTCTCGTTGATTTGGAAACTGATGTCGCTGAAGAGGGTGGTGCCGCTAAATTCTACGGCAAGGCCTTCAATGGAAACCATGGGGCAAGTAGGTAATAAAAATTATTTTACGGTAAGTAAGGTAAGAATTATCATGGCTTGTATGTCTGAACGCTCTCTTTGGCGCATCTTTTAGCCTTGAAAACAGTCACATAGCCCGCGCTATGCTCCTTTATTTCAAGCCTAAAACCTGCATCCAAATAGAGCATTCAAACATAAAACTAATTTTCATTACCTACTTATAGATACGTGTGGATGAAAGAATGGAGGGCGGGGTCAGCGGATGTTGGCCACGGAAATCAAGTCGGCAAAGACGCCCGCCGCCGTCACGGCAGCTCCTGCGCCATAGCCCTTGATGCACATGGGATATTCCCTGTAGCGCGCCGTGGTGAGGAGGATGATGTTGTTGCTCCCCTCAAGGTGATAGAAGGGATGGGCACTATCTACCTCTTCAAGCCCTACGCTGGCTTCGCCGTCGGCAAAGCGCGCGACGAAGCGGAAATGATGGCCCGCGGCTTCGGCCTGACGGCGGAGCTGCTCGAAGCGGGCATCTTCGGCCTTGATGTCGTGCCAGAAGGCTTCGAGTGAGCCTGCAAAGAGGGCATCGGGGAGGAAAAGACGCTTCCGGACATCTTCGCAACTGATGCGATAGCCCGCCTCGCGGCAGAGAATGACGATTTTGCGCACGACGTCGCTGCCATTGAGGTCAAGGCGAGGGTCGGGCTCGGCATAGCCTGCCTCTTGGGCCAAGGCGATGGCACGCGACATGGGGACATCCTCGCTCAGCACATTGAAGATATAGTTGAGCGTGCCGCTCAGGACGGCCTCAATCCTGAGGATTTCATCGCCGGAGTTGATGAGATTGTTAATCGTGTTGATGATGGGAAGGCCTGCTCCGACGTTGGTCTCGAAGAGATATTTCACGCCGCGATGGTGGGCCGTCTGCTTCAGCAAGGCATAGTTGGCATAGTCGGATGACGCCGCAATCTTGTTGGCACAGACGACGTTGATATTATGGTCGAGAAGATGATGATAGATGCTGGCAACGGCAGGCGAGGCAGTGCAATCCACGAAGACGGAGTTATAGAGATTCATGCCGACGAAGGCTTCGCAAACCGCGTTGGGAGAGGAAGGGATGGAGGAATGCTGTAGCTGCTCCTGCCAATCATCGAGGTTGATGCCATCGCGGCAGAGGAGCATCTGGCGACTGTTGGAAAGTCCGACGACGCGGAGCATGAGGTTCTTGTGCTGCAACAGGTAATCCTGCTGGCTGCGAATCTGCTCGATGAGGTGACTGCCCACGAGGCCTACGCCCGTGAGGAAGACGTTGAGGATATTGTATTCAGAAATGAAGAATCCTTCATGGATGGCGCTGAGCGTCTTGTGGAGGTCGGACTGGCGGACAACGAAGGAGATGTTCGTGGCGCGCGAACCTTGGGCGGAAGCCACGACGTTGATGCCGGCGCGGCCGAGGATGCGGAAGAGTTTTCCGCCGATGCCGGGAGTGTCTTTCATGCCCTCGCCGACGACTGCCACGGTGGACAAATCGTGGAGGACGCTGATGGGATAGATTTCGCCCTGCTCGATTTCGGCGCGGAAGGCTTCGGTGAGGACGGCGACTGCACGGTCGGCGTCGCGGCGGAGAAGACCGATGGTGGAATTGTTCTCGCTCGATGCCTGGCTGATGAAGAAGACGGAAATGCCATGGTCGGCAAGGGCGGAGAATATACGTTTGTTGACGCCGATGATGCCCACCATGCCCAAACCATTGACCGTGACGAGACTCGTGTCGCTGATGGAAGAGATTCCCTTGATGATGCGGCGATTGTGGCTCAGCGTGCGGTGGATGAGCGTGCCGCGCGAAGAGGGATTGAGGGTGTTGCGGATGACGATGGGGATGTTCTTGTGGAACACGGGGAAGATGGTGGGCGGATAGATGACCTTTGCGCCAAAATTGCAGAGGTCCGTGGCCTCCTCAAATGAGAGTTCGTCAATGACGTAGGCGTTGTTGATGACGCGAGGGTCGGCCGTCATGAAACCATCGACGTCGGTCCAGATTTCCAGTTGCTCGGCCATCATTTCTGCGGCGACGATGGCAGCCGTATAGTCGGAGCCTCCGCGTCCGAGATTGGTGGCCTCGCCCGTGGTGCTGTCGGTGGCGATGAAGCCTCCCATGACGATACACGGGCGGCGACCCGCAGCCTGCGCCTCGGCGAAGATGTGGGCGATGCGCTGGCGGAGGAGGGGAGAAGTGGCCTCGAAGTCGCAGACGTGCTTGTCGAATACGCGGCGCGTCTTCACCACCTCGCGGGCATCAATGTGCTGCGCCCCATGGATGATGGCAGCAACGAGGCGGCTGGAGAGGCGTTCGCCATAGCTGACGATGGTGGCAAGCGTGCGGGGCGAGAGCTCGCGGATGAGGCTGACGCCTTTCAGGATATTGTAAAGCTCATCGAGGTGGAGGTCGAAGTAGCTGATGATGTGGTTTAGGCTTTCGGCGTGGAGCATGCCCTCAGCCACTTCGTGGTGGCGCTGGCGTATCTGCTGGAAAAGGCTGTGGAAATCCGCCTGCCCCGCAGCTGCCATTTCGGCAGTAGTGATGAGCTGGTCGGTGATGCCGCCCAAAGCACTCACCACGACGACGATGGGCTCCGTGCGGCTTTCGACAATGCGTTTGACTTGCTTGAGGGTGTTGACGGTGCCAACGGAGGTACCGCCGAATTTCAGAACGTGCATATGACTGTGTGTGTAGTGAAGTGTGTGTAGTATAGTATGTAGTGTGTGTGGAGACATTATTTCTTCCCGCGTACCACTTGTGTGAGGGCGGCGATGTTTGCCTTTTCGCCCACCACCCAGAGGACATCGCCGCGGCGGATGAGATAGCCCGCGCCCTCTCTGACGATGTGGCCATCGGAGTCTTCCGTGCCTACGAGCATGCAGTGGTATTGACGGTGGAGACCGCTCTCGGCAAGCGTGCGGGCAACGAGGGGACTCTCGCTGCCGACGATGAGACGCTGGAGGAGCATTTCGCCCTCGCTGCCCTGAGTCTGAGAGACGGGCGCAAGGACTTCGGTGCGGCTGCGCTCGATGAACGACTCGATGCTGCTGTCATCGCCAATGATTTCGAGCGTATCGCCGGGATAGAGCGGGGTGGCTGCCGTAGGGGCATTGATGCGCAGGGGCTGTTCGCCAGCTTCAGCATGGGCGCGAAGGATGGCCACGACCATGATGCCATTGCGGTTGGAGAAGTCGAGTTCGGCCAAGGCGCGGCCTGCCCACTCGGAGTGTGAGGGCACGCGGACGCGCTCGATATGAATATCGTGGGCACGAAGACGGCGGGCATAGCCCGGGCCTTGCAGATTTTCGCGACGCGCCATCTCATCGCGGCGGCGGAGATTGTGGATGAAGATGCGCTCCATGCGGATGGAATAGTATTTCACCGCACGCGAACGGATGATGATGCAGACCACGAGGATGGCCACCAGGGCATTGTAGTAATAGCGCCAGGGGCAAAGATATTCCACAATCTGGAAAACGAAGAAGGCTGCGAGGGCGAAACGCAAGACGAAAATCACGGCGAAACCTCCGCGATGGAGCTTGCCGCCTGCGAGAATGCACCATGCCGCCTTTGAATGATTCTTGCGCATCACGATGGGGCGGAGGAAGATGCTGAGGATGGCGAGACTCAGAAGACCGCAGAGGAAATTGCTCACCCAGTGTATGGGATGGTGAACATTGGGGTGGCTTTGCTCGAAAATGCGGCGGAAGATGGGGAGGAGGATGCTCAGGCTCAATCCCGTGGCTGCGATGGTCATGACGAGATAGGCACCCGTTTGGATGAGAATGGCACGGAGATATTGTCGCCATGCTGCCCGTAGATGGGGTGGGGCAGCGTTCGGAACCGGTGCGGCGGCAGTTTGCTCAGAAGCTGGTGGCGTCTTGCCACGACTGAAGCGCGAAAAAGGATGAACGGGAAGGGCGGGGAGAAAACGCTCTAAGAGAGCGTAGGCGGGGTCGGCAGCACGAATCATATAGGGGGTGAAAAACGTGGTGATGATGCTGACGGCGACGACGACGGGATATAGGAAATCGGACGTGACGTGGAGGCTCTGCCCCAAGGCGGCAAGGATGAAGGCAAATTCGCCAATCTGGGCGAGCGAGAAGCCGCAGCGCATGGAGACTTTCAATGGATGGCCGGACAGCAGGAAGGCACTCGTGCCCAAAATGCTTTGACCCAGGATGATGGCGAGCGTGATGGCGCAGATGGGCAACCAATATTCCACCAGCACATGAGGATTGACCAGCATGCCGACGGATACGAAAAAGACGGCACCGAATAGATCCTTGACCGGACTGACCACATGCTCGATGCGTTCGGCCTCCAGCGTCTCGGCAAGGATGCTTCCCATCATGAAGGCTCCGAAGCCACTGGAATAGCCTGCCCGCTCGGCCAGGACGACCATGGCAAAGCAAAGCCCCAGACTGGCTACGAGCAAAGTCTCGCTCGTCAGCCAGCGGCGGGCGCGCGATAGAAAAAGCGGAATGCCCCACACGCCGACAACAAACCATAATATAAGAAAGAAGGAGAGCTTCAGCAGACTCAATGCCAGCGCACTGCCCTCAAAACGCGCACTGGCTGCTGAAGCTGAGAGGATGACCATGAGCAAAATGCCCAAAATATCTTCAATGATAAGCACTGACAGCACCTCGGCAGCGAATTTGCGTGTGCGAAGGCCGAGATCGTCGAAGGCTTTGTAGATAATCGTCGTCGATGACATGGCCAGCATGCCGCCCAGGAACAGACAGTTTGAGTCGGTCCAGCCAAACAGACGGCCCACCATGCTCCCAACGCCTGCCATAAATGCCATGACTAAGCAGGCGCTGACGATGGGGGTGATGCCCATCTTCACAATCTTCTTGAATGAAAATTCCAGACCAAGGGTGAACATGAGGAAGATGACACCGATGGAGCTCCATGTCTCTACGCTTTCGGTGTCGCTCACTGTGGGCGTATAGGGCATGTGGGGGCCTGCCAAGAAGCCGGCAACGATGTAGCCTAACACAAGGGGCTGCCCCAAACGTTTGAAGATGATGGTGACAATGCCTGCAACAATCAGAATTAGCGCAAGGTCAGAAATCAGGGGACTCATAAAGGAAAAATAAGGGGGTGTGGGGGTGTGACGGTGGAGAAAATGGCTAAAGCAAGGCCAAGGAGCTTAGTTTTTGTTTGGCAGAGTTGAAAAAAAACAGTAATTTTGCCTGCGTTTTCAAAAAAATCGAGGGATAGACGTTAGCGGGGGCGCAACGATGGAAGCAACAATTCGACGATGGGAGCGACGATTCAACAGCAACAGTAATCAAGCAAGGCCAAAAATGTTCGTAGTAGGCTGACGATGAATTTGTAAAGTTAGCGCGATGGCTCGCTCCTTGCCCTCTCCCCTCACTCATGCGCAATG
This sequence comes from uncultured Bacteroidales bacterium, assembly GCA_945787885.1. Classification (GTDB taxonomy): domain Bacteria; phylum Bacteroidota; class Bacteroidia; order Bacteroidales; family Bacteroidaceae; genus Alloprevotella. The sequence goes on along the minus strand of CALZJF010000060.1, from coordinate 4,070 downwards.
TTTGCCTTAGCATGCAGCACGGGCAAAAGGATTGCGCTCCACTTCACATTATTTATATATATAATATATATGTCAGAAATAGCAAAGACCGTTCGCCGGGCATCAGCGATGTTTGCAGGGGGCATTATTCTCTTGGCAACTTGCCCACTGCTGACTCTGCCCGTGGCTGTCAGTGCGCAGGCTTTCTGCCCGGCAAAGGATGAATATCGCGGCATCATCGCTTTAGGCGACCGCAGTTTCAGCTTCGGAGACTACGATATGGCCCTGAAATACTATGAGTATGCGCAGAAAATGGACATCACAAACCCGAAGGCATACTGCCGAATGGCAATGATGTATAAGTCGGGCTACGGCGTGGAGCGCGATTTCAGGCATGCCCTTGAGCTTTATATGCGGGCATCAGAGTGTGGCGACGGCAGAGCTTCTTACAATGTGGCGGTGTTTTATCTGAAGGGCGACGGCGTGGAGGTAAACTATGCTGAGGCACGGCGTTGGCTGGGCGTAGCTGCCGAGCGTGGCAATGTCGATGCTATCTATCAGATGGGACGTATGTATTATCTCGGCATCGGTGTTGAGAAAAGCTATGTGGAGGCGTTGGGATGGTTCGAGCGCGCCGCGGCAGAACGCTATCAACCTGCCTTGGTGACCATAGGCGATATGATGGTGAAAGGCCTGGGCTGCGAGAAATCACCTGAGGAGGGCATACAGTGGTATGTGCGTGCGGCTGATTTTGGCTGTGCGGAGGCCATGCGTTGCTTGGCAGGCTGTTATGCTGAGGGGACGGGCGTAGAGGCCGACCCTCAAGAGGCTCTGCGATGGTATCAAAAGGCGGCTGATGCGGGCGATGCGAAAGCTAAAGAATATCTGATGGCGGCTCATATATCCGCCGAGCATATATCCGCCGAGCCTCTGGCAAGCCCCGATGAACCGCGGGCGGAGTGAAAAATTGGGAAAGCGGAGTGAAAAATTGGGAAAGCGGAGTGAGAAGGTGGGAAAAGTGATGAGAATGGAGAATTTTGCATATAGAAAAAGAGGGAGGCTAAAGGGGACCTTGTAAGGAATCCTGTTTAGCCTCCCTCTTCTCGTTATGGTGAATGCCGTTTTGTCTTGTTGAACTACTGCTTTGTGGCTGTCAGAAACATGGAGACAGTAGGCAATGGCAGTGTGAAACTATCGTCCTGCTGCTACAGCAATGCTTCGTTCTGCTCAAACTGCTCGTTGAGCACGAGATAGATTTGCGTGAACGACAGTATCACCACAGGGAATGCCACCAGTGTGCCGACGCAGCAGCAGAGATAGCCGAGTAGCATAACGAAAATGGCAACGATGGAGAGTCCGATGAGCTCCAGCATGTGGCCTTTCGTCATCTGCCACGATGCCTTGATGGACTCGATGATGCCAGCTTCGGGGTGGTCTAACGTGTAGAGAGTGGCAAATACCAGACGGATAGCCACGTAGATGCCGGGGACGATGAAGAGAATCAGACCCAGAGCTGTGGCCACTCCGACTATCAGACCAACGGCGATGAATTTCACATAGACAGCGAGCGGACGCAGGAAATTATCGACTGAGACGCCGCCTACTCCGCGACTGATGCGCAGGGCACTCGTGTAGAAGCCCACACTGAAGAAGCAAGCGAGGAGGATGTTGATGAGGTTGCCAATGAAATTAGGATCTTCGCGTGGCACAAAGGTGCCATTGCCAAAGTCGGAAAAGTCGAAGTTGGGAGGAAGGATGCTCCAAATGGTTGCACCGCTCACCAGCAAATAGTAGAAGAGTACGACAAGAACCAGGGGGAGAAGGTTCTTCTTCGTCAGTTCCCAAGCCTGACCGTAGATGTAAGAAACTGAAAGGTCATTCATAACAGAAAGATGTATTAGGGATTAAAAAATTAGCTTTCCTTTTGCAACTCTTGCGGTATGCGGAAGGCGGTGTAAATTTCCAGTACGACGGCTATGGCGAGTGTCACCTTCCATTCATCGCCCACAAGCCATTCCTTGGTGAACTGCGGGATGGCCATGAGTGCTGCGGTGAGGATGAGGAGTAGTCCGCCAAGGCGTTGCTGCCGGAAGAGGCGGCGAAGGGTGATGTTGTTGCCATCGTAGCCCTGCAGCAGTTGCATCCCACCGAAAACCACTGCGCCGATGCCGAAGCACAGGGAAGCGTAAGGGGCGAGAGGGGGCAACATAGGCATAATGGCACCAGCTACCAGCAGTATGCCGCTTGTTTGAAATAGCAGATTCTTCAAGTTCATCTCTGTTTCTTTGTGAGGATGGAGGGGAGGATAGAGGTTATTCGATGATGTAGATATCCTCCTCGTCCGTCTTCATTTGAAGTTTCACGCGCGCCATGCGTTCGATGGCCTCTTGCGAGACGTCCAGCTGTTGCAGTTCCTTCGCTGCCATCTCATAGTCCTGCTCATACTTTTCGATTTTCTCTTCCAGTATGGCATTTTCATGCTTCAGCGTGAGGAGTCGCACTACGCTGTTGTCGTCTAAAAAGCCTAAGGTGACGGTGAAGAAGATGGTTATCCATAGGCTTCTCCTGCGCCAGAAGGCATCCCAGATGAGGAGTGCTTTGTTCATGTGTGTCAAGTTGTCAAGTCGTGCTGTTGCATCCGATATTCTGCCATTCGCTCGTATTTCGTGCCTGGCCGGCCGTAGTTGGCATAAGGCCAGATGCTGATGCCGCCGCGAGGGGTGAAGATGCCCGTCACCTCGATATACTTCGGGTCCATCAGGCGTATGAGGTCTTTCATGATGATGTTGACGCAGTCTTCATGGAAGTCGCCGTGATTTCTGAAGGAGAACAGATAGAGCTTCAGGCTCTTTGACTCCACCATTCTGATGTCGGGGATATAGGCAATGCGGATTTCAGCAAAGTCAGGCTGCCCCGTGATAGGGCAGAGGCTGGTAAATTCCGGGCAGTTAAAGCGCACCCAGTAGTCGTTGTCGGGATGTTTGTTGACGAAGCTCTCCAACACCTCGGGTGCATAGTCGCTTTTGTACGTAGTGTTTCGGCCGAGTAGCTTCAGGCCATCGTCTTCTCTGTTGCTCATATATATATATAGTATGTGCGTTTTCAGGATTTTGTGGCAAGATATTGTTCGAGTCCGGCACGTCGTAGATGGCAGGCAGGACAATGTCCGCAGCCGTCTCCGGGAATGCCATTGTAGCAGGTGAGCGTACGGCGGCGAATGACGTCGAGCACGCCGAGATCGTCTGCCAGCTTCCAAGTTTCTGCTTTGTCAATCCACATCAGCGGAGTGTGGATGATGAATTGCTCTTCCATTGCCATGTTGAGCGTGACGTTGAGGCTACGGATGAAAGCGTCTCGGCAGTCAGGATAACCCGAAAAGTCTGTTTGGCTCACTCCTGTTACAATGTCGAAAGCTCCGATTTCACGGGCATAGACGGCGGCAATGCTGAGGAAGAAGAGGTTTCGCCCTGGTACGAAGGTGTTGGGCAATGCTCCCGCAGGCTTTTCTTGGTCCATGACGATAGAACTGTCTGTCAGCGCATTGTGGTTCAACTGCGAGATGAAACTGACGTCCATCAGTCGGAAGTTGACATCGTAGTCTCGGCAGATTTCTTCTGCCAGCTTCACCTCTATGCTATGCTTTTGCCCATAGACAAACGTGATGGCATAGACCTCTTTGAAATGGTGCTTAGCCCAAAAGAGGCAGGTGGTAGAATCTTGTCCGCCACTCAAGACAACGAGTGCACGGTCGCCGCGTGCCCCACCGCTGAGGCGGAGTAAGGGCTTCGGGAGAGAAGAAATGGGTGAGGAGTTCATTTTTCTTGTTTTTTTATGGAGGTTTTCAAGTACTCGCTATGTTTTTTTCAGGGAGGGATATGCTATTTTCAGGGAGGGATATGCTATTGTGCCATCGTGCTGTAGGCGAAGGGGGGAGAGGATGTTCATTCTCCGTCGTCCCCCCCTTCTTTCATATAAGGTAGGTTCTATCAATTAGTTTTCAATGTAAGGCAGTTTTTCTGTTTTACTTGGATGTCTTTACGCCTCTCGCACCGTATCTTTTTGTCTTTCATTCAGTCACGTAGCCCGCTACG
>CALZJF010000059.1 GCA_945787885.1 uncultured Bacteroidales bacterium | reverse complement strand
CCTCATCCAACAGATGCTGACGAAAGAGTTTCTTCAGCAGGAACGACTTGCCTGAGCGTCGCAGTCCTGTGATAATCTTGATAAGTCCGTTGTTTTTTGAACGGGCTAACTGGTCTATGTAACTGTTTCTGTTTACTATCATGCCATCTGTTTGCTATTGTTTATTCCGAAAAAGTGTCACCTGTGACAGTTTTTCGGAGGCAAAGTTATATATTCTGCCGCAAACATAAGCAGGAAGTTTGGGAAAAGTGCTAAAAATCAATCATTTTCATGGCAAACGCAGTGGGGGCTGTTGGCGAAAAGGGCCAAAAACTGCGTTTTGATGTTCAAATCTATTCGTGTGTGTTGGGGCAGCAGCGCACAACGCGAGGGATTCGCAGCCCGGGCAGGCGGTGGATAGGATGCAAAATCCCCAATTGGTGCGCTAAGGCATCAATTGGGGATTGTTCTTGGGGGCATTCCTGCCACGCTGTCAGGCGTTTTCAGCCAAGGGCATTACTTGCCGGGAGCAGGAGCGGGAGCCGACTGTCCGGGAAGCTGGGGAGCAGGAGCGGAAGTCTTGATATCATTGACGATATCGTCGGCGTTCTTTTCAGCAGGCGCAACAAAGAAGCTGCTGGCGATTGCCAAGACAACGAGGATGCCAGCGAGCGACCACGTGGCCTTCTCTACGAAGTCCGTGGTCTTGCGGACACCGAGTACGCTGTTGGCACCAGCTACGCTCGATGCCAGACCGCCACCCTTGGATTCCTGAACGAGTACGATGGCTGCAAGCAGAATCGATACGACTACTGCGAGCACTACAATAAGAGTGTACATTGGGTTGGTTGGTTTGTTATTGTTGATTATTTTATGTTACTGATGTTTTGTTTCGGTAAGACGGCATGTCGGTCAGCTTCGCTTGCGGTCTTTGCGATGCCTGTCGTTGATGATGACTTTCTGCAAGAAGCGTACCTGATCGGCATAGTACGGATTGTTCCTTGCCGCGTTCGTATGCTGTATTCTCAGGAGCATCTCTACTGCGCGTTCGTACTTCTGCTGTTTGATATACGCTCGTGCCAGCGTTTCGGTGAAGCTCGCATCGCTTTCGTCAGGTTCGTCAGCCGCGTTCCGCGGGCTCACATCGTCAGCGTCGCCCTGTTCGGCATAGTCGTCAATGGCATGGGCAGCGGTACGGCCGTTTTCGTCAATGATGCCCTCCGGCATCATAGGGTCGTCAGAGAGCGTAGTGCGTTCGCTGTGCGTATCGATGAAGTGGTCGATGAGCGAGTCCTGCCGGCTCTGAGCCGCCGTCGGTGTTCCCAGTCGCGTTTCAGCCCACAATGGTTCGTGGTCTCCCTCTTCCTCCTCGTTCTGCATGAGGTACGACATGTAATCCACCGTAGGGTCGATTTTCGTCTGCCGTTTCGCAGGCTTGGGCGAGGCATCCAGGAAATCGTCGAGCAGCTGCATTGTCGCGTTGTATTTCTTCTGCGGTCCCGGTGCGCTGCACTCCGTGTTCGTCGTAGAGGGCAAAGGTTGTGTCTTCTCCGTCTTCGGCTGTTGCTGCGTCATGTTGAAGAGAATGCCACGGTCAGGGAGCATGACCGCCGCGCGCCTCAGTTCCGTATCGAAGTTCGGGTCGTGCAGCAGGAAAAGATTCCGCAGATACAGAATCCGCGCGGCATGATAGGCAGGAAACACCGCTACGAGGCGTCTCAATTCATAGAGCGTCTCGTGGTTGAGTTCATCCGGATGAGCTATGTAGTGGGCAATGTCCATGATTTTAGTGTTGTCCTTAGCGCGTCAGGGCGGTATTTTTTGTAGAAAACGTCAGCAGTGTGTAGCCCCCTTGTCGCCATTGACGCTTCACGCCGCACGCTTACCAGTCAGCCACGGTGGCATTGAATATCTGGTCAGTGATGTCGTTGATCATCTCCGTCACGAGGTCTTCCTGCACGGCCGCCAGGGATTGCCGGGCGTCGTACTGCGTGGTGGCGGAGAATTGCTTCTCCCACTGCTGGTTCATCTTCGTATTCTTGTAGCGGATGTTCACCGTCAGTTTGAGCTGCACCTGCGATGAGTAGCCGTCGGCACTGACCGCCTTGTTGAATTGGTCGTAGGCGGTGATTTCTCCAGACAGCTGAAGGTCGCCATTGCGTTTGACGATTTTCAGTCGCGTGGAGTTGGCATATTTGTCTTGCAGCTTATTGTTCATGATAGCCTCCATGGGAGCCCATCCGTAGGGCGCACGGTTGGCAATCTTGTCAAGCTGTATCGACTTGATGATATCGTAGTTGATGTTCGTCCCGGTGAAGGTATAGCTGATGCTGCATGCCGCCATGAGAGCCGCTGTCGCCAGCATCAGTGCCACTGCGAGGGTGCAGGCTTTAGTCTTGGTCCATGCCATATTTCTCAATTTTGCGGTAAAGCGTGCGTTCGGAAATTCCCAACTCCGCAGCCGCCTTGCGACGGTTGAAGTTGTTGCGGCGCAAGGAATGCAGTATGAGTTCGCGTTCCATCTCCTCGCGCGTCTTCGGCACATTGCGTTCGATGGGCGTGGCCGTCGTCGTTTCGTTCGCCACGTCCTCAAACTCCACCTCCTCCAGCTCTCGGTGTGAGCCTCCGGGTGTCTCCGGCAGCAGCAGATGCTTGCTGAGCTGACCGTTCTTCTCATCCTTCGGCGCATCGTCCTCCATGCGTTGCCAGAGCGCCTTCACCTCTTCCGTGAGGAACGCCACTTGCCGCGTCAAGTCCTTGATATGGCGCATGAGGGCTTCCGTGTCGAGGTTCTGCGTGGTGTTGCCAACGTGTGCAGGCAGCGTGTTGGGCTGCAGCGGAGCCATTTGAGTGTGCTGATGGTCGGCAGGAATGAATCGAGCCAACTCTTCCGCCGTGATTTCGCGGCTTTCGCATTGCACGGTCATCGAATCGACCACGTTTTTCAGCTGGCGGATGTTTCCCGGCCACGGGTATTGCATGAGCAGGCGCTTGGCATCTTCCGTAAGGCGTATGGCAGGAATCTTGAAGCGTTCCTGATTTTCCAGCGCAAACTTTCGGAAGAGCAGGTCGATGTCAGTCCCGCGTTCGCGCAGGGGCGGAATATGGAGGTTTACGACGGCGAGACGGTAGTAGAGGTCTTCGCGAAAGCGTCCTTCGGCGATGGCCTGCTTCATGTTGCGGTTCGTGGCAGCGATGATTCTGACGTTCGTCTTCCTCACCTCGCTCGAGCCCACCGGCAGAAACTCATGTGTTTCCAGTACGCGGAGCAGTCTCACCTGCATTTGCAGTGGCAGTTCGCCCACTTCGTCTAAGAAGAGCGTACCCCCGTCGGCAGCGGCGAAATAACCTTCGCGGTTCTCCACGCTGCCCGTGTAAGCCCCCTTCACGTGTCCGAAGAGCTCGCTTTCGATAGTCCCTTCGGGAATGGCGCCGCAATTGACGGCGAGGTATTTCCGGTTAGAGCGCGAACTGAGGTCGTGGATGACGCGCGGAATGATTTCCTTTCCCACACCATTTTCGCCCTGCACGAGCACGGAGAAGTCGCTTTGCGCCACCTTGATAGCCGTTGTCAGAGCCGTGTTCAGTCCGTCGCAGTTGCCGATGATACCATATCGCAGCTTGACGTTGCGAAGAATCTGTGCTTTGTCGGTCATTGTTGGAGGAAAGAAATGAAGTGGATAGTCTTGCTCCCTGCCCATGCAGCCTCGGGGGAAGATGGGGCGGGGCATTCGTGTCAGTGGTGGCAGGCACGGTTGCAGCAGGCGTCGTGCAAAATTTTAGCCTTCTGCGCTGCCAATGGCCGACACTTATGGACTGCAAATATAGTCGTTTTTTTCGTTATCATGTGTGGTTTCCACCTTAAAACTGCAATATCCTTCCCTTTTTGAGCGTTCCATGCTTGTTGAATGTGCGATATTTTGCAAAAAGAGTGGTCACTTCCGTAGGTGTTTTCAGCGCGATCGGGCTGGCTTGCGCCGTCATGCAGGCTAATGCCCATGCGCGCTGCCCACGGCAGTATTGCCGTTCAGGCTGGCATGTGATGTGCGGCAAGGGCGAAAATGGCAGGTTCTGCACCCCTTCTGCCGTAGTCCTGCTTCGGGAGTGATTGTTTTCACCCCCGAAAGTAATCATTCTGCCCCCGGAAAATGGCCATTTTCCGGGGGCAGAATGGTCACTTGGAGACGTGATGTGCTGTGGAAACAAGGCATTTTGCTGCGATTTCCTCCTTGCCCTCATACTCCTGTTCCCCCGCCCGATGTGCGCGCAAGGCGTGGCAGCAGGTGAGGGTTGCTCCCCCTCGCGGTGTTCGCCGCCATTTCCCTCCTCCCCGCGGCTGTCCGGTGCGGTATCCGCCGCCCTGCCGCCCTGTGGCATCCGCGCCGCGCAAAGGCATCCAAGAGGCAAGGTTTATGAAAATTTGCGTTGAAAAAAGCCTTAAACGGTAAAAATCTCCCTCAGAATTTGGCAAACCGCCCTTTTTTCTCGTAATTTTGTACGAGAAATGATTACTTTCAGGAGGAATGGCAGGCGAAAGCCTCCCTGTTCTTGCTGCCGCTGCCCCCTCCCTGATGATAGCGAAACCCTCTTTTGGGGGAAAGAATATAAGGTAGGTTCTATCAATTAGCTTGTGATGTCTTCGCGGCTATCGTGCCGTATCTTTTTGTCTTTCATTCGGTCACTTAGCCCGCTACGCTCCCTCATGAAAATCAAAAACCTGCGGCACGATAGCCGCGAATACATCCAAGTAAAATAGAAACACTGCCTTCCATAGAAAACTAATTTATAGAACCTACCATAAGGAATATAGACGTAGTACTATGAAAAAAATCTTCACCCTTGCTCTCGCCGCCTTCACGCTTGCGCTACCCTTGGCGGCACAGAAGACAGAAACTCAGGAGACCGAAGCCCAGAAAGCCGAGCGTATGGAATGGTTTGCCAAAGCCAAGTTCGGCGTGTTCATCCATTGGGGCATTTATGCCGTTAAGGGCGTCAGCGAAAGCTGGTCGTTCTACAACAGTTATCTTCCCTACGATGAGTATATGGCTCAGTGCAAAGGCTTTACGGCTAAGAACTATGACCCCAAGGCGTGGGTGGACCTGATTCGCGAAAGCGGTGCAAGATATACCGTCATCACCACCAAGCACCATGATGGCGTAGCCCTGTGGGACACCAAGGTCGGAGAGCTCAGCGTGAAGAACAACACCCCCGCCGGCCGCGATGTGCTCACCCCCTTCGTGGAGGAAGTGCGCAAGAGCGGACTCCACCTCGGGCTTTACTACAGCCTGCTCGACTGGAGTCGCGACGACTATCCCAACGATACCCGCAAATCCACGCGCTATCAGGTGAAGGACGACCCTCAGCGCTGGGACAGCTTCTGCAAGTTCAACTTCGGGCAGATGGAGGAACTCTCGAAGGCCTACAAGCCTGACCTCTGGTGGTTCGACGGCGACTGGGAACAGGACGCCGAGACCTGGCGCAGCACTGAAATTGTGAAGCTCCTCCGCAAATATTCGCCGAAGTGCATCATCAACAGCCGAATCGCAGGCTACGGCGACTATGCCACTCCCGAGCAGGGCGTGCCAGTCGTACGTCCGGAAAGCAAATACTGGGAACTCTGCATGACGATGAATGACTCTTGGGGCTACCAGCACACCGACACCAACTACAAGACACCCCACATGCTCCTGCGCACCTACGTGGATTGCCTCTCCAACGGCGGAAATCTCCTCCTCGACATTGGTCCGCGCGAGGATGGCATCATCCCCGATGAGCAAGTGGCGATTCTCCGCGAGTTCGGACGTTGGAACCGCAAGCACGCTGAGGCCATCTACGACACGCGTGCAGGCATTCCTGCCGAGCACTTTCAGGGCTACACCACGCTCAATGCCGCGGGCGACATTCTCTATCTCTACCTCCCCTACAAGCCCAATGGCCCCATCGAAATCAAGGGACTGATGAACAAGGTGAACCGCGTTTGGGTGGTGGGCAACGGCGCCATGCTCAACTATAAGGTGTTCAACAAGAACTATTGGAATGACATTCCCGGCAATCTGTATATTGATGTGCCTGACCACGTGCTCGACCCCCAGATTACCGTCATCGCCGTCCTGCTCGATGGCCCATGCAAGCTCTATCGCGGCGAAGGAAAAGTGCAGACGAGCAACTAACATTTATCGTAGGTTCTATAAATTAGTTTTCAATGTAAGGTAGTGTTTCTGTCTTGCTTGGATGTCTTCACGCCTCTCGCACCGTATCTTTTTGTTTTTCACGAGGGAGCGTAGCGGGCTACGTGACTGAATGAAAAACAAAAAGATACGGCACGATAGTCGCAAATACATCGCAAGCTAATTGATAGAACCTACCTTATAATATGCAAACGAGCAACTGATATTAAATATGCAACGATACCTCTCCCCCCGCTCTATAGTAGCCACGGCGGCCCTCTGTCTTTCTGCCGCCACCGCCTCTGCCCAGCAGAGCATCAGCGAGCGTTTCGCACGCTTCCTCACCGAGCCTTACGGCTATGTGGCCTATCGTGCCGCCGGTGAAATCAAAATTGACGGCATCATGGATGAGCCGTCGTGGAAGAAAGCCCCCGAAACGGAGCTTTTCATGGACATCAGCGGCGAAGGCTTCCCAAAACCCTGCTATGCCACCCGCGCAAAAATGCTGTGGGACGATGATTATCTCTATGTCTCCGCCACATTGGAGGAGCCCAACGTATGGGCGAACCTCACGCAGCGCGACACCGTCATCTATTATGACCCTGATTTTGAAATATTTATCGACCCCACCGGCGATGCCCACAACTACTATGAGCTGGAGTTCAACGCCGCCAACGTCATCTTCGACCTCTGCCTCGAAATGCCCTATCGCGCTCCGCGCCGCAACTTCGTGCAATTCCAGTGGGACTGCCCCGGACTGCAGTCGGCCGTCAGGGTGAACGGTACGCTCAACAACAACCGCGACACCGACAAGGGCTGGGACATCGAAGTGGCCATCCCTCGCAAGGCGATTGCCCAAGAGTTCGACAATGTGCTCCAGGCGGGCAGCTATCTCCGAGTGGGATTCTCCCGCGTGCAGTGGCAGACCGAACTGGCAAAGAGCGGACGCACCTTCCGCAAGAAGGGTGACGACGGAAAATATCTCCCCGAAGACAACTGGACCTGGCCTTCCACGGGCATGATTGCCATGCACATGCCTGAGCGCTGGGGCTATGTCCTCCTCAGCGACATACGTGCCGGACACGGCAGCGAGCGTTTCGTCTATCCCGCCTATCGCCCCATCGAGAAATTGCTGTGGGCGATGTTTTACGAGCAGGAACGCCAGATGAAGGAGACGGGGGCTTACCTTGACAGCGTAGAAGCCTTCCGGCTTACGCCCGACGAGCTGAAACTCCTTCCCAAGGATGCTCGCCTGAAAGTGGAGGCCATGCAGTCGAAATATCTGATCACCGTGGAATCGGCTATGCTGAAGATGACCATCGACGAGGACGGCCAGCTGCTTCGGACGGAGAAAAAGTAAGAATTTGCAATATATTCTTTAACCAAGTAGGTAATGAAAATTAGTTTTATGTTTGAATGCTCTATTTGGATGCAGGTTTTAGTTTTGAAATAAAGGAGCATAGCGACCAAAATATAGGTGAACCGTGACTGTTTTCAAGGCTAAACATATGCGCAGAGAAAGCATAATGCAGGTTTTAGTCTTGAAATAAAGGAGCGAGCTTATATTGTTTGGGAGCTATGTGACTGTTTTCAAGGCTAAAAGATGCGCCAAAGAGAGCGTTCAAACATACAAACCATCATAATTCCTACTATATACTTACTATAAAATAATTTTTATTACCTACTTACCTATGAAACGAATACTTTCTGCTGCCGCCGCCTGTCTGCTGGCAGGAGCTTTTGCTGCTTGCAACGGCAGCAAGGAGACACCGACTGCCGACGTGGCAGTCTATGGCTGGTATAAATGGAATCCCGAAGAGGTCTCTCCCGACAGTCTGCAACAGTTGTTCAAACTCTGGAAGAGCCACGGTCTGGTGGGAGTCTGCGTAGAATGCGGAGGTTTCCAGACTGACCGCATACAAACTGCTGCGCGCATTGCTCACGATGAAGGCTTGGAATACCACGCGTGGGTGCCCTCCATGCTCCACGGTGATATGGACTCCACGTGGTACACTGTCAATCGTCTGGGAAAGAGTGCATATCGTGAGGCCGACCGTGCTTACGTTGCCTACTATCAGACTCTCGACCCCCATCATCCAGAGGTGGTGAAGTATCTTGCAGAGCAGTATGCCAAGGTGGCAGAGATTCCCGAAGTGGATTATGTGCAGCTCGACTATATCCGCTATGCCGACGTCGTCCTTTCTGAAGGACTTTGGGTGAAGTACGACACCATCATCGACCACAATTGGGGCAGCCTTGAGGGCTGGAACACTGACGGCGGGAAATGCGGTGAATGCGAAGAAAACACCGGGGAAGGCTGCAAATACAAGCAGGAAGGCACGTGCAAGCATACTGCCGTGGCCACTGGCGCAAAGCCTGATGGCGTGGCAGAATATCCCGGTGCCGACTATTGCTATTGCGATGCCTGCGTGGCGGACTTCAAGGCAAAGAGCGGCATAGATGTCCGTGAAGCCGTGAAGAAAGGCGTTGATCCTGCCACCATCGAGGGCTGGGCACAGTTCCGCTGTGACAACGTGACGAACTGCGTCAATGCCATTGCCGAGGCTGTGCATGCCAAGGGCAAGAAGCTGAGTGCCGATGTCTTCCCCGGTCCGAAGAGTTATGCCCAGTGGATGGTACGCCAGCAGTGGGACAAATGGGACGTCGATGTCTATTTCCCGATGAATTACAACGACTTCTATCTGCGCGGACCGAAATGGGTAGGCCGAGTGACGCGTGAAGAAGTGGAAGCTGCCGGCGACAAGCCCGTCTATAGCGGACTCTTCATCTGCCACGATTGGGAGAACAAGCGCGGCGACATCGACCCTGAGAACAGCGGTCTCGTTCCCTCAGAGATTGCCGCCGCCGTCCAGGCCGCCCGCGAAGCAGGTTCGGCAGGCATTTGCCTCTTCTGCCCCAACCACATGACCGAAGCCCACTGGCAGGCCTTCGATGAAGCCATCGGCCTGAAATAATTGTCAGTAAAAACAGGTAAAGGATGGGAGGAACCGCCATGTTCTTCCCATCCTTTGCAACGCCTCTCCCCTCCCACCTCTCCCTTCTGAATATGATACGCCAAAATTCCTGCCAAGCCTGGTATCTTGCCGCCCGTCCGAAGACGCTCTCCGGCGCGTTGGTGTCTGTGTTTTGTGCCACAGCCTTAGCCTTTCGCCATGGCAGTTTCTCGTGGCGCATGGCGGTGCTCTGCGCCCTCTTTGCCAGTCTGATGCAGGTGGCGTCCAATTTCATCAACGACCTATACGATTTCCTCCGCGGCACGGATGGCGAAGATCGCCTCGGCCCTGAGCGAGCCTGTGCGCAGGGCTGGATTTCGCCCATCGCCATGCGGCGCGGCATCCAGGTGGTCTGCATCGCCGCCCTGCTGACGGGCATTGCCATCATCGTCGGCTTCTGCCATTCCGATGCGTATGACGTTCTTGCCCGTCAGTATGGCATCGGTCTGGTAATCGTAGCCTTTGCCGCCGTCATCATCACGGTTGTCGGCGGAGCCTTCTTCTACACCACCTACGGCAGCTATCACGGTCTTGGCGATTTGCTGGTCTATGTCTTCTTCGGCTATGTCCCCACGTGCGGCACGTATCTCGTCCTGACGGGGCGCATAGACTGGGAAGTCCTCCTGCTCTCCACGGCGGTTGCCCTCGTAGTCGATACGCTCCTCGTCGTCAATAACTACCGCGACCGCCATACAGACCGCGCAGCCGGCAAGCAAACGTTGATAGCCCGCTTCGGCAGTCGTTTTGGCGAGCAGTTCTATTTCTGGCAGGGATTTCTGGCGTGGGTCAGTGCTTCGCTCTTAGGGCTCCACGGCCATTACCTCGTCAGTCGGCTCGTCGTGGTCTATGTGCTGTTCCACCTCACCACGTGGCGCGAGCTGAAGCGCATACACGAAGGGCGCAGCCTCAATGTGATTCTCGGCAAGACCAGTCGGAACATGCTCATCTTCACGCTCCTCCTCGTGCTCTCCCTGATGTTCGAGACGCTTTAGCATCAAAACCATATAAACCGTCAATCCCCCAGTATGCCCTACAATGAAACCTTCCCCCATCGAGGCCGCATAGAAGTGGTGTGCGGCAGTATGTTCTCCGGCAAGACGGAGGAATTGATACGCCGCATTAACCGCGCCCGCATTGCCCGTCAGCGGGTAGAAATCTTCAAGCCAGCCATCGACACCCGCTACAGCGAGGCAGACGTGGTCAGCCACGACGGCGGAACCATCGTCTCTACGCCCGTCGAAAACAGCCAGGCCATCCTGCTCCTCGCCTCAGAGGCCGATGTGGTGGGCATTGATGAAGCACAGTTTTTCGATGGCGGTCTGGTGGATGTCTGCAATGAGTTGGCCAATGCGGGCAAGCGCGTCATCGTGGCAGGGCTCGACATGGACTTCAAGGGTCAGCCCTTCGGCCCCATGCCTGCCCTCTGCGCCATAGCCGAAGACGTCACGAAAGTGCATGCCATCTGTGTGCGCTGCGGCGATTTGGCATACGTCAGCCATCGCATCGTGGCAGGCGACAAGCAAGTGTTGCTGGGCGAGCAGCAGGAATATGAGCCCCTCTGCCGCGGATGCTATAGGAGAGTGGGGCAGCATCCCGACGATTTACCCCTGCGCTGAAGCCTCTGCGTCAGCTTTTATGAAAGTATAGAGGTAGGTGCTATCAATTCGTTTTCAATGTAAGGCAGTGTTTCTGTCTTACATCGCAAGCTAATTGATAGAACCTACATAGAAACGAAAAAACAATGAAACACCGTATCATCCTCCTTCTCATTGCCCTCATGGGCAGCCTCTCCCTCTTTGCCCAGCAGCAGCAAGAGGAGAAACGCAGCCATTCCCAACTCGTCTTCCCTGAGTTTCAGCAGGCGAAGGTGCGCCAGAGTTTCGGCCGCGTCACTCGTGCCAAGTGCAACATCATGTACAAGAACGCCGCGCTCTGCTTCATAGATGAGAAAGACGGCAAGGTGCGTCAGGCCTTCGTGCAGAACATCTTTGGAGTGGATTTCGACTCCGTCAAATATATGAAGGTAGATACCGTAGCGATGGGGCGCGTGGTGGCTGAGCAGGACGGCATCAGCCTTCTCTGCGTCACCACCATTGACATGGACAGATACCACGAGCTGACGCAGGGCGGCACCGATATGCCCTTCCTCGACATAGACATGGGCGGCTATGGCACCGACACCTTCATCGACCTCAGCGGCGCGGAGCAACAGCAGAACGAAGGCTATCCGCTGAAGGACAAATGGTATTTCCGCATGAAGGATGGCAAATTTGTGCAGGCCACGCAGAAAAACGTGAAGAAATACGTCAAGCCCGACCTCAAGACGGCGTTCAAGAACCTCATGGAAGACCGTTGGTGGAGCTGGCGCGATGAGAACAGCCTGAAGAAGCTGTTTATGTATTTTCAGTAGAACAAAACTCCTTCAGTAGAACATAACTCCGTAGTATATCGTGTCTTCCGATTCCCCTACCTCCCTCCATGCTTCCCCCATCTTCGGCCCCGTCCGGAGCCGTCGCCTGGGCGTTTCGCTGGGCGTGAACCTCATGCCCGGCGATGGCAAGATGTGCAGTTTCGACTGCGTCTATTGCGAGTGTGGCATCAACGGCGAGCGGCAGCCCCACAGTCCGCGCCCGTCGCGCGAGCAGGTGCTGACGGCTCTGGAGCGCGTGCTCGCACAGCGTCATGCCGATGGGCTTCCGCTCCACACCATCACCTTCTCCGGAAACGGCGAGCCCACGCTGCATCCCGACTTCCCCCGCATCATCGACGATGTGCTCCGCTTGCGCGATGCCTATTTCCCCGAGGCCAACGTCAGCGTGCTGAGCAATGCCACTCAGATACATCGGCCGGAAATTCGCGAGGCTTTGCTGAAAGTGGATGCCAACATTCTGAAACTCGATACGGTGAGTGCTGACTATATCCGTCTCATTGACCGTCCCGCGCCGGGGTTCGATGTCGAACGCCTCGTTGCCAGCCTGTGTCTGTTCGGCGGCCGACTCATCATCCAGACGCTCTTCATGCGCGGTGCCCTCACCCTGCGGTGGAGCGGCAGCGATGAAACGAAAACCTTTAGTGCCGACAACACTTCAGATGCCTACGTCGTGCCTTGGCTGGAGGCGCTGCAGCGCATTCGGCCTGCCAGCGTCATGGTCTATACCATCGACCGTCCCACTCCCTTTGGCGGACTGCAAAAGGCAGAGCCTGAAGTGCTGGAAAGCATAGCCCGGCGGGTGCGCAACTTGGGAATGCCCTGCAACGTCTCCTATTGAGAGAAAACTTTTGCACACTGATTCATGAATAAAAACAGCCAACGAATATTAGAGCGAATGCAAGCCCTCCTCAGACAGCACGGCGTGACTGTCGGGGAGGGCTTGATGCTGTGCGGACTGAGCGGAGGGGCCGACTCCATAGCCTTGGTGCTGGCACTGCGGGAAGTGGGGTGCCGCGTCAGGGCCCTGCACTGCAATTTCCATCTGCGTGGCGAGGAGAGTCAGCGCGATGAGCTCTTCGTCACTGACTTCTGCCAGCGCCGCGGCATCGACCTCACCGTGAAGCATTTCGACACGGCTGCCGAAGCGAATCTGGCCAAGGAGAGCATCGAGATGGCGGCGCGGCGGCTGCGATACGATTGGTTTCGGCAGACGGCGAAGCAGCTATCCGCCGAAACGGCCGCCCCGGTGTATATTTGCGTCGCCCACCATGCCGACGACAATGTCGAAACGCTCCTCCTCAACCTCATCCGCGGAGCCGGACTGCACGGCCTGACGGGAATGCGCGTGGTCAATGACAGCGGCATCGTCCGACCTTTCCTGCAGACCACGCGGCGCGAAATCCTCGCACTGCTGGAAGATTGGGGTGCCACCTACGTCACTGACAGCAGCAACGCTGAGCTTTGCTATCGCCGCAACCGCATCCGCCACGAACTCCTCCCGTTGCTGCGGGAGATGAACCCTTCCATCGACGAGACGCTGCGGCGCACCATGACATTGCTGGCGGAGGCGGAGGCCACCTTGCAGCAGAAAGCACCGGAAACGACGGAGCGATACAGGGAATGGATGGGCCTCGGATTCAGCAGTACGCAGATACGGCAGATTTTGCAGGGACGCAATGGGGCATACGCTCAGGCCGGGGGCTACATCCTGACTCGCCATCGCGGTGAAATCATTTGTGCGCCCTGCCCCGAGCCTTGCCCCGAGCAGGCGCTGAACGAGGGGCGGCACGCTTTCGCCAGTCATTCCTTCGAGGTCAAACGTCTTCCGTGGCCCAGCGCAGGGCTGAGCTTGCGCCAGCCGCATACCGCCGTCATCGATGCCGCTGCCGTCGCCGGCGCATTGACCGTGCGTTCGCTGCGTCCTGCCGACCGTTTCTCGCCCTTCGGCATGAAGGGTTCGCGCCTCGTCAGCGACTATCTGACCGACCGCCATCGTTCGCGCCTCGACAAGTTGGCTGCCCTCGTCGTCTGCGATGCTCGCGGCATACTTTGGCTCGTGGGTGAGACCATCGATCAGCGTGCCGCCGTCACGAATCATACCTCCAGCGTACTCGTCATATCCTATCAATCCAATATTTCGCGTGATAAATATTGAACACGAATATCACGAATTTCCCGAATGTATGTGAATAGCTATTGCAATGGCTTTGTGTCATTCGTGTGTTTAGTTTTTTTGTGGTTAATTCAGTCTTGGAAAGCCCACATTGTCTGTGCTGACCGCCCTGAAAAACATCGTTTCCAATGGGCTTAAGGCGTGGTGTGAGGCGAAAAATATGAGCTTTGCGCCGATGCAGCAGGGCTTCGGCGTTGAAAGTGGTCAGTTTCGCCCCTGAAAGTGACCATCCTTACCCCAAAAGTGACTGCCTTGACCCCCAAAAATGATTGCTTGGCGACGAAATCCGCCCCCGAAAATCTGAAAAGGTAGGTTCTATCAATTAGCTTGCGATGTATTTGCGACTATCGTGCCG
>CALZJF010000058.1 GCA_945787885.1 uncultured Bacteroidales bacterium | reverse complement strand
GTGGATAAGCGTTAAAACGAGGTTAGGAAAGGGTTGAAAACGGGGTTATGACGGCGGTCATGCAGCGTAACGCAGCAATCAGCGTGCAGATAAGGGTGAAATTTGGGGGGGATATAGGGGGGGGAGGGTGTGGATAAGCGTTAAAACGAGGTTAGGAAAGGGTTGAAAACGGGGTTATGACGGCAGTAATGCAGCGTAATGCAGCAATCAGCGTGCGGAGAAGGGTGAAATTTGGGGGGGATATAGGGGGGGAGGGTGTGGATAAGCGTTAAGACGAGGTTAGGAAAGGGTTGAAAATGGGGTTATGACGGTGGTAATGCAGCTTAATGCAGTAATCAGCGTGCGGAGAAGGGTGAATTTATGGGGGGGATATAGGGGGGAGTCGGAAGTGCTCCAATTGTTAGATATTTTTCCGTATTGCAGTTAATTGTTTTGTATATGCTGCAAATATAACAATATTATTTCTAAAACAAAACAAATTTCCCCTCTTTCTGCTTTGTGGATTTAATATGTTAGTTGTTTTGCCTTCTCTGATATTGCATTTTGATGTGTTTGTTTGTCTAAAACATCTTCTCTGTTTAATATCTCAAATTGTCAGCAAATTCCGCTGAATAGTGTTCACTTTCGGGCTCATCGTGATGAGTTTGATGGGCAAAAGTAGTCATTACTTTGAGGAGAATATATGCCGCATGGCTGCACCTTCAGGGCGTAGCCATTCGGCCATGTTTGCCTGCCCCATTACAGTCCGCGTGATTGCCCAACCACCGCTTTTGAGGCTGAAATGGCAGATTTTGGAAAAAAACTTAAAATTTCTATCTGTTTTTCTTGCTCACTATCATCACTTTGTATTATCTTTGCCCAATAAACAGGCAAAGACAGGCTGCGGATTGGCAGACGTTATGGGTAAACCATGCGTTCTGCTCTCTTGCTGCACCGTCTCGGCTACGAATGCACTAACCTCATGAAGCCTGCTCGCACAGAGGCTTCAAACAAACGTCAAAGAGGGCAGGGGAGGGGCTCACCGAAAAGCAGATTTTACGCACCTCCGTCGCTGCACCTCCCGAACTTTTAGATATGGAATTTACTGCACAACAAATTGCTGACTTCCTCGGCGGCAGCGTCGAAGGAGATGGGAATGCCCGTGTAAAGACATTTGCCAAAATCGAAGAAGGTCAGCCCGGAGCCATCTCGTTCCTCGCTAACCCCAAATATGCTCATTATCTCTACTCCACGCAGTCGTCCATCGTGCTCGTCAACCGCGATTTCGTGGCCGAGCAACCCGTGGCAGCGACGCTCGTCCGCGTGGAAAATGCCTACGAGGCGGTGGCTCGCCTGCTCAACCTCTATGAGTCGATGACGCAGCGCCGAACGGGCATTCACCCCTTGGCCTGCGTCAGCGAGACGGCAGAGGTGGGCGCAGACACCTACATCGGCCCCTTTGCCTACATCGGCGATGGCGCAAAGATAGGTGCCCGCACGCAGATTTATGCCGGCGTAGTGGTGGAGGAGCGTGCCAGCGTAGGCGATGATTGCATCCTCTATCCCCGCGTCAGTGTTTACCACGACTGCCGCATTGGCAACGAGGTCATCCTGCATAGTGGCGTCGTCATCGGTGCCGACGGCTTCGGCTTCGCACCCTCTGCCGAGGGCTATGAGAAAATTCCGCAGATAGGCATCGTCACCATCGAAGACCGCGTGGAGATTGGTGCCAACGCTTGCGTCGATCGCTCCACGATGGGCAGCACCTACGTGCGCCGCGGCGTGAAGCTCGACAATTTGGTGCAGGTGGCTCACAACTGCGATGTGGGGGCGCACACGGTCATGTCGGCACAGGTGGGCATCGCCGGCAGCACGAAGATTGGCGAATGGTGCATGTTCGGCGGACAGGTAGGCGTGGCAGGCCATATTCAGGTGGCACCCCACACTTCCGCCGGCGCACAGAGCGGCATCGTCAGCTGCAAAAAGCCGGGGACGACCATCATGGGGTCGCCCGCCATGGATTTCCGGCAGTGGCAGAAGTCGTCAATCTACTATAAGCGCCTGCCCGACATGGCGGCGCAGATAGCTGCCCTGCAGAAGGAGGTGGAAGCCCTCAAGGCGCAGTTGGCAGAACGATAATCCAAACTATCTCCCTAAAAAACATACACCCGTGCAACATACACTCTTAGCACCTTTCTCCCTGAGCAGTAAAGGCCTGCATACCGGACTCGAACTCACCGTCACCTTCCTCGCCGCTCCCGCGGGGCATGGCATTCAGGTGCAGCGCATCGACCTCCCCGGCGAACCCATCGTCAAGGCGTCTGCCGACCAAGTAGTCGATACCTCGCGCGGAACCGTCATTGCAGAAGGCGATGTCCGCATCTCCACCATCGAACATGCCATGGCGGCACTCTTCTGCTGCGGCATCGACAACTGCCTGATACAGGTGAACGGACCTGAGTTCCCCATCCTCGATGGCAGCAGCCGCTTCTATGTCCGCGAGATTCTCCGCGTCGGACTCCTTGAGCAGGATGCTCCGCGCAAATATCTCACCATCACCGAGCCGCTGGAATATCGCGACGAACGGACGGGGTCGTGGCTGCGCATCCTGCCTCCCCTCCCCGCCGATGCCAAACGCGATGAGGACGGCAGCGAGTGCCAGTTCAGGGCGCCCGCACCCACGGCAGTGGCACCGCCTGCGGGGCTGAGCATCGACGCCACCATCTATTTCGAAGGCTCCGAACTCATCACCACGCAGCAGGCACACCTGCCGGGGCTCTGCTGCTTCCCCACCGACTTTGCCGCAGCGCGAACGTTCGTCTTTGTCCGCGAGATAGCACCCCTCCTCCAGATGGGACTTATCCGTGGCGGCGACCTGACGAATGCCCTCGTCATCTACGACCGCCAGATGCCGCAGGCAGAGCTCGACGCCCTCGCCGATAAGCTTGGAACGCCCCACCGCGATGCCTCTCACCTCGGATTCCTCCAAGTGCGCCCCTTGCAGTGGGAGAACGAGCCGGCACGCCATAAGATTCTCGACCTCCTCGGCGACCTTGCCCTCGTCGGGCAGCCCATCCGCGGGCGCGTGGAAGCCTACAAGCCGGGCCACACCGTCAACAACCGTTTTGCCCGCCTGCTTCAAGGCCTGAAAAAATAATCACCTTTCTACTTCCGTTACTCCCATACGTATATGATTTCTCCCCTTGCTTATATCCATCCTGAAGCCCGCATCGGCAGCAACTGCGAAATCGGGCCGTTCTGTTATATTGATGCCAACGTGGTCATCGGCGACAACAATGTCCTGATGAACTCCGTCACCGTCCTCAGCGGTGCGCGCATTGGCAATGGCAACCGCATCTTCCCCGGTGCCGTCATTTCCGCCATCCCTCAGGATCTGAAGTTCCGCGGTGAAGAGACGACTGCGGAGATTGGCGACAACAACACCATCCGCGAGAATGTCACCGTCAATCGCGGTACTGCTGCCAAGGGCCGCACCATCGTCGGCAACAACAACCTTCTCATGGAGGGTATGCACGTGGCGCACGATGTCTTCCTCGGCAACGGCTGCATCATTGGCAATGGCACGAAGTTTGCCGGAGAGGTGGTCATCGACGACTTTGCCATCGTCAGTGCCAACGTCCTCGTCCATCAGTTCTGCCGCATAGGCAGTTATGTCATGGTGAGTGGCGGCACGCGTTGCTCGCAGGATGTCCCACCCTTCAGCATGATTGCCCGCGACCCCGCCGCCTTCTGTGGCCTGAACCTCGTGGGCCTGAAGCGTCGCGGTTTCACCACCGAGATTATCAACAATCTCCATTCTGCCTACAACATCCTCTTCAACACCTCCGCACTCTTCGCTGAGCGCATTGCGCAGATTCGCGAGACCGTGCCCCCCAGCAAGGAGATTGACTATCTGATAGATTTCCTCACCACCTCCAAGCGCGGCTTCATCGGCCGTTAAGGCTTTCAGGCAAGGGGGCTTTCTGCGCCTGCGCTCTTCTTTCCCCCTGCGCCAGCGCTCCGCCTGCCTTTCCCTATGCCAGCGCTCCGCCTGTCTTTCCGCGGTTGTTCTCTCAGTCGGCGACTGAGAGCTCTGCCCGACTGAGAGCCCCCATTTGTGAACCTTGAGCCCCCCTGCCGACTGAGAGCCCTGAGTTCCCCTTTATCCCTTCCTTATGAAATACCGAATTAGCTTTATATGCGATGAGAGCGACACCTTCCGTCGCGATGTCCTCATCGACGAGGAGGCCACCTTCCTCGACCTCTCCAACATCATCCTCAAAGCCTGCGGTTACCCCGACGACCAGATGACATCCTTCTTCATCTGCAACGACAGTTGGGAACGCAGGGAGGAAATCACCCGTATGGACTGCAGCTCTGGCAGCATCGACGAGGATGTCTATACCATGGCAGACACTCCCCTCACCGAATTCCTCGACAACGGCGTCACGCGCATGGAGTATGTCTTCGACCCCTTCAATGAGCGCACCTTCTCCCTCCGCGTCATGGGCGAAGAGCCTGGCCACGGCGAGGCTGAAATCATCCGCTCGGAGGGCAAGGCTCCCAAGCAGGTCAGCGAGTTTGATGCTGCGGCAGCCGTCGTTCCCGGCAGTTCCGACTTCGATTTCTCCGACGACTTCTCCGACGAAGGCTTCGACAGCTCTGAAATCGACCCCGAAGGCTTCGAGTTTTCCGAAAAATTCTGACATCACCCTGTGAAGACCCTCTACGTCCTGCAAGGTCCGACGGCAGTGGGAAAGACCGAGTTGTCGCTCCTCATCGCAGAGCATCTCGGATGCCCCATCATCAGTGCCGACAGCAGGCAGATGTATCGCGACATCCCCATCGGCACCGCCGCTCCCACCGCCGAAGAGCAGCAGCGCGTCAGGCATTATTTCGTCGGGAACCTTCCCCTCGATGCTTCCTACAATGCCGCACAATATGAGAGCGAGGCCCTCGCCCTGGCGGAAGAACTCTTTCGCCATCACGACCGCCTCCTCGTCAGCGGTGGCAGCATGATGTATCTCGATGCCCTCTGTCATGGCATCGACCGTATGCCCGATGTCCCCCCCGCTCTCCGTCAGGAACTCAGGCAGCGCGTGGAAACCGAGGGACTGGCAAGCCTCGTGGCAGACCTCCGTCGCCTCGACCCTGAATATGCCGAACGCTGCGACTTGCAGAACCCCGTCCGCGTCGTCCATGCCTTGGAGATGTGCATCATCACGGGCACCACCTATTCCTCCTTCCGGCGTCGCGAGCGTGAGGCCGCCGCTCCCCAGCGGCCATTCCGCATCGTACGCATCGGGCTCAACCGTCCCCGCGAGGAGCTTTTCGACCGCATCAATCGCCGTGTGGATAGGATGGTCCAGCAGGGTTTCATAGAAGAAGCCCGCCGCGTCAGTCCTTACCGACACCTCAATAGTCTGAACACCGTGGGCTTCAAAGAGATGTTCAGATACCTCGATGGCGAATGGGAGCTTCCCTTTACCCTTGACCGCATCCGCAAGAACACCCGTGTCTATGCCAAGAAGCAGCTGACATGGTTCCTGCGCGATGCCAGCGTGCGGTGGTTTCATCCTGAGGCAGACCGCGCCGCGCTCCTCGCCCTCTTGGCTTAGGCTGCTCGCGCTTGGACTGCCGCGCTTGGGCTGCGCGCCCGTTGCTTGCCCCCTGCCCGCGCCCTGGCCTCCTGTTCTCTCAGTCGCCGACTGAGAGCACTTCCGGCTATGAGCACAGCCTCCGCTGTTCCCCGTTCGCCGCGCTTCCGCCTCCTGCCCGAAGCCCCCTCTTAGCCCGCCCCCTGCCCCCCCTCCTTTTATTGTTATGAAAAAAATCTATTCGCGCATCCTCAGCGCGCTGAAGCGCGCATGGATATGGTACAAGGCACAATTCGTAGGCCGCCCTTGGTGGCGAAAGGCCTTGGCAGGATTCCTCAGCTTCATCCTTTTCTGCATCCTCTACGCCGTCGCCGTTCAGAACAATTTCCTCTGGCTCTTCGGCGATAGCCCCTCCGTGCGGGAAATCATTCATCCCAAGACGAACGTGGCGTCTGAGGTCTATAGCGAAGACGGAAAGCTGCTCCATAAATTCTTCAGCGAGAACCGTTCGCCCGTCGCCTACGACGAGATATCACCCTATTTCGTACAAGCCCTCATCGACACCGAGGACGAGCGTTTCTATCAGCATTCCGGCATTGACTTTGTCGGACTCTTTGCCGCTGTCAAGGATGCTGCGCAGGGCAGGGCACGAGGAGCCTCCACCATCTCGCAGCAACTCGTCAAGAATATCCACAAGATGCGCTCCAAACATGCCGGACTGCTTGGAAACATTCCCGGCGTGAAGATGTTGATTATGAAGAGCAAGGAGATGATTATCGCCACAGAACTCGAACTGGTGTGCTCGAAAGAGGAAATCCTCACGATGTATGCCAACACCGTGGATTTCGGCTCAAACGCCTTCGGCATCAAGACCGCTGCCCGAACCTACTTCGGCACCACACCTCAGGAGCTGAAGGTGGAGGAAGCCGCCGTGCTCGTCGGACTCCTCAAGGCCACCACTGCCTACAATCCCAAAATCAATCCGAAAAATGCCCTGCGACGCAGAAACGTCGTCATCGACAATCTCTGCTCCCACGGACACCTCACCGCCCAAGAGGCGGATAGCCTGAAAAATCTGCCCATCGAACTGAAATTCTCCGTGGAGAACGCCTACGATGGCACCGCACTCTATTTCCGTCAGGCTGTGCTCAACGAAATCCGCGATGTGGCTCCCGGACTCGACCCCTACACCGATGGTCTGAAAATCTATACCACCCTCAACTCCCGTATGCAGCGTTATGCCGAGCAAGCCGTCAGCGAACAGATGCAGAAGGTGCAGCGCAATTTTGAGGGACACTGGGGGACGGCTGAACCTTGGGTGGATGAGCGCAATCGCCCCATTCCCGGATTCCTCGATGCCAAGATAAAGCAGACCGATGTCTATCGCTATCTGGCAGCCAAATATCCTGACAATCCTGAAATCGTACGGCAGAAACTCCGCGAGCCACACCCCGTGAAGCTCTTCTCGTATGAGGGCGTGAAGGAGGAAATCATGTCGTCGATGGATTCGCTCAACTATATGCTCCACTTCATGCACACGGGTTTCGTGGCCATTGAGCCCGAGACGGGATGCGTGAAGGCCTACGTCGGCGACATCGACTTCAAAACGTGGAAGCACGACAATGTCTTGGCATCCCACCAGCCGGGTTCCACCTTCAAGCTCTTCGTCTATTCCGCCGCCATGAAGCGCGGACTCTGTCCTGCCGACCGTCGCCGCGATGAATACGTACAGATGGAGGTCTATGACAAAGGCGAAAAGACCATGTGGCGCCCACACAATGCCGACGGCACCATATCCGGGGCGAACCTTCCCCTCCGCGCCGCCTTCGCACGCAGCATCAACACCATCGCCGTAAAGCTCGGACAGGAGGTGGGCATCAGCAACGTCATCAACACCGCCCACGATATGGGCATCAAATCGCCCCTCGAGGAAGCCCCCTCCTTGGCACTCGGAGCCTGCGACGTCACGCCCTTCGAACTCGTCTCTGCCTATACCACCGTGGCAAACTATGGTAAGCACGTAGAGCCACACTGCATCGAACGCATCGAAAATGCCGATGGAAAAGTAATCTATACAGCCAACCCTGCTACCAAGACTGCGCTGACCGAAAAGGAAGCCTACTATATGCAAGTCCTGCTCAGTGCCGGCGTCAGCGATGGCGGCGGAACGAGCCAGACCCTCGGCGCGCAGGCCTATCTCGGCAAGTGGTTCTGGAACAAGCAGCTTTCCGTAGGCGGCAAGACCGGCACTTCCAACAGCCACGCCGATGCTTGGTTCGTGGGTGTAACGCCGAAGCTTGTAGGCGGAGCATGGGTGGGCGGTGAATATCGCCAAATACATTTCCGCACGGGAGCCTTGGGACAGGGCAGCCGAACAGCCCTCCCCATCTTCGGCATATTCATGCGGAAAGTGCTTGAGGACCCTGCGCTCGCCCCGAAGTATATGGCAGTGTTCAGAGAGCCTGCGGGCATCGACCCCGCCAGCATCAACGCCTCGACGGAATATGCCCAGCGCGACAGTCTGGATGCCGACACGATTGCCTTCGATCCAGGCGATTTCGATGACTTCGACGATATGGATTTTGGCAGAGACCAGCATCCCGATGCCGACCCTGCTGCCGAAACTCCCACATCAGATGCGCCCGCCAACGCCGCTGCGCCCCAGAACGCCACGCCAAACGCGAATGCAGGCGAAGGCCTCTGACGCAACGCTCAGTGCCTTTTTGGAATAATACAGCAAAAACCAAATACAAATACAATAACAGCTAAACATGAAAAGACTATTATCCTGTCTGGCAGCCCTCTTGGTCGTCCTCTCCGCCTCGGCACAGCACACCGTGGCAGACAACATCGTGTGGGGCTATCGCCTTGAGCCCACCTTCGATGGCGACGACAATGTGAAAGCCATTGGTACGGGCAGTGCCGGCAACTATGAAGTGGGCATCAAGATTCCCGCAGACGGCATGTTCAATGGTGCCACCATCAGCGGCGTTCGCCTTCCCATTCGTTCGGCAGAAGTCATCACCGCTGCTGCCGTGAAGGTGTATGGCAGCGACAAGAAGAGCGTGCTTACGGAGCAAAGCGTAGATTTGAGTCTGCTGGCAGACATGAGCTACTGTGATGTCCGGCTCGACAATCCCGTCGTCATGCAGGGAGATGCCTATGTGGCATTTGTGTTCACCACCAAAGGCTCGTCTGACAAGGCCAAGAATCCCATCCTCTACGACAAGCGTACGAAGGAGAAGGAATCCTTCCTCCTCAAGTCAGGCTCCTCCTTCTCCGACTATTCCTCTTACTACGGAGCCTACATCCTTCAGGTGCAGATGGCGAATGCCACGCTCACGGACTATACTGCCACGTTCAGTCCCGTCAAGGGCGTGAAGACACGTCAGGACGTGGAGAACACCATCGACTTCGTCGTATCGTCTGATGGTGCCGTCGCCGTCACCGACGTGGATTATACCATCAGTGTCGCTGGGCAGGCAAAGGAGACGCGCCATGCCAGCCTGAGCATCCCCGCAGGACTGAAGCAGGAAGCCACGCTCCCCGTGGCCTTCACCGCACCCCATGAACTGGGCGAATATCAGGTGGAAATGGCAATTACCAAAATCAATGGTCAAGACAATGACAAGGCGGCAGAAACCACCGTTTCGACCTTCGAAAACATCAGCCGCATAGACCGCATGGTCGTCATGGAAGAGTTTACGGGCACTGACTGCCTCTACTGCCCCAGAGGTTGGGCAGGACTGGAGAAAGCGCGCAAGGCCTATCCCGACCGCTTCATCGGACTCTCCATCCACCAATATCCCAACGATCCGATGAACTATTACGAATATCCCTCGCTGGGCGGAAACAGCGTGCCGCGCGGATATTTCAACCGCAATGGAGGCGATGTCTATGAGGGAATCCTCAAGAACGTAGAGAAATACATGAATGAGACCACGAATGTGGAGCTCAGTGCCACGGCATCCTTCACGGATGAGAGCCGCAGCAGTGTGGCCATCAATGCGCAGGTCATGTCGCTCGTGCCTGCCACGTATGAATTGGTCTATGTCCTCGTGGCCGACGGTCTGAAAGGTACGAAGTTCGTGCAGACCAACTACTATTATTCCTTCGATGCCGGCAGCTTCAGCGACGACCCCGACGACCCGATGGCAAAATTCTGCAAGGGTGGCATCTACGGCACCTACTATTGCTGGCCCGTCTATAACGACGTAGTCATCGGTTCTTCCTACGATTGGTCGGGCAATCAGGGTGGTTCGCTCACCCTCCAGAAAGAGCAGACGCTCAACAAGGCTTACACCGTGGCGATGCCGAAGAGTGCGGACAGCCCCGACCTCTGCGAAGCCATCGCCAATGCGCAGTATGACGTCTATGCCGTGGTCTTCGCCCTCAACAATTTTGGCTTCATTGCCAATGGTTGCCGCGTGAAGGTGGAAAATACGACAGGAAGCAGCCAAGACACCTTCGGCGTGCTCGCTCCCACTGAAGATACCTGTTATTCGCCCGATGGAAAACGCATCTCCGAGAAGGCGAAGGGTGTCAATATTATCAGAATGAATGATGGCAGCGTGAGGAAGATAATGGTCAAATAAGGCCTTAAAAACCTGAAGAATGACTCAGATTGTACGGGAGACGTGCTTTTTTTCGTACAATCTGAGTCTTTTTTGGAAATAAATAGTACCTTTGCACGCAAAACCTAATCTCAGAAAGCCATACGTTCGTCTGCCAAACGGCTGTGCATTCTTTATCTATACAATACACAAAAACTATTCCTACCTTGACGCGGGCCCCTCGCTGTGGGGCAAACTGTCAGTTTCTGGAAAAGCAAGCGCTTCTGCGTGTTATGTGTCAATAGCTCCGCAGGCAAAATTGTATGTCACACTAAGATTTTTATTTAATTCTAAATACGTTAGATATGAAAAAATTCTACGCGTTCTGTGCCGCATCGCTGATTGCTCTTTCAGCCAGCGCACAACAATGGCAGATGTGTCCCACTCCCAAGGCACTCTACAATCCTGCCACGCAAACCGTCAGTGCTCCTAAGAAGGCCACCAGCCTGGAGGGTACCATCGTGTGGGGATATTATACCAAAGATGGCGAAGATTTTCTTGCTGACATTCAAAGTAACAGAGTCGGACTCGTTGGTACAGGTGATGCTGGTACCGTAGAGTGCGGTTATTATGTGAAGGTGGCTGGCACCATCTTGGAAAACTCCTCCATTCAGGCCGTACGCATTGCTATGCCTGAAGCTGCGGTGGTAAAGTCGGGCTCGGTGAAGATTTACGACAAGAATCAGAAACTGAAGGTCACGAAGGCCATCACGGTTGGCGCCCTGAAGGATTGTGCCTATACCGATGTCATGCTCTCAGACCCCTTCACGCTCACCGATGATTGCTACATCGCCCTCTCTGTGACTACCTCGGGTTATACCGATGGCGCACGCTATCCCATCTTCATCGACAAGACTCAGTCTGTTGCGGGTAGTATGTATATTATACAGAGTGGAAAGTTCTATGATTATAGCAGCCAGTTTGGTCCTCTTGTTTTCCAGCTTGCACTTTCTGACTGCGAGATACCCGCACATGGCCTCAGCTTCGGCACGACTTCCGGATATACCGAGGTGAACAAGGAATACACCATCGACCTGCCCCTCAGCTCTTCATCGAGCGTAGCTACCACGAGCATCGACTATACTGTCAGTGTAGCAGGCGGTGAGCCTGTAGAGCACCACGCAGAGGTGGCTCTCCCCGCAGGATTCAATGTAGAGGGTATGCTCCCCGTCACCTTCACTGCGCCTGCAGAAGCTGGCAACTATACGGTGGATGTGCAGCTGACGAAGGTGAACGGTGAGGACAACGCACTGGCTGACAAGGTGGCTTCGTCCAGCTTTGTCAATGTAGATCGCTGGATTGACCGTAACTGCGTGATGGAAGAGTTCACGGGTACGGGTTGCGGATGGTGTCCGCGCGGTATGGCAGGTATGGATATTTGCCGTCGTTACCTCGGTGACCGCTTTATCGGCATCGCTTACCACCTCTTCAATAGCACCGACCCCATGTATGCTACGGGTGTGCCCAACCTCGGATGGAGTGGTGCGCCCAGCTGTATCCTCGACCGTTCAGGTGCTGAGATGGATCCCTACTATGGCAGTGGCGACATCATTCTCGATGATATCAATGCTCGCCTGAAGTTGCCCGGACTTGTTGACCTCAGCGGAACGACTGCTGAACTCTCCGAAGATTTGAAGAAGGTGACCGTCAATGCCAGCATTGACGCCGTTTCTGCCGGTACTTACGAGCTCGTCTATGTACTTCTCTGCGACAGCCTCGCAGGTTCAACCTTCAAGCAGTCGAACTATTACGCTTCCTATGCACTGTCTCAGGTAGGCGCATACGATGAAGAAGATATGATTCGTAAGTTCGTCAAGGGTGGCGAGTGGGGTACCTCCTCACCCCTCGTGGTTTATGACGACGTTGCCATCGCTTCCTCTTATGTAAGCCAGGTTTCCAAGGGTGGCAAGGTGACGTTGGCAAAGGATGAGAAGCAGACCGCTTCTTACACCCTTACCCTCCCCACGAAGGCGGTTTTGAAGAACGCTGTTCAGAATAGTTGGAAGCTCTCAGCGGCTGTTCTTGCTGTAGGTTCTAATGGTGAGGTTGCCAATGCTATCCGTGTAAAGATCAATAATATTGATGAGGCAGCAGGCATCCAGAACGTAGTGGCCAACACGGAGGTGAAGGAAGTTGCTCGCTACTCCCTCGATGGTCGCCGCGTGAGTGCCAACACTCCGGGTGTGCAGGTAGTACGTCTGAGCGACGGCACTTCTTACAAGGAGTTCGTGAAGTAATTCTCTTTATAACATAGATGAACGCAGGGTACATCCCATGTCCTTTCGACAGTGGGCTGTACCCTGCCTTTTTTATCCCCAGCTCCCCAACGCTCTAATAAACAGGAATATATTTTGCCGTTTCGCATTTCATTCGTATTTTTGTGCCATAACCAATAACCCCAGAACACTAACCATCGTGCTATATGAAGCGAAACGTACGGACAAGAGATTTGATAGTGGGACTTGCCATCGTCTTGGCAAGCTTGGTGGGTATGCGTCTGTTGAAGCAATATGTGGAAAATTTGTCTTCAGAAAACTTTTCAATAGCCCCTGACGAGCAAGCCATCTTCGAGGATTTGCACGCACAGCACCGTGCGGAATCGCTGCAAGTGGCTGCGCAGAGACGCAAATGGGCAGCGGAGAGGGCGCGGCGAGAGGAGCGCAGACAGGCCTATCAAGATAGTCAGGCGGTTTGGAAGGCACGAAAGCAGCAGTGGGCAGAAGAGAAAGCTGCCCGACAGGCTGAGCGTGAAGCCGCAAAAGCCTACTATGACAGCCTGAGAGCCCTACGTCCGGAAAAATTGCAGGCAGGGAGCGTTGTTGATGCCAATGCTGCCGACACGCTGACATTGCAGCGCGTGCCAGGCATCGGCCCCGTCTTGGCACGCAGAATCTTGTATTATCGCCAAGCTTTGGGAGGTTTTGTCAGTGTCAGTCAGGTGTTGGAAGTGGAGGGGGTGCCAGCCAGTGTTGCCCGATGGTTCGTCGTTGATGAGCATGACGCCACGAAGCACGTGCGGCGGCTTGACCTCAACCGCGATGAGTTCAAAACCCTACTGCGACATCCCTATCTTTCCTATGAGCAGGTTCGTGCCATAGCCCAATTCCGCCATCTTCATCCCATTCTCAATCTCCAGACTCTCCGCGGTTTAACGGGGTTCACCGATGAAGATGTGCAGCGCCTTGCCCCGTATGTCAGTTTTTGAGAGGCAAATTTAATTTGAGTCTTTGTGCTTAACGCTCATTCTTTGACAGTTAGCGTGTGAAAACTATAGTCTTTTCTTTCGCAATTCAGTTTTGATTCGTATTTTTGCTTGCAAAACAGAGAAATCTATGGAAACCAAGAAGCTAAAACGACTGCCCGTCGGCATTCAGACATATTCCGAAATAGTAGAGCTGGATTGTCTCTACATAGACAAAACGGAGTACATCGTAAAAATGATGGAGGTCAGCAAGTATATCTTTCTAAGCCGCCCGCGTCGGTTTGGAAAGTCGTTGTTCGTCTCCACTCTGCAAGCCTACTTTGAAGGAAGAAAAGAGCTGTTCAAGGGACTTTACATTGACCGTGTGGAGAAGGATTGGACGGTTTATCCCGTGTTGCGGTTTGATATGAGTACTGCCAAGCATGAGGGCCCCGAAGAGCTAAGGACAGAAATAGCGGGAAAACTATCCAAGTATGAAGAGATTTACGGAAAGGGGTTGCCTGATGAGAAAAATCTCAACCAGCGTTTGCAGGGACTGATTGAGCGCGCTCATGCACAAACGGGCAGGAAAGTGGTGGTGCTCATTGATGAATACGACTCGCCCTTATTAGATGTAGTACATAGAAAAGAACAATTGGAGCAGTTGCGCCAAATCATGCGCAACTTCTACTCTCCGCTGAAGTACTGCGACCCCCATCTGCATTTTGTTTTCCTCACGGGCATCACCAAGTTCTCGCAGCTTAGCATCTTCAGCGAGCTGAACAATCTGAAGAACATCTCCATGCTGCCAGCGTTTGCAGCCATCTGCGGCATCAGCAAAGAGGAAGTCTGCACGCAGATGGCAGACTATTTGGACGAATTTGCTGAAGAGAAACAGAAAAGCAGAGAAGAAATATTTACTCTGCTCAAACGCCAGTACGACGGTTACCATTTCACTGCGCCTTCGCCCGACATCTTCAATCCCTTCAGTCTGCTCAACTCGTTGCAAGACAAAATGTTTCGGAGCTATTGGTTTGAAAGCGGAACGCCCACCTATCTCATCGAGAAACTGAAGGAATTTCATGTGCTTCCCTCTATGCTAAAGCCCACATGGACTGCCGCATCGGATTTTGACGCACCTACAAATAATATGGCATCGATTATGCCGTTGCTCTATCAGGCTGGCTATTTCACCATTAAGGAATATGATGAGATGAGCAACTTGTATTTGCTCGACCTGCCGAACAAAGAGATTCGCATCGGACTCCTGCAAAGCCTCTTGCCCAACTATGTGCAGCGAGACACCTACACTGGCAATTCCACGGTAGGTTTGATGTATAAGGCACTGCTCCAAGACGACCTCGACGAAATGCTCCGCCTCTTGCAGACGTATCTGCTGACCATCCCTCAGTGCGACAACACGAACTACGAGGGCCACTATCA
>CALZJF010000057.1 GCA_945787885.1 uncultured Bacteroidales bacterium | reverse complement strand
AAAGACAAAAAGATACGGTGCGAGAGGCGTGAAGACATCCAAGTAAAACAGAAATACTGCCTTACATAGAAGACTAATTTATAGAACCTACCTTTAATAATGAAATTCTCCGAACTCAGACTTGATGGTGAGCGAACGCGGCCCCTCTTCGATACGTCCGACTACGCGAGCCTCGATGTTGAAGCTTTGTGCGATGGCAATAATTCTCTCTGCCATCTCAGGGCGTACATAGACTTCGAGGCGGTGCCCCATGTTAAACACCTTGTACATCTCGCTCCAGTCTGTGCCGCTCTGTTCGTGGATGGCACGGAAGAGAGGCGGTACGGGGAACATGTTGTCTTTCACGACGCGGCAGTTTTCGCCGACGAAGTGCAGCACCTTGGTCTGTGCGCCGCCCGTGCAGTGTACCATGCCGTGAATTTCGCTGCGCGACACCTCATCAAGCATTTTCTTGACGAAGGGAGCATAGGTGCGCGTGGGGCTGAGCACGAGGTGACCGGCATCCACGGGGCTGCCTTCGACGGGGTCGGTCAGACGGTAGGAGCCGCTATAGACGAGCTCTTCCGGTACGGCGTGGTCGTAGCTTTCAGGATATTTCTCGGCGAGATAGCGTGCGAAGACATCGTGGCGCGCTGAGGTCAGGCCGTTGCTGCCCATGCCGCCGTTGTAGGCCGTCTCGTAGGTGGCGGTGCCAGACGAGGAGAGTCCTACGATGACATCGCCGGGGCGGATGTTGGCATTGTCGATGACATCGCTGCGCTTCATGCGGCAGGTGACGGTGCTGTCAACGATGATGGTGCGCACGAGGTCGCCCACGTCAGCCGTCTCGCCGCCCGTCGCATAGATGCCCACTCCCATTTGCCGCATCTGATCGAGGAGTTCGTCGGTGCCGTTGATGATGGCAGAGATGACTTCGCCGGGAATGAGCATCTTGTTGCGGCCGATGGTGGAGGAAACGAGGATGTTATCGACGGCTCCCACGCAGAGGAGGTCGTCGGTGTTCATGATGAGGGCATCCTGCGCAATGCCTTTCCATACGGAGAGGTCGCCCGTCTCCTTCCAGTACATATAGGCGAGGCTGGACTTCGTGCCGGCACCATCGGCGTGCATGATGTTGCAATATTCAGGGTCGCCGCCGAGGATGTCGGGGATGATTTTGCAGAAGGCCTGTGGGAAGAGTCCCTTGTCGATGTTCTTGATGGCAGCGTGTACGTCTTCCTTCATGGCTGATACGCCGCGCATCATGTATCGCTGGTTGTTCATAGAGAGAGGGTGTGTAGGGGGGGGAGAGGGGATGGTGTGACTTATTGAGCCAAATAGGCGTTGACGTTCTTTTCGATGCGTGCTGCAAGGTCGTCGTGCTCCTCGCGGCAGAACTTCTCGCCCGTCACGGCTTCATAGAGTTCGATATAGCGGTCGCTGATGCCTCGGACGATTTCGGGCGTCATCTCCGGCACTTGCTGTCCGGCCTTTCCCTGGAAGCCGTTGGCCATGAGCCATTCGCGCACGAATTCCTTTGAGAGCTGCTTCTGGGGCTCGCCAGCCTCGAAGCGCTCGGCATAGCCTTCAGAGTAGAAATAGCGGCTGGAGTCGGGGGTATGGATTTCGTCCATGAGGTAGATGGTGCCGTTGTGCTTTCCAAACTCATATTTCGTATCGACGAGAATGAGCCCGCGCTCGGCGGCAATCTCCGTTCCGCGCTGGAAGAGGGCGAGGGTGTATTTCTCAAGCAGGGCATATTCTTCGGGGGTAGCCAATCCGCGTGCCAGGATTTCCTCTTTGGAAATGTCGGCATCGTGCTCGCCGATTTCGGCTTTCGTGGTAGGAGTGATGATGGGCGTGGGGAACTTTTCGTTCTCGCGCATACCATCGGGGAGGCGTACGCCGCAGATTTCGCGCACACCGCTCTTATAGGCACGCCACGCACTGCCGCAGAGATAGCCGCGAACAATCATTTCGATGGGGAAACCCTCGCACAGCACGCCGACGGTGACCATCGGGTCGGGGGTAGCCAGCTTCCAGTTCGGGCAGATGTCCTGAGTGGCATCCAGGAATTTTGCGGCAATCTGATTCAGCATCTGGCCTTTGAAGGGAATGCCCTCGGGCAGGACAACGTCGAAGGCACTGATGCGGTCGGTAGCTACCATGACGAGGCGGTCGCCAAGATGATAGACATCGCGAACTTTTCCATGATAGACTCCCTGCTGGCCAGGGAATTTGAAATCGGTGTGGGTCAATGATTTCATTGCTTATAGGGTGTTATAAGGTTGGGTTTTCTAAGTTTCAGGAGGCGGAATCAGTTGCAGAAGCCGGAGCCTGCGGTTTCTCTTCAGAAGATGCGGAGCGGGCTTTGGCAGCCTGCCGTTCGTAGGCTTCGACGATGCGCGAGACGAGTTTGTGGCGCACGATGTCCGCCTTCGACATCTGGATGAAGGCAATGCCAGGGATGTCCGCCAGAAGTGCTTTGGCTTCGACGAGCCCCGAGATGCTGCGTGGAGGGAGGTCGATTTGCGTTTCGTCGCCCGTGACAATCATCTTCGTGTTCCAGCCCATGCGTGTCAGAAACATCTTGAGTTGCATGCTCGTGGTGTTTTGCGCTTCGTCGAGGATGACGACGGCATCGTTGAGCGTGCGTCCGCGCATAAATGCCAGTGGAGCAATCTGTATGACGTTCTGGTCCATATATTCCTGCAGTTTCGCAGCGGGAATCATTTCCTGCAGGGCATCGTAGAGGGGTTGCAGATAGGGGTCAATCTTGTCCTTCATGTCGCCGGGCAGAAATCCCAGTTTCTCTCCAGCCTCGACGGCAGGGCGTGACAGAATGATCTTGCGCGCTTCGCGGTTTTTCAGGGCGCGTACGGCGAGGGCGATTGCCACATAGGTCTTGCCCGTTCCGGCTGGCCCGATGGCAAAGACCATGTCGTTTTGGCGGAAGGCATCGACGAGGCGACGCTGATTCTCCGTTCGGGGTGAGATAGGTTTGCCCCCAGTGCTATAGACGATGATGCCCTTCTCAGCGTCTTCCCCCGAGGCGGAGTGCGTGCCCTTGATGATGTCGAGAATATCTTCCTCCGACAGCACATTGTGGCGAGCGCAATGACGTTCCAGCCGATGAAAATCCTCTTCGAAGACGGCCATGTCCTCTTCTGCGCCCATCACTTTCAGGACGTTGCCGCGACCGACAATCCGAAGCTTCGGACACAGGGCGCGCAGCATGCGGAGATTAGCGTTGGAGGGGCCGTAGAAGATGATGGGGTCAGCCTCTTCGATGACAAAGTGTTTTTCTATCATGCAATCGTTTTCTATCTTGCTGTCGTAAGGGTAACTTGCTGTCGTAAGGGTAACTTGCAATGGTGTTGGGCGGCTATCTTGCCGTCAGGGCATTTCTGTGAATGCCCATCGTGCCCTCATGGAAACACCATTGGCAAATAGGGCAATGTGGCCTATAACGTCTGCAAATTTAACATCTGATTGGTAGAAATAAAAAAAATCACTTGCTTTTTTCGGGCTATTAGAGTAAATTTGCGGTCAAATTCAAACTATGGCTACTAAATCCAATCCCCCATATAAGTTTAATCGCTTGCATTTTCTGCTATGTTTCTGGGCAGCAGCCGGCGTGCTGTTTGGCTTGAAGTGTGCATTCCCTGAAATTGCAGGCGAGAAGCTGGAAGAGGTGAAGGAGCGCATTGTGGAGATGCGCACTGCCCGCCCCGTGGTTCACGATAGCATCACGCTTGCGAAGATGCACGTCGATAGCATGTTGCAGCGTCCCCGCCCCATGTTGCGCCTGACCCACCCTGACGGCACGCCGGTGAAGAACCGTGTGACATCGATTCCCGG
The DNA here is from genome assembly GCA_945787885.1 of uncultured Bacteroidales bacterium. Lineage (GTDB taxonomy): Bacteria > Bacteroidota > Bacteroidia > Bacteroidales > Bacteroidaceae > Alloprevotella. The sequence goes on along the minus strand of CALZJF010000057.1, from coordinate 11,571 downwards.
CACCTTCCATCAGTTTTTTCCCGACCTGAACGATGTGCAGTTAGCCACGGCGCAGCGTTTGGGCGTAGAGAGTTGTGCCGACCGCGAGGAGGCCTCGCAGCGCAGGACGGAGTTCGTCTATATTGGCGCGAGTCCGTTCTATGATATTGAGCGTCTTTCGCATTCCATTCCCTATCTTGTGCCGCGTGCCGCGCGCTTGCTCGACGAGATTGGCCGTGCATTCTTGGACAGCCTGGCATCGAAGGGCATTCCTTTCCACAAGATGGTGGTCACCTCCGTGCTCCGGACGGACGAAGATGTGAAGCGCCTGCGCCGCCATAACGGCAATGCGTCCGAACAGTCGTGTCATCGATATGGGACGACGTTCGATATTTCCTACAATGTCTTCCATCGCGTGCAAGACCCCGACCTTCCGCCACAACCTGAGACGTGGGCAGTGACGCTGAAGAGCGTGCTGGCAGAAGTGCTCGCCGACCAGCGACGGTTAGGCACGTGCTGGGTGAAGTATGAGTACAGGCAATCTTGCTTTCATATCACCTGCCGCTGACAAAACTGCGATTTTTTTTACCTGAAAATAGCGGATAATCCTGATTTTGCTTTGCTGAATCAAAAGCAAATTGTAATTTTGCCGCCCGAAAGCCACCAATTGCTTTCTGCTTGTGGAAAAAGGTCTGGTAGCTCAGCTGGATAGAGCATCTGCCTTCTAAGCAGACGGTCTCGGGTTCGAGTCCCGACCAGATCACACACCGTAAAAGCAATGCTTTCAAGAAAAAGCCATCTTCCGAATCAATGACTCGGAAGATGGCTTTTTCTCGTTTTCGCTACGGGCTTTGTCAGGCTTGCAACTATTGCTTGGACAATGGGCGCAGGAAGAACTTTTCGACCACGTGCGCCACACCGTCTTCCTGATTGGAATAGGTGATATATTCGGCAGCATCCTGCACCTCGCGGGCAGCATTTGCCATGGCGACGCCCAATCCTGCGAAGCGAATCATGCTCAAGTCGTTGTAGCCATCGCCCACCGCCATTAGCTCCTCGCGTGAGAGTCCGAGGCGCTCTATGAGAAGTTGCAGGCTGGCAGCCTTGTCGATGCCTGGAGGCACGCATTCCAAGAAGAAGGCGGCAGAGCGATAGACGCTGAGCCTGCCAGCATAGCGCGCCGCCAACTGTTGCTCCAAGGGAATGAGTCGCTGCGGGTCGCCGACGATGAGGCATTTGTTGATGGGATGCTCCACCTGTCCGACGAAGTCATCGTAGAGTTTGACGGGCATTTTGTTGATGAAAGCCTCGTGGAGCACATATTTATTCCGTGTGCTCGTGGCGGCAATGCCCTCGCCCTGATAGGTGAGAATTTCGCATCCAGCCTCTTTGGCAGCGGCGTAGAGTGGACTGACGAGTGAAGCATCGAGGATGGTGTCGGCAATGATGCGTGGATTTTCGCCCCATTCTATGATGCGTCCGCCGTTGAATGCCAATACGAAGCCGCCGTAACGTCCAATCTCCAATTCGTCAGCGAGGGCACTGATGCCGTATGTCGGACGGCCAGAGGCTAAGACGATGCGCAGCCCTGCCTGCTGAGCTTGCATCAGGGTGTCGTGGGTCTTTGGAGTAATCTCCTTGGCATCGTTGGTGAGTGTGCCGTCGAGGTCGAGCACAATGGCTTTGTATTTGTTCATATCGCAGAGGTTTATATCGCAGAGGTTTATATGGCTGATGTTTGTATGACTGATGAAAAACAAAAAAACGCCTCCACAACTAAACTGCTGTGGAGGCGCTGTAGAGCGTCGGATAGAGGCGACTCGAACGCCCGACCCCTACGTCCCGAACGTAGTGCGCTACCAACTGCGCTACTATCCGTGCTTTTTCGTGTTGCAAAGATAGGGCTGTTTCGCGGAATGCGCAAATTTTGAACGCCTTTTCTGTGTTTTTTAAGCCCTAATCCTGCAAATATGTTATGTGGTGTGGCAAAAACATCCCTCAAGCCCTTGCCTCGTTGCCGAATGTTATGTCTTGCAGCCGATGTCTTTGGCAAATGCCATTTCGCCGCGGGCGCTACCAATTATTGCGCCACGACATCAATGGCAATCTTGGAGTTCTTCGGGTCGTCCGTGATGAGCAAAATGCGGCGGCGGCCTTTGAATGTGGACGAGACGGCTGCAAGTTTTATCTTCAGCGTAGCCTTTTCGCCCGGCTGCAGCGTGCTCTTCGAGAGGGAGACGGAGATTCCAGGGTTATACACCTGCAGGGCGGATACGTGGAGCACGCCCGAACCTTGATTTTCCAACGTCAGTGAGCCCTTGAGGTTCTTCTTGCCCGTGCGTTTTCCGAGGTCGATGTGGGTGGGGATGACGGCGGTGGGCGATTGCTGCAACTGCTGTTCGGTGAGGTTGAACTGGGGGAGCAGGGTAGCACTGAGTTCTATCTCGGAGGCTTGCCGCACCTTGTCGCCGGGGAAGCGGGCAATGTAGATGCTGGCACGGTTGACGCCGAGATTCGGAAGAAGACGGCTGTCAAGGGTGAGGGTGATACGTCCGATTCTGCCCGGACGCAGCACCTCGGGTTGACAGATGGCAGTGAGATAAGGAGGGAGGTGCATGAGTTCTGGCACATAGTTCTGCTTGCCATTGTTCAGCACGAGGAGTGTCTGCTGTGGGAGGTCGCCCTTATTGACATCGTCAAATTCAATATGGTCTGTAGATAGCAGGATGTTGTCCACCTTGAAGGGGAACTGCTGGCTATAGTCGATGACCCGCGTCTGTACGCATCCCGTCAGCAGAATGTCAGTGGGAGCATCAGAAGCGTTGGTGCTGACGGTGATGTATTTGGCGAAGGTGCCCAGCGTCTCCGCATCATAGGTGGCAGAGATGACGGAGGTATGTCCGGGCGCAATGGGGGCTTTGTCGAAATTGACCACCGTACAGCCACAGTCTGTCGTGACGTCAGTGATGAGCAGTGGGCGGTTGCCCGTGTTTTTCACTTCAATGCGAGCCACGGCTTCCGTGTGCCAACTGATTTGGCCCATGTCGATTTCCGTGGCAGAGAATTTTGCGCGTTGCGCCGAGGCTGTAAGGGCGAAGCATGCCGCCAGAAGGGTATATAGTGTGCGCATGATGAAAATGGCAGGAAAAGAGTAGTGAGGTGATAAAGGAGAGACAGGTTGAGCGAGGCTACAGGTCGTTCTGGGGCCAATTCAGCAGAAAGAGATTGGCAGAGGTGCGGGTGAGAGCCGTATAGAGCCAGCGCAGAAATTCCGTGGCATCCATGTTTTCCAAAGGCATATACCCGGGATCTACATAGACATCGTGCCACTGTCCGCCCTGCGCTTTGTGGCAGGTGACGGCGTAGGCATATTTTATTTGCAGCGCATTGTAGTAAGCATCGCGGCGTACGGCCTTCATGCGTTCGCGGCGATCGCGAATATGTGAATAGGAGGCTTCTACCTGCTCGAAGAGGCTGCGCTGCTCGCTCTCCGTCAGAGCGGGAGCAGGACTGTTGAGGGTGCTGAGATTGGCACGGACATCAATGCAGGTGTTCTCATAATCCGGAAATCGGAGGGTGACGTCGCAAAAGCAGAAGCCGTACATCTCATGTACGTTCTTGTAGCGGACGACGATGGCACAGTCGCCATTGGCAATGAAGGCAAGGGGGAACCGGCGCATGTCTTCGGGCGACAGTTGCGCCATCACCTCCTCCGTCCAGTGATAATTGTTCTTCACCGCCATGACTCTGTCGCCCGAGTTCAGGAGGTCGTCGTGCATCAGGATGCGGCGGCGTATGGCTTCGTTGTAGGCAGCAGCCCGGCGATTGCTGAGGGTGACGATGATGGTATCGTCGATGCCCCACTGCCGATAGGAATCTTCAATGCTCTCTGCGACTTCATCGCCGGGGAGCATGCTGAGCCGGCTGTCAGCGTTCGGCGAGGGCGAACAGTCGATGTCGGGGAGGCCGTCAGCCGAAGCCTCTTCCAGTTGCTGCCGGAGTTTGGTGGCTTCGCGCAGGACGGGCGAAAGCTGCTGCTGGCGTACCACCTCCTTCAGTTCTGCTCCGCGCACGTTCAGCCCATAGCCGCGCAGTGTGGCAGGCACGAGAGCCGGGCTGCACTGCTCGCCGACGGGGGGGAGCTGGGCAATGTCGCCCACAAACATCAGTCGGCAGCCAGGCTGTGAAAAGACGAATGAAACGAGGTCTTCCAGCACATTGCCCGTGCCGAAGACGGAAAATGTGGAGGCGCAGGAGAGCATCGAAGCCTCGTCAACGATGAAGAGCACATGGCTCTTCTTGTTCCACCCCAGGTCGAAGCGCGTGTCTTCTCCCCGAAATGTCTGCTGCCTGTAAATCATCTTGTGGATGGTGTAGGCAGGTTTTCCCGCGTGCGTCGCCAGCACCTTTGCCGCCCGCCCGGTAGGCGCGAGCAGTACGACGGGGTTTTGCGTCTCCTCCCACACCTTTGCCACCGCTGCCGTCAGCGATGTTTTTCCCGTTCCGGCATATCCGCGTAGTATGAATGCTTGGCGGTCGCGAGGGTCGGCAAGGAAGGCGCCGATGCGCAGTGCCGCTTCCGCCTGATGCGGTGTGAAGCGATGTCGGAACGCGCGTTGCAGATGCTGTGCAAAGACTTTGTAGAGCAAGGTGGGGGGCGAGGGTAAGATGAGGAGGATAAAACGGAGGAAGGGGCTATGGAGTCCCACCTGAAAAGAGGTGTTCAGACTTAGGACGGTGTCTCGTCAGCTGTTTGGCGGAAGAAGGAGAAATTGACGCTGCCGTATTCGCGATGCTCGATGAAGAGCGGGTGCGGGCTGAAATCGTTTGTCTTTCCGTGTTCCACGACGAGCAGTCCGCCGGGTGCGAGCAGCTTGCTCTGCAAGATGCTTTGCGGAATTTCTGGAAGTTCGGGCAGGGCGTAGGGAGGGTCGGCAAAGACGAGGTCGAAGCTCCGGCTTGCGCGTTTGATGTAGCGCAGTGCATCGCCGCAGATGGGGCGTGCCGCAGCATCGTTCAGCGAGCGCAACACTTGGCTGATGAAGGCAAAATGCTGGCGGTCGCGCTCCACGCACACCACCTCCGGGCAGCCTCTTGAAAGCAGTTCGAGCGTGATGCTGCCCGTGCCAGCGAAAAGGTCGAGGGCGCGGGTTTCCTCGAAGTCGATGTATGCCCGCAGTACGTTGAAGAGGTTTTCCTTGGCAAAGTCCGTCGTAGGGCGTGCCTTGAAATTCCGAGGCACTTCGAAGCGTTTGCCTTTATATTTTCCGGTAATGATGCGCATGAAGGAAGTGGTAAGACGGGTGAAGATGATGATGGGGAGAGGAGGGGCTTTCTGCGTGGGCTGTTAGGTAGGTGATGAAAATTAGTTTTGTTTACCTCCTTATGCCAACAGTCCGCTTTCAGTGCGAGAGCAGCATGAGTCCGAGGTCGTAGGGGACGGCGGGGTGCCGCGTGATGGGGCGTTGCCCGAACTCGTCGGTCAGCGTCCGCAGTGCGGTGTCAGCCACAAAGTGTTGCAGTGCTGCCAGCGTCTCCTTGCAAAGGCTATTGTTGCCCGTGAGGATATAGCGCGTCTCCTTCGTCTTGAAGCCCAGGGCTTTCGACAAGGCCAGGGTGTAATACACGGCATCGTTCGGCGTGCTCGTCTCGTAGGTGCAGCAAGCCGCCAGCTGCCGTTCGGTGAAGGCTGCCACATCCATAAAGCCCTCGCGGCAATTGAGGTATATGCGCCGATGTTGCAGGGGGAAATCGTGGAGGGCGAAGCGTCGGAGCAGGAGCGATGTGGCAGAAGTGTAGTGGACATCGCAGTCCTGAAATTCATTGGCTATAGCCTCTGCCACCTTTTGCCTTACGCCGAAGATGAGCATCGTGCGCAGCTGAGGGATATTGTCGGCCAGCACTCGGAACGCATTCTCCCCAGCCACGCTGAAGCACGACTTGAAGACCAGACTCTCCGAGGCATCTTCGTATTCCGAGACGGGCACCAGCGTGGTAGGCCCATTGACGATGACCTCCATCTGCCCCGACTTCTGAAACATCTCGTGCTGCATGCGTGCCGTGTGGAGGTTTTGCGGGAGCGAGAGCCCCGGTTTGAGTGGATGTTCCACCAGCGTCAGTATGGCATGGCTGTCTGGCTGCTGAGTGGCAGCGCGCGAATAGTCGGCCAAGATGAGTCTGTGGTCTTCGAGTCGGAGGTATAGCATGGTGGAGATTATATATAATATGGATAGAAGAAGATGAATCGTCGCAGCCAAAAAGTGGGGGGCTGCGATGCCGGGAGAGGGCTTCAGTCTTTCTTGAGCCGTCGGCTGATGATTCTGCACACGGCGTATGCCAGGGGCGAAAGCAGCATCACGCCCGCCACGTCTGCCACGAAGTCCAGCCATTCGCCCGAACGATTGGTGGTGAGAGTGGCTTGCATGAGTTCCACCAGTCCGCCCAGCAGTGCAATCAGCAGGGGCAGCAGCCAGCGCAGGGAGGTGTAGAGCTTGCGGTTCAGCGTCAATTCAAAGAGAGAGGCAGAGGCAATTCCGCCGAAGAGTACCAGATGCGTCCATTTATCGATAAAAGGCACATCGCCCAGAGGAGGGTCAGAGATAGGCATCATGCAGACCACGATGGTGAAGATGATGCAGGAAATCGTCAGAGGGTAATATCTGTACATGGTGTGATTCGGTAGTGGGAGGGGAGGGCAGTGAGGGCGAGCCAGCTTGCCGTCATGGCAGCAGCCGGCAGTCTCGCCTTCGCTGTGGGATTTAGTGCTTACCAAAACTTATTGTTTTCTGCGCTATATTCAAATCCGGCTCCCCAGAGCGGCACTTCTATCTCGGCGCGCTCCACGCCATAGTAGGCGCAGAGCTCGTCGAGCGAAGGAAATTCATCGCGCAACTTCATATTGACGAAGCTCATCAGCATGAAGGGGTCAGAGGGAAAATCGCTGGGCAACATGATTATTCAGCCTGATTCGGACGCTGTATGTAGGCGATGACGTCGCCCTTCATCACGTGTGCTCCCTGCTTGGCAGCAATTTCTACGAGCTTTCCGCCCATGGCAGCCGGCAGTTCGCTGATTTGTCCGTGAGCGTTTTCGATGTAGCAGAAGCGTTCGCCCTCAGCAAATTCCTGTCCGATGAAGGGTTCGATGGCGCGCACGTTCTCAGCGTCGCCGCCGATTTCCCACAGCACGATGCCATTCTCCGGAGCCACGATGGCGTCCGCCTTGGCATGCTTGAAGGCAGCAGCCTCTTCGAGCGTCATGCCGTTGGCCGCCTCCTTGTCTTTCGCAGCCTGAAGGTCAGCGAGGAAACGCTTCTTGGCAGCCCCGCTCTTATAGTCGCGGTATTGCGTCTCGTGCATGGCGAACTCAAAGAGTTCCTCATCGTCTTCGCCGCGCTCCCAGCCGTTGGTCTCCATCTCATCGATGAAGCGCTGGAGGTCGTCGGGATAGTACGACTGCGGGTCGGCATCGGTAAATTCAAAGCCTTTCTCCTTGGCGAGCTCCACGATTTCGGGAGCCACCTCGCCGGGGAGCTTTCCGCTCTTGCCGAGAATCATGCCCCAGATGGCATTGTCCATCATGGTGTAGCGAGGCTTGTCCATCGACTCCGTGAGGAGGTTCATCAGGGCAATGTTCTTGACATACTGGCTGAAGGGCGTGACGAGGGGAGGATATCCCACGCGGGGCCAAACGTATGCCACCTCGTCGAAGAGGCGCACGAGGAGGGCATCTTCCGAGAGCGGTTCCTCGCCCTTCTTCGCGCGATTGGCATTGATGGCAGCCATCACGCCCGTGAGGTCGGCCATCATCGAGCCCATCATTCCGCCCGGCAGGCCGCATCCGAGGAGGAGCGATGACATGAGCTTGTTGCTCGGGTTCATGAAGTAGCCCAGGAAGTCGTCGATGAACTCCTGCGTCAGCTTGCGTGCCTCCATATAGGCGTCCATGTTGATTTCAGGCACATCGAAGCCCGCATTCTTCAGCATGCTCTGCACGGAGATGATGTCCGGATGCACCTTGCCCCACGAGAGGGGCTCGATGGCAGTGTCGATGACGTCGGCACCATTTCTGCACACCTCCAGGATGCTTGCCATGGAGAGTCCGGGGCCAGAGTGGCCGTGATACTGTATGATGACCTCGGGGTGCTTCTCCTTGATGCGTCGGCAGAGTTCGCCGAGCATAGCCGGCTGTCCGATGCCCGCCATGTCCTTCAGGCAGATTTCCGGCGCGCCCGCCTCAATGAGCTGGTCGGCTATGTTGGCATAATATTCTGCCGTATGGATGGGGCTCGTGGTGATGCAGAGGGTGGCCTGGGGAGTCATGCCGCCTTCGATGGCATATTTGATGGAGGGGATGATGTTGCGCACATCGTTCAGTCCGCAGAAGATTCGGGTGATGTCCACGCCCTGTGCGTGCTTCACCTTGTACATCAGTCGGCGAACGTCGGCGGGCACGGGGAACATTCTCAGCGCGTTGAGACCGCGGTCGAGCATGTGGGTCTTGATGCCAACCTCGTTGAAGGGGCGTGTGAAGGCGCGCACGGCCTGATTGGGGTTTTCGCCGTAGAGCAGGTTCACCTGTTCGAAGGCACCGCCGTTCGTCTCGACGCGGCTGAAGCAGCCCATCTTGATGATGACGGGAGCTATGCGCTCCAACTGGTCCTTGCGGGGCTGGAATTTACCGCTCGACTGGAACATGTCGCGATAGACGAGCGAAAACTGAATCTTTCTTTTTTCCATTGTTCGTGGTATTGAATCTGATGTGTGTGTGTTGTTTGTCTGATGTGTGTTGCCGCCGTGTTGCGCGCATCGTTGTCTGTCTCTGCGCCTGCACACGTGTGGACTTTCCATGCAAAAATACAAAAAGATGGGTTTTCTTCCAAACTTTTTCGATGTTTGCGGGGGGTAGCGGCAGATTGTGGGGCGAAAGGTAGAAAGTCTATGCGGCAACTATGGGGGAATGCCGTGCGCCTCAGCCGTTGTAAGACAGGGAGGGGGGATGTATCAGACGCTGTTGGTCAGATACATCCCCCCTTCTCTCAGAGTCATGCTCCCAAGCACACGGATTAGTTGCGCGAGAGGCGTGCCTTAGCCTGTACGACGTTGATGATGTGGTCGCCGAGCTTCTCGCATTCCGAGATATAGTCCGTATAGAACGCGCCGAGGCGATAGTCGTACTCATGGTTCTCCACGCACGTGAGGTTCGTGTTCCTCAAATCGTTGCGCAGCTGGTTGATTTTGTTCTCTATCTGATAGCTCTGGCTGAGGTCGTGGCCATAGCCTTCAGGCTGTGCGAGCATGCGGTTCATCTGTTGCAGCGCCATGTTCACCAAGTCTTCCATGTGGCTAATTTGCTTCAGCTGCTCGTCGGTGAAGTGCTCCTTGCAGTATTGGCGTTTGCGGCTCTGCACGCGTGCCAGGTTGTAGCAGCAGTCGCCGATGCTCTCCAGGTCGTCCACTTCGCGCAGCATGCGGTTCACTTGGCGTTTGGCATCGTCGGAGAGCCTTCCCTCCGACACTTGCTGGAGATAATGGGCTATCTCCTGCTCCATGTTGTCGGTGATGCCCTCATATTTCTCCACGCGCTTGAACTCCTTCATGAAGTCGTCGTCCTTCTCGATGCCGTGCATTCCGCAGACGATTTGGAAAGCCTTCTCGCAGCGTTCGCCGAAGAGAGCCACCTCCTTGCGTGCCTCCAGGAGCGAGAGCTCGGCGGTGCTGAGAATACCTGCGGAGATGAACTGCAGGCGTCCCACTTCCTCCTGCTCGTTCTGCGGCAGCACGAAGCAGACGAAACGCTGTATCTGCTTGACGAAGCCGATGAGGAGCAGCGTGTTGAAGATGTTGAAGGCCGTGTGGAAGGCGGAGAGCCGGAAGAGGTCGTTGCCGCCGGCGTGCATGAAGTCTGTGACTATCCAGGTGATGGCATTGCAGAAGGGATAGAAGAATACGAGGACAACGAGGACGCCGAAGACATTGAAGAACATGTGGGCCAGGGCGGCGCGGCGTGCCTGCGTGTTGGCGGTGAGCGATGCCATGAATGCCGTGATCGTCGTACCGATGTTCTGTCCCATGGCGAGGGCGGCAGCCTGCTCGAAGCCGAAGCCGGGAATCTGCATGTCGAAGAGCATGAGGGTGATGGCCATCGTGGCGGCAGAGGCCTGCACGAGCATCGTGACGAGTGCGCCGACGACGACGAAGAGGATGATGGTGAGGAATCCGCCTCCCTCGATGTTTGCCAGCATATTGGCGACGAGGGTGCCGATGTTCAGGCTTTCGGCCGAACTCTGCAGGAACGACAGACCCATGAAGAGGAAGCAGAATCCGAAGACAAATTCTCCGACGCTCTTCCGCTTGTTGTTGCTACTGAAAATCAGCGGAATGCCAATGGCGAGCAGTGGGAGGGCAAAGGCGGCAATATTCACTTTGAAGCCCACTGCAGAGATGACCCACGCCGTGACGGTGGTACCGATGTTGGCACCCATGATGACGCCAATGGCTTGCGTGAGGTTCATCAGTCCGGCATTGACGAAGCTGACGACCATCACTGTGGTTGCGCTCGACGATTGGATGAGTGCTGTGACGAGGACTCCGGTGATGACGCCCATGAAGCGGTTCTTGGTCATTGCGGCGAGGATGGCGCGCAGGCGGTCGCCGGCAAATTTTTCCAAACCTTCGGACATGATCTTCATACCGTAAAGGAAGAGTCCGAGCGAGCCCAGCAGGCTCAGCAAGTTGAGGAGTGTTTCCATAAAAGTGTGTATGGTGAAGTTTGATTTTCGCTTTTCATGGCTGCGCAAAATTACAATTGTTTTCGGAATTTTATTACATTTCTGTTTCAAAGTTGTGAAGAAAATGCGAAAAATCGAAAAGGGATGAGTCAGAACGTATGGGCTGGAAAGCAAAAAAAGGGCAAAAGTTCTTAAAGGGGGCTTTCAGGGCAGACTGCTGCATCCAAACAGGGCATTCAGGCATCATGCTGCTTTTCAGCGCCTGTTTCATCTGCTTAGGCGGAAATTCTGTGCTTCGCGCCCCCATCTGCAGGCGGCTGCCTCCTGATTGGCCACTTTCTGCCCCCATAGTGGCCACATTGCCCCTTCAGAGTGATTGCTTGAGAGGCAAAAATGCCGTCGAAGAATTTGCTGGCAGAGCGCGAACCATAGCAGGGCGCAGCCGTGCGGCTTGCGTTCGGCTGACAACCTTCGGTTTGCGGCGCAGCGTGTTCGTTCCGCCTTACAACCGTTCGCGGGCATCACCGTTCGGAAGGGCTCATCATGACCATCTTTGCGAGGCTTGCCCCGATGCTGTGGGACGACGAGGCGGGAGCGGGAAAATCATGGTGACGTGCTCTGAATGCAATATCGAGGCTTGCGAAATAGTTGCAATACAAAATTTTTCAACATGAAAGCAAACGGAAAGTTTTGATTTGAGAAAATCATTTTGCTATATTTGTACCATAAATCAAGCGTAAACAATTTAATTCAAGCAATCATGATACAACCACACACACAAATCATCATCAACGCCCCTCCCCTCCCTATATCCCTCTCTCCCTTTATATCCCTCTCTCTATGAATAATAATAATTATAATAA
>CALZJF010000056.1 GCA_945787885.1 uncultured Bacteroidales bacterium | reverse complement strand
AAATGACAGGCAACTTACTTTATTCTAAAGTATATTCGTCGAACTCACGTTATTTTATTGTCCAATCATTCGTTAGGGCCATACCATGCGGATAATCCGAGGCCTATCGCCCGATGGATGTGACCACTCTGACCCCTCATTGGGATTATTCTGATACCGAAAAGTGCTCACTCCGAAGCCTGGAGTGAGCACTATTTATGGAGAACTGCATTTGGCATTCTGAGAGGATGATACGGAAGAATGAAAATGGCGGACGATGCAACGGCTAAACTCTGAAAATGTAACATCTGAGTTTGCTAAATAATCACTTTTATTTAGTTTTTCAAAGGAAATAGGATTTAATATTTTGTTTCAAGAGAGCCAATTTATTATATTTGCGACATATTTTTCAAAACATACATCCTAAATAAAACGATTATGATACAACCACGCATACAAAGCATCATCCTGCACCTCGACAATCTGGAGGCACTGAAATGCCTGTCGGCAACGAGCATGGGGAACCTCATGTTTGCACTGATGAACTATGCGGCTTGCGGTGAAATGCCGCAGTTCAAGAACCGTGCGCTGATGGCGGTGTTCCATCTGCTGCGTGCTGCGCTGGACCGCGACGTGGCGAAATATCAGACTCGCTGCAACGGCTCCTCTGCCAAAACTTCCGCGTCGAAAACGATGGGTAACTGCAATGACGGCATCGTCATGACCAATTCCCCCCACACCCCCCTAAATAATAATAATAATAATAACAATAATAATTATAATAATAATAACCATAACTCTCCTATCAATCATGATGATGATGAGAGTGTGGGAGAAGAAATGAAGATGGAGGGAGGTTTAGAGAAGGAGAAGGAGGTTATGACTGAGAAGGAGGAGCATGATGAAATGACTGCCAGCATGGAGACGCCGACGGGAAAAGCAGCAACGGCAACAGACCAGCATGCAGCAACGCCGGACAGCGCCGCCGAAGACCTCACGTTTGAGCGGGCATACAGCCTCTACGACAAGCCGGCGGGCGACAGCGTCTTGGCACAGTCCGTCTGGGACGAGCTGAAGGACGATGAGCGGCGGGCGGCCATCGAGTATATCAAGTCTTACGTGGAGTTGCGCCCCTACAAGCAGTATCGCAGGAAATTCTGCAACTTCCTGAAGCAGAGAACCTGGGAGACGGAGCCGCTGACGGACTGTCGTCCCGCCGCCGTTGCTCCTCCTGCTGCCAACGGCAATGTGGATAGTGTCTCCTGTCAGGCAGATTCAGTCGATGATTCTCCTCAGCATAGCATTGACAATCATAGCATTGACAACCATGGCATTGACAGCCACAGCAATGACAACCACAGCATTGACAGCCATGAAAGGCAGGTGGCAAGAGGCGAATCGCAAATAGAATATGTCCGACGAGTGTTTGCGCAACACGGCTACGACTATGATGCCTTGCTCGCTTATAAATAACACAGCGTAGTCCAAGGTATCGCTTCACTACGGTTGCCTTTCCCTTCGGGCGGCTTCCTTCGCTTTTGCTAAACCTGAACTACGCTATACGCTGCCCCATCAGGGGGGCGAGATATTAAGGTAAGTTCTATAAATTAGTTTTCAATGTAAGGCAGTGTTCTGTTTTACTTGGATGTCTTCACGCCTCTCGCACCGTATCTTTTTGTTTTTCATTCGGTCACGTAGCCCGCTACGCTCCCTCATGAAAATCAAAAACCTACGGCACGATAGCCGCAAATACATCACAAGCTAATTTATAGAACCGACCTTAAGCATTGCCGGACTGATGTTTCTCCAACTGCTGATGTGCGTATTCTTTCGTGACGACGAACGTGGTGTCGGCAGAGGAGGGGGCTTCAAACATGGCATCCGTCATGATGGTCTCGACGATGGAGCGCAGACCGCGTGCGCCAAGGCGATACGACTCGGCTTTCTCTACGATATAATCCAGGGCATCGTCTTCAAACTTCAGTGTCTTGCCATCAAGCTCGAACAGATGGGCATACTGCTTGACTATCGCATTCTTCGGCTCGGTCAGGATATTGCGAAGCGCAGTCTTGTCGAGCGGATTGAGATAGGTGAGCACGGGCAGACGACCGATGAGCTCGGGGATGAGTCCGAACGACTTCAAGTCTGAAGGTTCCACATATTTCAGGAGATTATTGGGGTCTAACCGCCGCACGTTCTGCACGGAGTTATAGCCGACGGTATGCGTGTTCAGACGCTGAGCAATCTTTTTCTCAATACCATCGAATGCACCGCCGCAGATGAAGAGGATATTGCGCGTATCGACATGCACGAAGTCTTGCTCCGGGTGTTTGCGTCCGCCCTTTGGTGGCACATTGACGATGCTTCCCTCAAGGAGTTTGAGCATGCTCTGCTGCACGCCCTCGCCGCTGACGTCGCGCGTAATCGAAGGGTTGTCGCCCTTTCGGGCAATCTTATCAATTTCGTCGATAAAGACGATGCCACGCTGCGTGCTTTCGAGGTCGAAGTCGGCCTCCTGAAGCAGACGCGAGAGAATGCTCTCGACATCCTCGCCCACATATCCAGCCTCCGTGAAGACCGTGGCATCGACGATGGTGAAGGGCACTTTCAGCAGTTTGGCGATGCTGCGGGCAAGGAGGGTCTTGCCCGTTCCCGTGGGGCCCACCATGATGATATTGCTCTTTTCGATCTCCACGCCGTCATCGTCCTGCTGATTGCGGAAGATGCGCTTATAGTGGTTATAGACTGCCACGGCGAGATGCTTCTTGGCATCGTCTTGCCCAATGACGTAGCGGTCAAGATGCTCCTTGATTTCCCGGGGCGTGGGGACTTCAATATCCTCCAGCTGCTGCGAAGAGAAATGCTGGTGGCCACGCTGCAGGTGGCAAATGTTCATAGCCTGCTCCACACACTCCGGACAGATGCCGACGAAGCCTCCGGGAAGGGGGGAATGGATGAGGAATCCCACCTCTTCAGCAGGGCGTCCGCAAAAGCTACAAACTTCATTTTTGGGGGTTCTTGCCATCTTCTGTCAGCTATTTATTTCTTCTTCAAGATATTGTCAATCATGCCGTAGGCCTTAGCCTCTTCAGCAGTCATCCAATAGTCGCGGTCGCTGTCAGCCCAAACCTTGTCGAAGTCGGTATGGCTGTGCTCGCTGATGATTTGGTAGAGCTCCTTCTTGAGCTTTTGGATTTCGCGTGCGGTGATTTCGATGTCGCTCGCCTGTCCCTGCGCGCCACCGAGGGGCTGATGGATCATGACGCGGCTATGGGGGAGAGCATAGCGCTTTCCTTCCTTACCAGCCACGAGGAGGACGGCAGCCATAGATGCGGCGCAACCGGTGCAGATGGTAGCCACATCGCTCTGAATATACTGCATCGTATCGTAAATGCCCAGACCTGCATACACGCTGCCGCCAGGGCTGTTGAGATAGATGCTGATGTCCTTGCCAGGGTCGGTGGAGTCGAGATAGAGCATCTGCGCCTGAATGGTGTTAGCGGCATAATCGTCGATTTCAGTTCCGAGGAAGATGATGCGGTCTGCCATGAGACGGCTGAAGACGTCCATCTGCGTGACGTTCAGCTGACGCTCTTCGAGGATGTAGGGATTGAGGTATTTGTTTTGGGTGCGCACGATATCGTCAAACGCCATGGAGTTGATGCCGATATGCTTGGTCGCGAATTTTCTAAAGTCGTTCATCAGATTGTATGTTATTGGTGGGTTCTATAAATTCCCACATTCAAAAAGGTTAATAATTATGGGATGGGGGCTGATTTACAGGACCCACATATCTCATAAACTAATAAAAAAACAAAGGCGAAAGGAGCAACGGGGAGACAAGCCCCATCTCTCCTTCCGCCTCGATGTCAAAGGCGTGCCTGCATGAAAACATTATCTCAGCGGCGCGCGGTGTACCTTACCATATATAGGGGGAATTATTCCTGAGTCTCCTCCTGTGCAGGCTTAAAGAAATTCTGGAACTCCTCGAGCGAAACTGCCTTATGGTCAAGGCTTAATACTTCCTTCATGGTAGCAGCCAGCTTCTTATCTATACATTCATCGACGATAGAGCGAACCTGCTTTTCGTCCTTCATCATATTATCAGCGAACTGGCTGACATATTCCTCGGGAACATTGGGAATGCCATAACGGAGGAAGGAGATACGAGCGCGGTTGACAGCCGTCTCGCGAATGTCCTCCTCGCTCACCTTCACCTCATACTGGCGCACGAGGCGATCCTGAATAAGCTGCCACTTGAGACCTACGAGGCTCTGCTCAAATTCATTTTCAACGGTCTGTTCAGCATTTTCCTTATCCTTCATGCTCAGCAGCATGAACTTCTTGAGGAGGTCGCGGGGGAAGTCGAGCTCGCCCACCTTCTCCTTGCAATACTCGCGGAAGTCGATGAGGAATTTGTAGTCAGCATCTGCCACGCGCTGCTTCTCCAGCAACTCGCGCACCTTCGTGCGGAACTGCTCCTCAGTGGTCACTTCGCCATCTTCAAAGACAGCATCGAAAAGCTCCTGCTCAAGGGCTGCGGGGACGAAACGGCTGATTTCTTCAACCTGGAAAGTGAAGTTGCCACGATGTGCTTCAACATCGTCCTTGCTAATCTTCAGCAGCGAAGCGAGCTCGCTGTCATTGTCCAGATAAGCCTCAGAGGGATTGATGGTCATCACATCGCCCACCTTAGCGTTCTCAAAGAGAGCCTTCTGAGCCTCGCCCTTGAAATACTTAGGCATCAGGCTGGCCTTTTCAACGTGAATGCCATCCTCGAGCACCTGGCCCTCAGCATCCTGCTCTGCCAGAACGCCGCGTACGATGTCGCCATCGGCATACGTATCGAAGTTTTCATGATGTCCTGCCTGACGGGCGAAGTTGTCCACCTGCTCCTGCACCTGCTCATCGGTGATTTCAATATCATAATAAGGCAGATGATCGTCGGCAGACAATGAGATTTCAAATTCAGGAGCAAGAGCTACATCAAACTTGAACTCAAAATCGTCGGCATGCTCGATATCAATAGCCTGCTGCTGCTCAGCTACCATCGGCTCGCCAAGGATGTTGAGCTTATTCTCGCTAATATAGTCAGTCAGGGTCTTGTTGAGCAGTTTATCTACCTGCTCCATTTTGGTCTGCAATCCGAAACGCTTCTCCACAAAAGAGAAGGGGGCTTTTCCCTTACGGAAACCGGGCATCTCCACCTTTGCGGCGATATGCTTCAGTTCTTTCTTGACGGCATCCTGATAGTCTGCCTTCTCCATTTTCACGGTGATGACAGCACTGGTGCCTGTCTTCTCGAGAGAAATATTCATGACTTTTTTAGTGTAATATGTATTGTTTTGTTTCTTATAATCTTTGCTATATGCTTGCATGCTTGGCGGTATGCCGTGCGAGTGGGGATGTGCATTCTGACGGTGCAGCAAGGGCTGCTTGCAGAAGGACGAAAACGGGGGGCGCAATGCCCTCCCCCATGACTCTCCGCCGAGGCTTTCAGGGCACAGAAACTGGGGGAGCACGGAAAAACTATGCACAATGCGCCGCAAAATTAGCATTTTTCTCGCAAAAAGTGGTTACTTTTGCAGAAAATATTCGTTCTATGACAAAAGAAACACTGAAAATCGTCTTTATGGGCACTCCAGATTTTGCAGTTGAGAGCCTAAAAGCATTGGTAGAAGGCGGCTACAACGTGGTCGGAGTGGTCACCATGCCCGATAAACCCGTAGGCCGCCATCAGACTTCTCTTGCAGCATCGGCTGTGAAACAATATGCCTTGGAGCAGGGGTTGCCCGTGTTGCAACCGGAGCGGCTTCGCGATGAGGAATTTTTGCAGGCACTGCGGGCTTGGAATGCCGACTTGCAGATTGTCGTTGCCTTTAGGATGCTCCCGGAAGTGGTCTGGGACATGCCGCCATACGGCACTTTCAACCTCCATGCAGCCCTGCTGCCGCAATATCGTGGGGCGGCTCCTATCAACTGGGCCATCATCAACGGCGAAACGCAAACCGGCATCACCACTTTCTTCTTGGACCACGACATCGACACTGGCAGAATCATACGCCGCGTTGCCATCGACATCTCCGACACGGACAACGCCGAAGATGTCCATGACAAACTGATGGTGCTTGGCGCAAAACTTGTGGCAGAAACCGTAGATGCCATCATTGCCGATGAGGTGGTGACGACGGCGCAGGAGGAACTGGCAGAGAACACCGTGCTGCACCCTGCTCCCAAGATATTCAAGGAGACGTGCCGCATAGACTGGACATTGCCCACGAAGCGCGTCTATGACTTCATCCGCGGACTATCGCCCTACCCTGCCGCCTGGACCGAACTCGTCTGCGGCGGGAAACGGCAGGTGCTGAAGGTCTATGCCACGGAAAAAGACTTCAGTCAGACGGATGTGCCTGCTGGCACGGTGGTCATTGAAGGCAAGAAGACGCTGAAAGTGGCTCTTTCTGACGGATGGCTACACATCAAATCGCTCCAGCTCTCAGGCAAGAAGCGGATGGACGTCAGCGACTTCCTACGCGGTTTCCATGCCGACGAGGAACTGAGGGTAGAGTGATAAGTAGGCAATGACAAATTACAGCAAGTGCGCTCAGGGGACTTCCCTGTGCGCACTTGTCATATCAGGCAAAAAGCCTCTTGCATCTGGCAAAAAGCCTCTTGCATCTGGCATAAAGCTAACTATATCAGGCAGAAAGCGTGTCTTATCAGGCAAAAAGCCTCTTGCATCAGGCCAAAAGCCTCTTATCACATACCTAAAGCTTCAGGCTTTCATAGATACGCTTGACGAGGCGCGGCGCGGCATAGTCGTCCAAAGCGTCAGGACGCACCCAGCGATAGCCCCGCGGCAAACTGCCATGCGATTCGCCTATACCGCCGATTGCCACCCTATAGGCATCAGCCAGCAGGAGGCGGTGGGTCAGCTGGTGGCGCAATCCCTGCACACTGCCCTTTATCCGAAGCGTCAGCGAAGCAGTGCCTTCGGCAGAATCGGCAGCGAGCAGACTGCGCAGTGCTGACATCGCCTCAGCAGGCTCAGCGGAATGCGGCATTTCCAGCAGCAAAGGTTCGTAGAGACCCCGCCAAATATCATCGCCTTCGCGCCGATGTATGAGGAAGGAGCCCTGCTCATCTTCCAATATTATATATATAAGATGGCGCGTGGTGACGGCGGTGCGCTTGCTTTTCACGGGCAGCTCCGCGACGGCATTCCATTCCCTCGCCTTGCATCTGTCAGCCATCGGGCAAACATCACACTGAGGCGCGGAGGGCGTACACTGCAGGGCACCGAAGTCCATGATGGCCTGATTGTAGAGCGCAGGGCGTTGCCGGTCGAGCAAGAGCGTGGCCAATTCTGCAAACTCACGCTTGCCCGCCGTGGTGTCAATGGGGGTCTCCACGCCAAAACATCTCGAAAGCACGCGATAGACATTGCCATCTACTACGGCGCAAGGCTCATCGAAGCAGAACGAGGCTATCGCCGCTGCGGTGTATGGCCCAACGCCTTTCAGCCGTCGCCATCCTGCTGCGTCAGTGGGAAAACCTCCAGCCTCCACGATTTGCTTCGCCGCGGCATGAAGATTCCGGGCGCGGCTGTAATAGCCCAAACCTTCCCACTGCCGCATCACGCTGTCCTGACTGGCTGCCGCCAGATGCTCCACCGTGGGGAATGCCGCGAGAAAGCGATGGTAATAGTCGCGCCCCTGCTCCACGCGCGTCTGCTGCAGGATGATTTCGCTCACCCATACGGCATAAGGGTCGCGAACGGCGCGCCAGGGCAAATCGCGGGCATTCTGCGCAAACCATTGCTCCAGCAACTCGTAAAACTCCATTCCCAAAAAGTTACAGGAACGACTTGATGCGCTGTTCCTCAGAGAGTTTGCAAATCAGGATGTTGCCATCGTTCTCCACCACGATGCAATCTTCCAGTCCCTGCACGATGATTTTCTTCGCCGAGCGGGAATGTATGATGCAGTTCTCCGTCTCCACGGCGCGCACGCCTTCGCCCACGATGGCATTGCCATATTCGTCCTTCTCCAGCTGGTCGCGCAGCGAGCCCCACGTTCCCAAATCGCTCCATCCCATATCGACGGGGCAGACGAACACTTCTTCGGCCTTCTCCATAATGGCATAATCGACGGAAATGTTCGGACACGTGGGGAACACCTCATTGATGACGCTCTGTTCGCGCTCCGTGCCATACACATCCTGAAGCCCCTCGAAGATTTTTGATATATCGCGGGCATAGACGCGGAAGGCATTGATGATAGTCGGCACGCTCCAGACGAAGATGCCAGAGTTCCAGAAATAATCGTTACGCCGCAGATAGGCTGTGGCAGTGGCCAGATCGGGCTTCTCCTTGAAAGCATCTACGCGAAACAGCTTCTTCATGCGCAGGGCTGGCAGACTGAGGTCGGCACGTATGTAGCCATATCCCGTGGCAGGGCGTGTGGGATGAATGCCAATCGTCACGATGCAGTCTGTCTCGGCGGCGAAGTCCAGGGCATCGGTGATGGTGGCGCGGAGCTGACTGACCTTTCGGATGTCATGGTCGGCAGGTGCGACGACGACGTTGGCACGCGGGTTCTCCATCTTGATTCGCCAAGACGCATAGCACACGCAGGGGGCTGTGCCGCGGCCGCAAGGCTCCAGCAGCACATGATTGGGAGAAATCTCCGGCAACTGCTCTTTCACCATCCCGGCAAAACGCTCTCCCGTCACCACCCAAACATTTTCCATGGGTACGACTCCGGCAAAGCGGTCAACGGTCAGTTGCAACATCGTGCGGCCTGTTCCCATGATGTCAAGGAACTGCTTCGGATTTTCGGGCGTGCTCATCGGCCAGAAACGGCTGCCTATTCCGCCTGCCATCACCACGAGATGATTGTCTGCTATATTCATGATTGGGGTGTCAAATGTTTGGGGCAAAAAATATCGTCAAAACTGCAAGACGCATAGCCTGGCTTTCCCTTTCAGGCTATGCCTCAATGAGAAACGGCCATCGAAGTCTCGCCGCTTGAGGGGAGGGCTTTATCTCCCTCCCCGTTTTTTTTACTTTCCTTCAGCAGCACTCATGTCTCCCCGCACATAGATTCGCACGAGGGCATTCGAGGCATTCGAACGCACGCTGACGCTCTTCTTGAAATGGCCGGGGAGCTTACTCTTGCCGTTATATACCACCTTGATCTGCCCCGTCTTGCCGGGAGCCACGGGTTCCTTGCTGAAGGTGGGGACGGTGCATCCGCACGTGGCAAAGGCCTGATGTATCACGAGGGGCTGGTCGCCGGTGTTCTTAAAGGTAAAGATGCAAGTCTGAACCTTGTCTTCGGTGAACTTGCCGAAGTCGTGCGTCATATTTTCAAATTTGATGACAGCCTGTGCGTTTGCCAGAGTCATGCCGCTGGCTACGATGCCTGCCAGAAGCAATGCTGTTCTTCTAAGACTTTTCATAAGCAGGAGTGCAGAATTATTTTTTTCAACGATTGTATTGTATGGGGATGCCGGAGCAGTATGCAGCAGAAAGGAGCACGGCTACTTCCGCCCGCCCGTCGCCTACTGACACTGCGCGGCAGGCAGTGCAAGAATGACGTAAACAATCATGCAAGCCTACTGAATGGCATCACGTTTTTTGAGTCTTCAATGATGCAAAAATACAGGATTCTTTTCAAATTGTCCTAAATTACAGGGCCTTAACCTCGCGCTACGGGCGAAAAGAGCGTACTTTTGCTGTATGGAACACCCAAAAGCACAGACCGACGAACGCATCATACTTGGCATCGACCCTGGCACCAACGTGCTGGGCTATGGATTGCTGGGCATTCGCGGCAAGGAAGTCAGAATGATTGCCATGGGGGTCATCGACCTCCGGCGCGTAGGAGACATCTATCTGAAATTAGGACGCATCTACGAACGCATCACAGGCATCATCGACTCCTTTTTCCCCGACGAACTGGCCATCGAAGCTCCCTTTCTCGGCAAAAACATTCAGACCACGCTCAAGATAGGCCGTGCGCAAGGCGTCGTCATCACGGCTGCCATCTGCAGGCAAATTCCCATCTGCGAATATTCCCCGGCCGAAATCAAACAGGCCATCACGGGGCGCGGTGCTGCTGCGAAGGAGCAGGTGGCGCACATCATGCAGCATACGCTGAAAATACCTCAGGAAGATATGCTGCCCTTTCTCGATGCCACCGATGCCCTTGCCGCCGCCTACTGCCACTATCTCCGCACCGCCCCGGCGGGGGCAAGAAAGAGTGTGGCCGACTTGCTGCCCGCCCGCAGAAGTACGGGCAAGAAGAAAGCTGCATCGTGGACTGACTTTGTCAATCAGAACAAAGACCGCGTGAAGGGGTTGAAAGACTGACAGGGAGGAAAAAACAACTGATATTGCAGACATGTAAGATGTTTTTTCCACTCCCCTTTACATCTCTCCTATTCCTTTTTTAGGTTTTATCTCAAGATGACAGATAATGTGCAGACTGACATAGCTTCTTGTGGTATTCGCCCACGTCTCTCGGAGTCCCTGCGCAGTGAGCGTACGGGTGATATTGGAGAGCTGGCGGAGGAGGTCGAATCCTACAGCACGCACTACCCATAGTTTCTTCTTGCCCAATCGGGTGGAGAGGGCTGCATTCCACACCCACTCGGTGATGTTCATCGTCGGCTCATGGTAGCCGCGGCATAGATTAAGATTGAGATCAGTGTCGAAGTCGATGGTCCATCTATCGTTGCCTATGCCAGGGAACAATGGAGCGGCGAAGGAGAGTGTATATGCATGGTCATGGTAGCGCAGATGCCCGAAGGCAGTACGGTCAGAATCAGCATCGTTCCATACGAAGCGGCCTTTCAGCCCGAGGCGCATCTGGCGGTGTCTGAAGCTGAGGGTGAGTTCCTCACGAATGGTATGATTGAAGATAGCCATCTGCTCGGGCAGTGCAGCAAGGACATCGGTGGAAAAACCCGTTATGCGGGCGAAGGAATAGTCGGACTTCAGGGAGAAGTTCAGAAGTTTCTCCTTGTCGAGAGCACGGCCAAAGCCAACACTCGCCGCAGCCAATGAGTTGCCGTCTGTGTTGCATGGTTGCAAGACAGTCACCCCTGTAGAGCGGTCGTAGGTTAAGGCATTCTTCACCTCATGTTGCACGAAGTTTGCCTGCGCATTGATGTTCAGCCATTCGCTGTACTCCGTTCGCTTGTGTTGATATCTGAAGCTGAGTTCGTGTGTGTAGGCTGTCTGCAAATTAGGATTGCCTTTGCGGACAAAGAGCGAAAAACCGTTCTCCGTCACATCGAGGAGCTGACTCAGTTCGGGCAGGCGCGTCCGGAGGTGATAGGATATACTGAAATTTGCATGGCTGACACTCATACTCGGAGAGAAATATACATCCTGCTTGCTCATGTTGTGTACGAAAGCGTTGCGCTCATCGGTCATGTGGCGACTGAGGATATGGAGCGGCAGTGTTGCACTGAAATTATATGACTTAGCGGGATTGATTCCTATGATAGAGCTGAGATCAAGACTCAGCGAATGGGCATCGACTGTGGTGGTGGTGGTAAAGGAGTTGGGGAGGTCAGGCAACCAAAAATTGCCAGGCATCGCTCCCCAATAGCTGAGAGAGAGGTTGGCATCGGCAGACAGGCCCGAAAGGATAGAGAGAGCATTTTTTCGAAGCCGTTCCTCCTCAGCTTCAGATTTACGGTTGAATCCGTAGGACAAAACACCCTGAAACCAGCCTGGCTTTCCTGACCACAAGAAAAGCTGATGAGACACACTGGCATTCCAACTCCAAACGTCAGAGAGGGACCTGGAGTGAGCATTCTCATCGTAGCCGCCCGTGCTGTGGGAAGTCACGTTGCGGAAGTGTAGGTCCTCTTGGTTGCGCTCGCTGTAGTCAATGCCGGCTGAAAGATTGAGGTTCTGGCCAGTGAAAGGCAAGAAGATGCCTGCCAACGCGGAGAGTCCCGTTTGGAGCCAATAGCATTCACTGCTGCCGGCCATCTGCGTCGAACAGATGAGCATCTGCTGTAGCCGCATGCTGCAGGGAGGTTGAAAGAGGCTGTCAAGCGAGACGGTGCGTGTGGCATCCAGAGGGTCGTCATCGAATGAAGCTGAGAGGCTGCGTGAATCAGAAATATTCTTACGGAAGGAGAACTTCGGCGAAAGCGAAAAGCTGTATTTCTTCCTTTTGCTCTTTGTCAGCGTAGCTTTCCAGTTGATGTTTCCCGATACTTCATGCTGCGACAATCGCGAACGACCGAAGATGTCGCTCGTGGAATAAGCCATTTGTTCGGAGGTCAGCCGTTCTGTATCTGCCGTGGAATGTCCTGCATCGAGCGTAGTGGCAAACTTTACGGTCTGCTCCTTGTTTTCAATGCTGAAGTCGATGCCTCCTTTCTGTGCCGTCATCTCGCCTTCTCCGCCAGCCGCCATCTCTCGCCACTCGCCGTTGTGCGTAGGGTTATGGTTGTCGCCCACATTGTTGGCGGAGGCGTAGATTCCAAGACTTGAATGGTCGGTGAATCGAAGGGCGAAAGCACGTCCACGATGCACCGTCCCCGACTTTCCCGAAGTGCGAAGGCCCAATGCTGTCTCGAAATTGGCAAGCCATCCCTGCCCGTATTCCCTCTTCAGCCTGACGTCCATTGTCAGTATTGGCTTGAATGCCATGGCGTGCAGGGAGTCGGCGTGGGTGGCATTCTGAAGTTCAGGCATACCCTGATGATACACCTTAACCCTATCAACCGTGTAGTAGGGCAGATTGTCGAGTGCCACGTTGGCATCGCCTTTGAAGAAGTCCTTCCCATTCACCAGCAGCCTCTCCACATATTCACCATTGACCGTGATGCGTCCTCCGTTTTCGAGCTGTACGCCGGGGAGGGCATGGATAAGGCTGCTGAGCATGGAGCCAGACGACATTTGTAGGGCGGCAGCATTGTAGATGATGGTGTCGCCCTTCTGTACCATGAGGATGCGCGATGCACGCACCTCGGCCTCTCCAAGGTCGATCTGCATACTGCGACGGGTGTAGAGAGGGATGTCGTCGTCCCAGAAGAAGCGGTTGTCCTTGGCCTCCTGATATTTCTCGCGGGGCAGCGGCACGATGGCCTCGGCGGGCTCATGGTCCGGAATGGCGGCACGGAGGATGAGCGTATCGACAAATTCCTCCATAATCAAGGTATAGCCATTAAAATGCTCCACCCCATCAATGACAGTATTATTTTCTAAACACAAAATATTTTCTATCTGACGACCATGGGTGTTGAATGCCGTGAAATCAGCATTTTTCAAAAGTTTGCGGGTAACCTCGTCGATGACCTTGACGTGGTTGCAAATAATCGTCGGCGAATTTTCCTGCGCTTGGGAATGAAGGCTGAAGAGAATGAAGAATACGATGAAAAGAAGTCGGGGCATAGTGCTAAAAAGAAGGTTAAGATAACGGGACAGAGACTACTTGTGGCTTTACGAGAATCACACAAACGGCCGTTCAAACGTATGGCAAAATTATATGTATTGGGCAGAAGCAGCGCCCCTAACTGGTTTACAGATGGTTTTATTCTTCTTTTTCCACCTTTGTAAACCTGGTTTACAGCGTTGATAGAGGGCATTTTCGTAATTTTGCGCAATTGTTTGCCTGTCTTGCAGTTTCTTGCTGCCGCAAAAAAAGCGTTATATCCATGACCTCACGCTTTCCAAGGCTTAAAACCTATCTTTTTAGGTAGGTTCTATAAATTAGCTTGCGATGTATTTGCGACTATCGTGCCGTAGGTTTTTGTTTTTCACGAGGGAGCGTAGCGGGCTACGTGACTGAATGAAAGACAAAAACCTACGGTGCGAGAGGCGTGAAGACATCCAAGTAAAACAGAAACACTGCCTTACATTGAAAACTAATTGATAGAACCCACCTTTACACAGAGAAAACCATGAAGTCGTTAATTCCTCTTTTCTTTTTTCTGCTTCTGCTTTCCCTCTCCTGCCGCCCTGACCACAGCCGAAAGCAGCAGGAAATTCAGCAACTGATGGATGCCTGCACGAATGCCGATGCCGACACTATCGTCAGCCTGCCCCGCGCCATATATCTCACAGAGTATATGGAGGCAGAGGGCAGCGCAGCCGACCGCCAGCACGCTTGGCGAATGCTTGCCAAGGTCTATCGGCAACACCTTCAACCTGCCTTCGAGCTGCGCGCGCTGTGGATGGCTATAGCCTGCATAGACACTTGCCACGACTTCGACACGCTGGAGATGGCGCGATGCTATTTTGATTTGAGCACCTGCCTGCACAACAGTTCCGGCTATCAGGAAGCCCTGATCATGTCGCACAAGGCGGAACGGCTGGCAAACATGGCACACGACACCATTCTAAGCCATATTTGCATGGGCGAAAGCGCCTGGCCGTACGGTCAGATGGCGCAGCTACAAATGTATCTGCAAGTTTCTGACTCGGCATATCGGTATCTGTGGGCACACGGCGCACGAGCAGATGCCGTCGATGCACGTCTGCCATACATTTTCTACTTTATTGACACGAATTTGGCTGACTCTGCCTTCCAGTGGCTTGAGGAATACAGAAGGCTGACACATCGCAACCTGAAGAGTCCGCACTCGCGCGATGCCATCTTTCTCTGGCGACTGAAGGGCAATTATTGGCAGGCTAAGGGGCGGCCCGACTCGGCAGCCTTCTATTATCGCAAGATGCTGCAACCCGGTTCGCCCAACAATGAGGCTATGGCGGTGGGCTACAGGAGCTTGGCACGACTGTTCGCAGAAAACAAGAATGCCGATTCTGCTTACGCATATTATGAAAAGGCACGAGAAAGCCAGGAGAAGGGCCTATATTTCAACCTTCAAAACAGCATGGAGGCGGCGAAAAACGAATATCAGCAGCAACGGGAATATCTGGAGCAGGAGCAGCGTTCGCAGCGCATTCGCCAATGCCTCCTGACGGGCTTGACAGCCTTAGGCTTCCTCATCATCCTTGGCGTGTATCGCTACACGTTTTTACGGCGTCGGTATCGCGAAACGCTGGCAGCGAACAGCGAATATGCTGCAATGTTGCAACAGCTGAAGCAGCAGTCGTTCCCGCAACTCGTCTCTACCGCCATAGCACAGCGTTTCCATGAGTTGTCATCGCAGGATGCCCATCCCTCCGCCTCTGAATGGCAGGCTCTCTACAGCCAGATAGCCACACTCTATCCCACATTTTTCCCCACGCTGACAAGCAGTTATGGGGAGCAACAGCCTGAGCAGACGCTCTCTGAGCAGGAGCAGCGCGTGGTCTGCCTGATTGCCATCCGCTGCAGTCCCCTCCAAATGTCTGTCCTGATGGTGTGCGGCAAGAGCAATATCAGCAATCTCCGCCGCCGTCTCTATCGCAAACTGACGGGCAAGGAGGGTTCTGGTGCCGACCTTGACCGTCTCGTCATCAAGCTATGCTCCTAAGAATCAGGCGTGCAGGACGAAAAGTCAATTGGTGGGGTTGTTTTCAAAAAAAGAGCAACGAAACGGAGTGCCCTGCCTTACTCAATCTTTATTCCTACAAGAAAAGCTCCACATTTTTAGGCTTAAACTTCCGCTGTTTGGGACTTAAAATTCAGTGCTTTGAGGCTTAAAATTCGCCATTTTCGCCCCATTTTTCTTTTTCCGACAGCACTTTTCAAATTTCTGTCAGCACTTTTCAAATCTCCGACGACACTTTTCAAATCTCCGACAACACTTTTCTAATTTCATACAACACTTTTCGCCCCAAAGTGATTACTTAGAGGAGGCTAACTAATCACTTTGAGGCTTCAAAATAATCACTCGTAAGGCAAAAGTCATTTGGATTTCCAATGGCTCTGCACGCCCAATTTTCCAGGCATGATGAACACGAATTACCCGAATCCCCCGAATTTTTCACAAACGCCATTCTAACACATTCGTGCCATTCGTGTAATTCGT
>CALZJF010000055.1 GCA_945787885.1 uncultured Bacteroidales bacterium | reverse complement strand
CCCATGTGAACATTGGTACCATTGGTCACGTTGACCACGGTAAGACTACTCTTACCGCTGCTATCACCGCTGTACTCGCTAAGAAGGGTCTCTCTGAGGTGAAGTCGTTCGATTCTATCGACAACGCTCCTGAGGAGAAGGAACGCGGTATTACCATCAACACTGCTCACGTTGAGTATCAGACCGAGAAGCGTCACTATGCTCACGTGGACTGCCCGGGTCACGCCGACTATGTGAAGAACATGGTTACTGGTGCTGCTCAGATGGACGGTGCCATCATCGTAGTTGCTGCTACTGACGGTCCTATGCCTCAGACTCGCGAGCACATCCTTCTCGCTCGTCAGGTGAACGTTCCCCGTCTCGTAGTGTTCCTTAACAAGTGCGATATGGTTGACGATGAGGAAATGCTTGAGCTCGTTGAGATGGATATGCAGGACCTCCTTGCTCAGTATGACTTCGAGGCCGAGACTCCTATCATCCGCGGTTCTGCACTTGGTGCCCTCAATGGTGTACCTGAGTGGGAAGACAAGATTATGGAGCTCATGGATGCTTGCGACAACTGGATTCAGGAGCCCGAGCGTGACCGTGACAAACCCTTCTTGATGCCTGTTGAGGACGTGTTCTCCATCACTGGTCGTGGTACCGTTGCTACTGGCCGTGTTGAGACTGGTATCGTTAAGGTTGGTGACGAAGTTCAGATCCTTGGTCTCGGTGAGGACAAGAAGTCTGTGGTTACCGGCGTTGAAATGTTCCGTAAGCTCCTCGATCAGGGTGAGGCTGGCGATAACGTAGGTCTGCTCCTCCGTGGTATCGACAAGAAGGAGATTCGTCGTGGTATGGTTATCACTCACCCGGGTGTAATCAAGCCTCACACCACCTTCAAGGCTTCCATCTACGTTCTGAAGAAGGAAGAGGGTGGTCGTCACACTCCCTTCGGCAACAAGTATCGTCCCCAGTTCTACCTCCGCACCATGGACTGCACCGGTGAGATTCATCTCCCCGAGGGCGTGGAAATGGTAATGCCTGGTGATAACGTTGAGATTACTGTTCATCTCATCTACGCCGTGGCTCTCAATGTAGGTCTCCGCTTCGCTATCCGCGAGGGTGGTCGCACCGTTGGTTCTGGTCAGATTACTGAAATCATCGACTAATATTTATTGCCAAAGTAATTGGTGAAATATACAAGGCAGGCTTGGGCGTATGGCTCAAAGGCTTCGCATGAGCCTGCCTTTTCTACGGGAATAGCTCAGTCGGTAGAGCACTGGTCTCCAAAACCAGGTGTCGGGAGTTCGAGCCTCTCTTCCCGTGCTAAAACGAAAAATTAGAATGAATCGTATCATTAGATATTGCAAAGATTCTTACGCAGAATTAGCGCATAACACGACGTGGCCTACTCGCCAAGAGTTGACGCACAGTGCTATCGTAGTACTTTTTGCTTCCATACTCATTGCGCTGGTAGTCTTCGCGGAGGATTCTGTTTTCAAGTTCATCATGGACTTGGTATATCGCGTCAAATAAGAGTGAAAACCTATGGCTGAAAGCAAAATGCAATGGTACGTGTTGCGTGCCGTAAGTGGTAAAGAGGCCAAGGTGAAGGAGTACATCGATGCTGAAATCAAGAATGGAAGCTTCGGTGGCTTTGTTTCGCAGGTGCTTATCCCGACAGAAAAGGTGCTTCAACTCAAAAACGGTAAACGTGTTGAGAAGCAGCGCAACTTCCTGCCGGGTTATGTATTTGTTGAGGCCCAGCTTGTGGGCGAGATTGCTCATGTCCTGCGTCAGACTCCCAATTGCTTGGGATTCCTTGGCGGTTTGGACAATCCGACGCCTCTCAGACAGAGAGAGATTGACAGAATACAGGGTAAGATTGAAGAGCCTGCCGAGCAGGATTTCGAGGATTTCGTACCCTTCACCGTGGGCGAGAAAGTCAAGGTCGCTGATGGTCCCTTCAGTGGATTCATTGGCGTCGTAGAGGATGTGAACGCCGAGAAGAAGTCTGTCACGGTTGCCGTGGTGGTCTTCGGGCGCAATACTCCTGTAGTACTCGGTTATGCTCAGGTAGAGAAGTGTAGTGAATAGTCATTGGCAGACGGCAAGGTTACGCGTGCCGAAAGCGATGATGGAAACTGCATGGAGACTCTACAACATTTCTAAACTTTAACATTCTTAAAACACAATGGCAAAAGAAGTTGCTGGATTAATCAAACTTCAGATTAAAGGCGGCGCTGCTAATCCTAGTCCTCCCGTTGGTCCTGCCCTCGGTTCGAAGGGTCTGAACATCATGGACTTCTGCAAGCAGTTCAACGCCCGCACGCAGGATAAGGCTGGCAAGGTGTTGCCTGTTGTAATCACGTATTACAACGACAAGAGTTTCACTTTCGTTGTCAAGACTCCTCCTGTGGCAATTCAGTTGCTGGAAGCTGCAAAGAAAAAGAGCGGTTCTGCTCAGCCTAACCGCAGCAAGGTAGGCGAAATCACCGTAGAGCAGGTAGAGGCTATTGCCAAGGACAAGATGCCTGACCTCAACTGCTTCACTGTAGAGGCTGCCATGCGTATGGTTGCAGGTACCGCACGTAGTATGGGTATTACTATCAAGGGTGAACTTCCCGCTTAATTTATTATACTTTCAACTTAAGAAACACAATGAGTAAGCTCACAAAGAATCAAAAGTTGGTAGCAGATAAGATTGAGGCTGGAAAGGCATACTCCCTCAAGGAGGCTTGCGCTCTTGTTAGCGAAATCACTACTACCAAGTTCGACGCTTCGTTCGATATCGACGTACGTCTCGGTGTTGACCCCCGTAAGGCTAACCAGATGGTGCGCGGCGTGGTTTCTCTTCCCAACGGAACGGGAAAGCAGGTGCGTGTGCTTTGCCTCTGCACTCCTGACAAGGAGGCTGAAGCTCAGGCTGCTGGCGCTGACTACGTAGGTCTCGACGAATATATCAATAAGATTAAAGGCGGTTGGACCGATGTTGATGTCATCATCACGATGCCTGCTATCATGGGTAAGATTGGTGCCCTCGGTCGTGTCCTCGGTCCTCGCGGACTTATGCCTAACCCCAAGAGCGGAACCGTAACGATGGACGTTGCCAAGGCCATCCGTGAGGTAAAGCAGGGTAAGATTGATTTCAAGGTAGATAAGACTGGTATCGTTCATGCTTCTATCGGTAAGGTCAGCTTCGACGCACAGAAGAAGTACGAGAACGCCAAGGAGTTCATCGCCACCATCATCAAACTTAAGCCCGCTACTGCTAAGGGAACGTATATCAAGAGTATTTATCTTTCTTCCACAATGAGTCGCGGTATCAAGGTCGATCCCAAGACTGTTGAAGAAGCATAATTTAATAGTACATCATGAGAAAGGAAGATAAAGCCATTGTCATCGAGCAACTCGGTGAAAAGATTAAGGAATACGCTCACTTCTATATTGTAGATGTAACGGGTCTCAACTCTGAGCAGACCAGTGCGCTCCGTCGCAAGTGTTTCGAGAAGGAAATCAAGATGATTGTCGTAAAGAACAATCTTCTTGTGAAGGCTCTCGATGCTCAGGAGGTAGATTTCTCTCCCCTCTATGGCAGCCTGAAGGGCATGACTGCTGTGATGTTCTGCAACACCGCTAATGTTCCCGCCAAGCTGATTAAGGAGATTACCGACAAGAACAACACCATTCCTGCCGTTAAGGCAGCTTATGCTGAGGAAGGCTTCTATGTAGGTGCTGACCAGCTCGATGCTCTCTGCGCTATCAAGAGCAAGAACGAGGTTATTGCCGACATCGTTGCTCTGCTCCAGAGCCCCATCAAGAACGTTGTTTCTGCCCTCGAAGGCAACGCCGGAAACCTCATCCACAACCTTCTCACCTCGCTCGAAGAGCGTCAGGCGTAATTCATTCTTGCCGGAGAAGTTTGTGTGCCGGCATTTTTCCTCCCAGTTGTCTTGCATGGCGAGATGGAATGCTGGGATGAAATTACCTTATATCCTTTGATTTTCAATTTATAAAACAATAAATAAATACAATTATGGCAGATATCAAAGCTCTTGCTGAAGCTCTCGTTGCCCTTACCGTTAAGGAAGTAAACGAACTCGCACAGGTACTCAAGGATGAGTACGGAATCGAACCCGCCGCTGCTGCTGTTGCAGTTGCTGCTCCCGGTGCCGCTGGTGCCGCCGCCGTAGAGGAGAAGACCTCTTTCGACGTTGTCCTCAAGTCTGCAGGTGCTGCTAAGCTCCAGGTCGTTAAGGCCGTTAAGGAGGCTTGCGGTCTCGGTCTGAAGGAAGCTAAGGAACTCGTTGACAACGTTCCTTCCAAGCTGAAGGAAGGTGTTGACAAGGCTGAGGCTGAGGCTCTCAAGAAGGCTCTTGAGGAGGCTGGTGCTGAGGTAGAGCTCGCTTAATCCAGAGCGTAGAAAGTTTTTCTACATATCACACTCACATTTGGTTAAGAATCTTCTGGTAGAAGGTTCTTAACCTTTTTGTGTCTATGCGCACGCGCGCGTATATATAATAGGAGCAAGCAGCAGGATAGTGCGACGATTGCTTGGCAGATTTGCCTCTTTGGAGCGGTCTGTGCTATTTCTGCTGATGAGATTTCTTTTTTTTCGATGCTCCTACAGGTCAATGGCGGCTGATACCTGCCTTTGGTCACCAGGAAAATAATTATAAAACTAAATCATTTCGACGAATGTCTCAAGTTATCAACAACCGAGTCAACTTTGCGTCTGTACAGAATCCGATGCCGTATCCCGATTTCCTCGACGTACAGTTGAAGTCTTACCGGGAGTTCTTGCAGTTGGACACGCCTTCCGAGTTGCGCAAGTGTGATGGTTTGTACAAGGTCTTTGCCGAGAACTTTCCAATAGCTGATACTCGCAACAATTTCGTGTTGGAGTTCCTGGACTACTACATTGACGCACCGCGCTATTCCACTGACGAGTGCCTGGAGCGTGGACTTACCTACAGCGTGCCTCTCAAGGCAAAGCTGAAACTCTATTGTACTGACCCAGACCATGTGGATTTCGATACGGTGGTCCAGGACGTCTTCCTTGGGAATATCCCATACATGACGGAAAATGGTACATTCATCATCAATGGAGCAGAGCGTGTAGTAGTATCGCAGCTGCATCGTTCGCCGGGCGTATTCTTTGGAAGTAGCATTCATGCCAACGGTACGCAGCTCTACAGTGCCCGTATCATTCCCTTCAAGGGTAGCTGGATTGAGTTCGCCACGGACATCAACAACGTGATGTATGCTTACATCGACCGTAAGAAGAAGCTCCCCGTGACGACGCTCCTCCGTGCCATCGGCTATGAGACGGACAAGCAGATACTCGACCTCTTCAATCTTGCAGAAGAGGTGAAGGTGACGAAAGAGAATCTGAAGGCACTGGCTGCCAATCATCGTAAGTTGGCTGCACGCGTGCTGCGCTCGTGGACGGAAGACTTCGTCGATGAAGACACGGGTGAGGTTATCTCAATGGAGCGTAATGAGGTGCTCTTCGAGCGTGAGACAGAAATCACGGAGGAGAACATCCCCGAGATCATGGAAAGCGCAAAGACCATCCTCGTACACGTGGAGGATGACAATGCTTGCGACTACAGCATTATCTTCAACACGCTGCAGAAAGACACGTCGAACAGCGAGCGCGAGGCCATGCTCTATATCTATCGCCAGCTCAGAAATGCGGATCCTGCCGATGATGCCAGTGCGAAGGAAGTCATCACGAATCTCTTCTTCTCCGACAAACGTTACGACTTGGGCGAGGTAGGACGCTATCGCATCAACCGTAAGCTGTCGCTTGATACGCCTATGGCTGTCCGTGTGCTGACGAAGGAAGATATTGTGAAGATTATCAAATATCTTGTGGAGTTGATTAACTCGAAGGCTTCGGTGGATGATATTGACCACCTCTCCAATCGTCGTGTGCGTACGGTGGGAGAGCAGTTGGCCAACCAGTTCAATATCGGTCTGAGCCGTATGGGACGCACCATCCGCGAACGAATGAATGTCCGCGATAATGAGGTGTTTACCCCCACAGACCTCATCAATGCCAAGACGATTTCGAGTGTCATCAACACCTTCTTCGGTACCAACGCCCTCAGCCAGTTCATGGACCAGACGAATCCGCTGGCAGAAGTGACCCACAAGCGTCGTCTCTCTGCCCTTGGTCCTGGCGGTCTGAGCCGTGAGCGTGCTGGTTTCGAGGTGCGCGACGTACACTATACACACTATGGACGCCTATGCCCGATTGAGTCGCCTGAAGGTCCGAACATCGGTCTTATCAGTTCGCTCTGCGTCTATGCAAAAATCAATGAGCTTGGATTCATTGAGACGCCCTATCGTCAGATTTACAAGAGCGAAGATGTTGATGCTGAGACGGGCGAACCTATCTACAAGGCTGACATCGACAACGCACACACTGTATATCTCACCGCAGAGGAAGAGGAAAACAAAGTTATCGGTCAGGGAAATGCCCCACTTCGTAAGGATGGCTCCTTTATTAGAAAGACCGTTAAGTGTCGTCAGGATGCTGATTACCCCGTAGTTCCCCCTTCGGAGGTGGACCTCATGGACGTTGCTCCTCAGCAGATTGCCTCTATCGCTGCAGCCCTCATCCCCTTCCTGGAGCACGACGATGCCCACCGCGCACTCATGGGATCGAACATGATGCGCCAGGCCGTTCCCCTCATCCGTTCCGAGGCTCCTATCGTCGGTACGGGTATCGAGAAGCAGGTCTGCGAAGACAGCCGTACAATGATTGTGGCTGAAGGCGATGGTGTCATCGATTACGTTGATGCTACGAAGATTGTCATCACCTACGACCGCACGGAAGATGAAGAGTTTGTCAGCTTTGAGTCGGCAACGAAGGAGTATGTCATTCCCAAGTTCCGTCGTACGAACCAGAATATGACCATCGACCTTCGTCCTATCTGCGACAGAGGTCAGAAGGTGAAGAAGGGCGACATTCTCACCGAAGGCTATGCTACGGAGAACGGTGAGCTCGCTCTGGGGCGCAATCTCCTCGTGGCTTACATGCCTTGGAAGGGTTATAACTATGAGGATGCCATCGTGCTCAATGAGCGCATGGTCCGCGAAGATATTCTGACTTCAGTCCATGTCGAAGAGTTCAGCCTGGAAGTCCGCGAGACGAAACGTGGTATGGAGACGCTGACAAACGACATTCCCAACGTCTCGGAAGATGCTACGAAGGATTTGGACGAGAACGGTATTGTTCGCATCGGTGCGCGCATCGTTCCCGGCGACATCATGATAGGTAAGATTACGCCGAAGGGCGAGAGCGACCCCACGCCGGAAGAAAAACTGCTTCGCGCCATCTTCGGCGAGAAGGCTGGCGATGTGAAGGATGCTTCTCTCAAGGCTTATCCCAGCTTGACGGGTGTCGTCATCGGAAAACGTCTTTACAGTCGTGCACAGAAGACGACTCGTGCTGAAAAGATTGCAGAGAAAGAGAAACTCCGCGCTCTTGATGACCAATTCCAGAAGGAAGCTCGCGAACTCCGCGACATCATGCTCGATAAGCTCGTTGCCTTGACGCGCGATTACAAGTCGCTCGGCGTGAAGGACACCATTGGCACGGAAGTCATTGCAAAGGGTGCCATCTTCAGTGCATCACTACTCGACACGCTTGACTATACGAGCGTTGAACTTTGCAACTGGACTGGCGATGAGCGTACTGACCGCATGATTCGTCAGCTCGTCATCAACTATCTCCGCAAGCACAATCAGCTCGGTGCCCAGTTAGCACGTAAGAAGTTTGCCATCACTATCGGCGATGAACTCCCCAGCGGCATTATCCAGATGGCTAAGGTATATATTGCCAAGAAGCGCAAGATTGGTGTCGGCGACAAAATGGCTGGACGCCACGGAAACAAGGGTATCGTGTCGAAGATTGTGCGTGCCGAAGATATGCCATTCCTGGCAGATGGTACGCCTGTAGATATCGTGCTCAACCCCCTCGGCGTGCCTTCGCGAATGAACATCGGACAGGTGCTGGAGGCTGTGCTTGGCTATGCTGGAAAGCGTCTTGGTGTGAAGTTTGCTACTCCCATCTTCGACGGTGCTATCCTCGACGAGGGAACGAGCGACCGCCCGAACAACGGCGAACTCAGCGATATCATTTGCGACTGGACCGATAAGGCCGGACTGCCCCGCTATTGCGCTACCCAGCTCTACGATGGAGCCACGGGTGAACCCTTCGACCAGAAGGCTACCGTCGGCGTTACCTACATGCTGAAGCTCGGTCACATGGTGGAAGACAAGATGCACGCACGTTCCATTGGTCCGTACTCCCTCATCACTCAGCAGCCCCTCGGCGGTAAAGCGCAATTCGGTGGACAGCGTTTCGGAGAGATGGAGGTCTGGGCTATTGAGGCATTCGGTGCCAGCCATGTTCTGCAGGAAATCCTTACCATCAAGAGCGATGACGTCACGGGAAGAAGCAAGGCATACGAGGCTATCGTCAAGGGCGACCCCATGCCTACGCCGGGCATTCCCGAATCACTCAACGTGCTGCTCCACGAGCTCCGTGGTCTTGGTCTGAGCATTACCCTCGACTAATCAAAGCATTCTTTCTAACTCCTCTATATATATACTTGATATGGCTTTCAAAATAGATAGAAAGATCAAGACGAACTTCACGAAAATCACCATCGGGCTGGCTTCTCCCGTAGAGATTAAAGCCAACTCCTATGGCGAGGTTCTGAAGCCCGAAACCATCAACTACCGCACCTACAAGCCCGAGCGCGACGGACTCTTCTGCGAGCGCATTTTTGGTCCGACGAAGGACTATGAGTGCCATTGCGGAAAGTATAAGCGCATCCGCTATAAAGGCATTGTCTGCGACCGTTGCGGTGTTGAGGTGACCGAAAAGAAAGTCCGCCGTGAGCGCGCCGGACATATTGAGCTCGTCGTACCTGTAGCACACATCTGGTACTTCCGCTCTCTCCCCAACAAGATGGGATATCTGTTGGGCATTCCGACGAAGAAGCTCGATAGCATTATCTATTATGAGCGCTACGTCGTCATCCAGCCTGGATGTTTCGCTGATGAACTCCAGACTAACGACCTGCTGACTGAGGATGAGTATCTCGAACTCATGGACCGCATACCGGCCAATAACCGTTACTTGGAGGATTCTGATCCCAATAAGTTCATCGCAAAGATGGGTGCCGAGGCTATCCTCGACCTCCTCAAGCGCATTGACCTTGATGCCCTTTCCTACGAGTTGCGCGACAGGGCAAACACTGATTCCAGCGTTCAGCGTAAGAGCGAGGCGCTCAAGCGTCTGCAGGTGGTAGAAAGCTTCAGAGCTTCCAAAGACCGCAATAAGCCTGAGTGGATGATTATGACCATCATCCCCGTCACTCCCCCTGAGCTCCGCCCCCTCGTTCCCCTTGATGGTGGACGCTTTGCCACCTCCGACCTCAATGATCTCTATCGTCGCGTCCTCATTCGCAACAACCGTCTGAAGCGCCTCATTGAAATCAAGGCTCCCGAGGTCATCCTCCGCAATG
This sequence comes from uncultured Bacteroidales bacterium, assembly GCA_945787885.1. Taxonomy (GTDB): domain Bacteria; phylum Bacteroidota; class Bacteroidia; order Bacteroidales; family Bacteroidaceae; genus Alloprevotella. The sequence continues at coordinate 6,413 of CALZJF010000055.1, read as the reverse complement.
AGAAGCGTATGCTTCAGGAGGCTGTTGACAGCCTCTTCGACAATAGTCGCAAGTCAAGTGCCGTCAAGAGCGAGAGCAATCGTCCCCTCAAGTCGCTCTCCGATTCGCTGAAGGGTAAGCAGGGACGTTTCCGTCAGAACCTCCTCGGTAAGCGTGTGGATTATTCCGGACGTTCCGTCATCGTCGTTGGCCCTGAACTCAAAATGGGCGAGTGCGGTCTGCCCAAGCTCATGGCCGCCGAGCTCTATAAGCCGTTCATCATCCGCAAGCTCATTGAGCGCGGCATCGTCAAGACGGTGAAGAGTGCCAAGAAGATTGTCGATCGCCGCGACCCCGTCGTATTCGATATTCTTGAAAATGTGATGAAGGGCCACCCCGTATTCCTTAACCGTGCTCCTTCACTCCACCGTCTTTCCATCCAGGCTTTCCAGCCTAAGATGATTGAGGGAAAGGCCATTCAGCTCCATCCCTTGGCCTGTACCGCCTTCAACGCCGACTTCGACGGCGACCAGATGGCTGTCCATCTCCCGCTTTCCAACGAAGCCATCCTCGAATGTCAGATGTTGATGCTCCAAAGCCACAACATTCTCAATCCTGCTAATGGCGCACCTATCACAGTGCCTTCGCAGGATATGGTGCTCGGTCTCTACTATATCACAAAGCTTCGTCCCGGAGCAAAGGGTTCTGGTCTGACTTTCTACGGACCTGAAGAAGCCATCATCGCCTACAATGAAGGGCGCATTGATGTGCATGCTCCCGTTCGTGTGCTGGTAGATGACCTCGACCTTAACGGGCTTCCTATCCGCCACATCGTTGAGACCTCCGTCGGACGTGTCATTGTCAACGAGGTTATTCCTAACGAGGTGGGCTATTTCAATAAGGTAGTAAAGAAAGGCACTCTCCGCGACCTCATTACCACCGTCATCAAGAGCGTCGGTATGGCTCGTGCCAGCGAGTTCCTCGATGGTATCAAGAATTTGGGCTACCGCAAGGCTTACGAAGGCGGACTCTCCTTCAACCTCTCCGATATTATTATCCCTGAGGAGAAGAAGACCATCGTGCAGGCTGGCCATGATAACGTAGAAGAGATTACCTCTAACTATGAGTTGGGTTTCATCTCCGAAAACGAGCGTTACCATCAGGTTATCGACACTTGGAGCAAAGTGAACAAGGACGTGAAAGACGTTCTCATGAAGCAGATGACCGAGGCCGACCAAGGTTTCAATGCCGTCTTCATGATGCTCGACTCTGGAGCCCGTGGTAGTGCAGACCAGATTGCTCAGCTCGCTGGTATGCGTGGTCTGATGGCGAAGCCTCAGAAGTCGGGTGCCGACACTCGTTCTACCATCGAAAACCCCATTCTCTCCAATTTTAAGGAGGGAATGTCCGTGCTCGAATACTTTATCTCTACCCACGGTGCCCGCAAGGGTCTTGCCGATACCGCCCTCAAGACTGCCGACGCCGGTTATCTCACCCGTCGTCTGGTCGATGTCAGCCACGATGTGATCATTACTGAAGAAGATTGTGGGACGCTCCGAGGACTCACCTGTACGGCTTTGAAGAACGGCGATGAGATTGTCTCCAGCCTCTCCGAGCGCATCCTGGGCCGCGTCAGCGTCCACGACTATTATCATCCCGTCGATGGCCACCTTCTCGTAGCTTCCGGCGAAGAAATCACTGAGCCCATCGCCATGGCCATTGAGCAGAGCGGTATCGAAGAAATCGAAATTCGTTCCGTCCTCACCTGCGAATGCCGCAAGGGCGTCTGCATGAAGTGCTACGGTCGCAACCTTGCCACCAGCCGCATGGTGCAAAAGGGCGAGGCTGTCGGTGTCATCGCCGCACAGTCCATCGGTGAGCCGGGTACGCAGCTTACTCTCCGTACCTTCCACGCCGGAGGTATCGCAGGCGGTGCTGCTTCCAATGCTTCTATCATTGCCAAGAGCGACTGCCGCGTAGAGTTCGAAGAGCTCCGCACCGTAGAGGCTATGCGCGATGGCAAGCCCTGCAAGATTGTCGTTAGCCGTCTTACCGAAGTGCGCTTCGTCAACGAAAATACGGGTATCGTCCTCTCCACTCAGAACATTCCTTATGGTTCTGAACTCTATGTCGCCGAGGGCGAACGTGTTGATTCTGGCACCGTCATCGCCAAGTGGGACCCCTTCAACGCCGTTATCGTCACGGAAGACGGCGGTCGCGTAGAGTTCGATGGCGTTAAGGAAGGCATCACCTATCGTGTCGAAGAAGATGAAGCTACAGGTCTCCGCGAGCGTATCGTCATCGAGTCTCGCGAGCGCAACCTCGTGCCTTCTGCACACATCATTGACGAGGATGGCAATGTGCTCCGCAACTATAACTTCCCCATCAACGGTCATATCACCGTCGAGGATGGCGATGAGCTCAAGCCTGGTGATATCCTGATGAAGATTCCTCGTGTGACGGCTTCCGCAGGCGACATCACCGGTGGTCTGCCCCGTGTGACGGAGCTCTTCGAAGCCCGCAATCCCAGCAATCCCGCCGTGGTCAGCGAAATCGACGGCGAGGTCAGCATGGGTGCCCTCAAGCGTGGCCACCGCGAAATCATCATCACCAGCAAGCTCGGTGAGGTCAAGAAGTATCTCGTCAATCTCTCCAAGCAAATCCTCGTGCAGGAAGGCGACGTCGTGAAGGCAGGCAATCCTCTCTCCGATGGTAGCATCACTCCTTCTGACATCCTTGCCATCAAGGGTCCTACCGCAGTGCAGGAATACATTGTCAACGAGGTGCAGGATGTCTATCGTCTTCAGGGTGTGAAGATTAACGATAAGCACTTTGAAGTCATCGTCCGTCAGATGATGCGCAAGGTGCAGATCAACGAGCCCGGCGACACCCGATTCCTCGAAGCGCAGATTGTCGATAAACTCGACTTTGCTGAGGAGAACGACCGTATCTGGGGCAAGAAGGTCGTGACCGATGCGGGCGATTCAGAGACCATGAAGGCAGGTATGATTGTCACTGCCCGCAAGCTCCGCGATGAGAACTCTCGCCTCAAGCGTGCTGACCGTCGTCCTGTAGTCGTTCGCGATGCTATCCCCGCCACTTCTACCCAGATTCTTCAGGGAATCACGCGTGCTGCCCTTCAGACCAAGTCGTTTATGTCGGCAGCATCCTTCCAGGAGACCACGAAGGTGCTCAATGAAGCAGCAATTTCTGGCAAGACAGACTACCTCGAGGGTATGAAGGAGAACGTCATCTGCGGCCACCTCATCCCCGCCGGTACCGGACTCCGCGAGTTCAGCCGCATTGTCGTAGGCGATGCCGATGAATATGCTCAGGCTAATCGCGACCCCTATCGTGATTATGACCGTGGCTATGACCGTGGTTATGATCGCTATGACCGTCCGTTCGACAAGAACTACTAATTATATTAAGCATGTCCGCCATGCGTGAGTGCGTAAGCATTCCGCATGGCGGACTTTTTTTTGTGTCCTGGCCTTTCTCAATAGTCCCGGCGTCTCTCTTAGGTAGGTGGGAAAAATTATTATTGCTGTCCGGTAAAACTCAAAAGAGCCAGATAACCCTGTCCGAAGCCTGATTTTACTGGGCTTCGGACAGGCTTATCTGGCACTTTTGAGTTTTACCGGACAGCAATAATTATTAACCTTAACGCCACAAGGTTATTATTCTTAGTGGAGCAAGATTAATAATCTTATCGTGGATTAAGACATCTTAATCTGAAATCACATGCCTCAGCACTCCCAACGCACCACACTATTATATTTATTGATGGTATATTTGCACGGATAGTCATCATCCTTTTGGGAATAGAAGCATTACGTGTTATTGAAGGACAGTGATCTGTCACCTGTCCTGCCTGATTTGCTGGATTTTTGCTATTACAAAGGCAAAAGACATCCCTATATCCAACGCCGCCGTTGGATGGAACACCTACTCTTGTTAGAGAGATAATTTTTGATGGATTTAATTATTACTTGATTTTTTGTACTCTGGCCAAAATACAACTTTTTCCCACTTGTCATAAACATTATGTTTGTCAATGACTTCATATCTCCCATTAAGAAGGAAAAGGTAGGCGAATATCAGCACAATTATGCTGAAAAAAGCTATAAATATAGCTTTGGGAGATAATTTTGGAATAAAGAAACCTTTCAATGAAATGGACTTCTTTTGTCCTGATGACTCTCTATTACGAAGGAATTGAACCAAGCAAATAATAGAATATAATATAGCGGAAGCGATAGCTCCAAGTATTGCGTGATACATAATGACTGATTTTAATATGTTTGAAAATATGAACCCATATTCACCCATTCACCAACTTCTGGGTTATAACAGTATGTTATTAGTTCAGAGCCATTGAAGACGAATTTTTCTGGCATATTACTACCAGGTTCGCTAAATAGGTAAGTGTTTCCATTGATTTTTTTTAATTTGTCAGAAAATTCAAAATCCATAGGGTAGTCGCTCAGAGAACATGCTGCCAAATATGCATTTCCATTTTTCTTATAGAATGCGAGAGTTCCAGCAAATGCATCCATTCCTTTATAAATTGCAATAGACGTACACCCTTTTTTCTTCATCAAAATAGCAACATCTTCCCATGTCGTTGGTCGATTTGTTTTTTCCAGATTGGATTCACGAAGCATTTCAGCCTCTTGCTTCTTCCCATCAGCAATAGCCTGTAATTCTTGGTGTGATTTAGAAAGTAAAGAACTAACTTTTTCTATGGCACTAAGAGCAGAAGGCTTAATTGTGTTGAGTTCGTTTACAATGTCTACTTCATCCCATTCGTTCACAATTTTTACAGGATATATAAGAGTATCAACATAAGAAACAAGGGCATACGATTCTGTTGGATGTCCATTGTATTTACCGTAAACTCTATATCTCAGATAGGCATAATCACTATAAGACAGCATCTTATCAAGAGCATCTCTTATTTTGAAAGCTTCAGGGCAAATAACTCTAATGAGCCCAGAATCTTCAATACATTCAATTGGTCCATCAAAATAAGAGATGAGGTCTCGAATACCACTCTTGACATCCTCGCTTTTGATTGTATCTTGAAAAACGATACGATCAACCACAATATTATTTTCTTTGCAAGCTTTTATGATTGACTCATTAGGCTCCCCTTGACTACAGCTTGAAATTAAGTATAAAGAGACAAATGCAAAGAATGATAGAATAATTCTTTTCATGGTGTCTGTTTGTTTTTGCGTGATTTGAAATAGTAAAACAAGAAGCAAATGAAAATTGTTGGGAGAAGCCAAAGAAACGCCATTAGTCCAAAATACTCATCTGCATATCCATGTTCACAGCAGAATGCTGGTAATAAAAGAGAGTATATTATGTATGCACTCTTAACCAGTTTCGTTTTTATTGTATCATCTGAAATATTCAGGCTGATAGGGAAAGGTAAGAAATGTTGATTGATATAATAAATCACATAAAATATGAATGGGGTAATCAAAAGGTATAGAATTGACATGGAATTGTCTTCATCGTACCAATATAAACCTTTAGGCAGTATAATGGAATATGCAATCCATAATATCGCCAAACATATTTTTATAAGAAGGCTATTCTCAGAAAGGCTGACGAAGGATCTCTTTTCTTCCAATTGCTTTCCGCAGTGTTTGCAAAAAGAAGAATCTTCATCAATCTCTTTTCCACAATATTTGCAATACATAATTCAGAATAGTTTTCTGCAAAATTACAAAATAATTAGCTAATTCTTGGATATTTATCCAAGATATAGGGAAGATTAACAGAAAATTGTGCAAAACCACCCCTCAGACGGGGGGGAGCACATCAAATTGAGTGATTTTTTTTGATAAGTGAACAAGTTCTCTTATCAAGCGAAAAATAACGAAATACGCCGGTGCGTCGGAGGTGACCTTCGTCCGCCTCGGACCACCAGCAAAGGTACAATTTTATTTTATTGCTGTCCGCTAAAACTTTTGGAGACAATAAAAATTAGGGCTGATTACCTCGCTTGGTATTCAGCCCTTGTAGTTACCTTTGTGTTTTCCCAATAACAACGATAATTATGAACAAAGGTACACATTTTAGCGGACAGCAATATCAAAATAAGCTTCCAAAGAGCAGGCAGTAAGCCCAATAAGTTCACCATCTTCTGTTCTGCCTAAACAGAAGTGAACACTATCAGGGCGAAAAGTGAACATTATCGGGGCGAAAAGTGAACACTATCGGGGCAAAAAGTGAACACATGAAAAGAAAAAGCTCTACAGCTATGCTAATTTGCGCATCACCTAAATTAAAGGTAGGTTCTATAAATTAGTTTTCAATGTAAGGCAGTGTTTCTGTTTTACTTGGATGTCTTCACGCCTCTCGCGCCGTATCTTTTTGTCTTTCATTCAGTCACGTAGCCCGCTACGCTCCCTCGTGAA
>CALZJF010000054.1 GCA_945787885.1 uncultured Bacteroidales bacterium | reverse complement strand
CTACGGCACGATAGTCGCAAATACATCGCAAGCTAATTGATAGAACCTACCATAACATTTTTTCAAGCATCAGTTCCTCAGCCTACCGGGGGCTTTCTGCGAGACAAATTTGCAGAGTCCTGCATTTTCAGTCCGTCTTTCAGACACTACACTAAGCATCCCCTTGCAGAGTTCCACGATTTGCAAGGCGAAGTTGTCATGCAGGACTTCTGACTATTGAGCGACGTTGAAGCCCCCCACGTTGTATGCCCAGAAACAGCACGCTTGGAAGCCTCACATTCAGAGCTTTGCGCAGCTTCCTCTGAGGTTTGCGCTGGGGAGTAATCATTCTGCCCTCGGAAAGTCATCATTTTTGCCCCTCAAAATGACCATTCTGACCCCTCCAAGTGACCTCTTTTTGAGGAAAAATGCAGACACAACGATGGCATACGGCATACAGAAGAAACAATCGGACATAAGGAGGAATGGCGGGGACATGAGGGAAAATTCAGGAAAAAGGAGGATTGCACAGGACAATATGCGGGGAAGATACAGAACACTATGTGGGAAAACACAGAACGACATGGAGGGAAAGCACAGGACAAAGGGAGGAAATTACTGAACAAAAGGAAGGATTATACAGAACATTATGAGGAAAAACTCGGGGTTTTCGGGAAATTTTTCCATTTTTTATACCTTACATTGGATTTCTGTTGTATATTTGCCCGCACGAAAGTTGAACCAGACGTTTTTTTCAGGCGGCATTCAGGCAGAAAATGCGGCGTTCAGGCAGAAGATGCGGCATTCAGGCAGAAAATGCGGCGTTCTGGCGGAAGATTCCGCAGTTTCCCTCTTCGATTCCATATACACATAATATTAACATAAAGACAAAATCAGGATTATGAAGACATTTCTACTTCTTGCAGCAACGGCTATGAGTCTTGGCGCAAACGCCCAGACCTTCGCTTTCCATGAAGGCCACGCCTTCTCCAGCATGTCGCCCGACGGCAAATACCTTGCCGAAGAGACCAACGGCGTGGTGGGAATCTACGATGCCACCACCGACAACTATCTGACCTATGGCGACGAACAGAGCAGCTACACCCTCGGACTGGGCAACAGCATGAACACACTGGGCACACTGGTGGGCGCCATGAGCGGCATACAGCCTGCCTTCTGGAGTGCTGAAAAGCAGGACTGGGTGGCACTGCCCGTGGGGGAGAACGATGTGCTGTACGGCTCCATTGCCAATGGTATCACCGCCGACGGCAAATACATCTGCGGCAGCGTGGCCAAGGGCGACTATATGACCAGCGAGGGAACGCTCAACCTCGTGCCCGTGGTGTGGACGATGAATGACGATGGCACCTACGGCATGTATGAAACGCTGCCCCACCCCTCCACGGACTTCATGGGCAAAGTGCCGCAGTATGCCACGGCCCTCACCATCAGCGACGACGGCAAGACCGTGGCCGGACAACTCATGGACTATTCCGGACAATACACCTTCATGCTCATCTACAAGAAGGGCGAGGATGGGAAGTGGAGCTACGAATTGCCCCACCCCGAACTCATCTACGACGAGGAGGCCATCAAGAATCTGCCCGACGGGCCGGGCAATCCGCCGGTATATCCTGACATCACCACCTTTATGACTGAGGAGGCTTCCGAGGCCTACTCGGCTGCCCTTGAAAAATACTATGAAGACGTTGATGCCTACTACGCTGGCCTGCTCGATGAATTTCCCCAGTTCCCGGAGGCCACTGACTATCTGACGGAAGAGGCGAAGGCTGCCTATCAGGCAGAGCTCGACCGCTACTATGAAGAGGTGAATATCTACTGGGAAGCAGTGGCTGCCTACGAAGATGCACTGCAGCAGGCCGTCACGGGCAAGAGCTATAGCTGGAACAGCATCAACATGTCGGCCAACGGCAAGTACGTGGCCACGGAGCTCACCACGAAGTCGCAGACGGGATGGGGCTATGGCTCCGTCATCCCCGTTCGCATGGAACTTGGTGCTGACGATGTGAAGGTTGCGGAGCTGAAGGGCGACGACATGCTCACCACGGGCGTGACGAACGCAGGCCTCGTGATGGCTGCCACGCCTTCATTTGAATATACGCGCGCCAGCGTGGTCTTCGCCGACGCCAATGCTGAGCCCCAGCCTCTGGGCGACTATGTCTATGCCCGCAATGAGGAGTTGGCTCAGAAGCTCGACGAAAATCTCCGCTTCAATGTCGTAGTCTATGAGTACGACCCTGACACGTATGAAGAGACCTCGTATGTCGTTGAAGACAGCCTCGTCACGGGTACGGTGCGCTGCAACGCCGATGCCACCGTGTTCACGGGCTTCCTCTATGATATGTGGTCAGGCACCTATATGCCCATGTCCTACGTGATCGACCTTGGCGAAGCCGACGGCATTTCCAATGCCATGCTGTCGGGCAAGGAGCCTGAGGTGAACTTCGAGCAGGGCCGTCTGCACGTGAAGGGCGATCTGAAGCACGTCCGCCTCTACGACACGGCGGGCCGCATCGTTGCCGAGGGCGCATCGGAGCTGAACACCCGCATTCTGCCCGGCTGCTACATCATCCGCACGGAAGACAGCGAAGGAAACGTCTGGGCTGAGCGCGTGCAGGTGAAGTAAACGCTTCCGCATGGCCATAAAAGAGTGGGCTGCCAGAAATGATATTCTGGCAGCCCACTCATTATATATATATAGGCGTCATCAAACTCCCATGCGCGCGTCATCAACCTACCATGCGCGCGACATCAATCCACGCGAAACGTGATGACCTCGTCGTTGCGGCAATTGCGCATACAGGGAATTTCATTGTCGAGCATTCCCAGCTCGTAGGTGTCCATGCCATCCTCGGCATCGGGCGCACACGTGGCTATCCTGAGCGTGGCCACATCTGCCGTGCGCACGGCATCGCCGGGGAAGAGCGTTTGCAGTTTTTCCAATGCTGCCGCGTGGCAACGCTCCAACAGTCCGGAATCGGCATCCAGACGAAATTTCCGAAACATAAATCTATCTGATTCCATAAAAGCCCGTTAAATAACCATACGCCTACAAATATAAGGCGAAGAACCGAGGGCGGCAACATTCTGAGAGAAGAAGCCGCCGCCGCAGGAATGAAAAAGGGGCAAAAGCGAACGTTTGCAGAGCGTTTTGAGGGATTTTTTTTGCAAAGTAATCGAACATTGCTTAATTTTGCAGACTGGAAGAAGGCACGCGCGCAGGCCCATTTCGCGGCGAAAGCCCTTCTCCGCACGCATACATCTGCAAAAACTTCATTCTGAAATACAAAACAACCATTATGAAATCCATTCGTCTTGAAGTGGCACAGGCCACCTCTTTCCTCTCTGAAGGCGCACTTGAGGCTTTCAGTAGCCGCGTAGGCAGCGCGCAGGCAGCACTTGAGAACGCCACCTGTCCGGGCAACGACTTCTTAGGATGGCTCCACCTGCCCAGCAGCATCACTGCAGAACATCTTGCTGACATCAAGGAGTGTGCTGCAACGCTCCGCGCCAACTGCGACACTATCGTCGTTGCAGGTATCGGAGGTAGCTATTTGGGAGCAAGGGCGGTCATCGAAGCCCTCTCTGACCAGTTCGAATGGCTCACGAACGATGGCTCGAACCCCATCATCCTCTTTGCCGGCAACAACATCGGCGAAGATTATCTCTACGAACTCTGCGCCTACCTCAAGGGGCGCAAGTTTGGCATCATCAATATTTCCAAGAGCGGCACGACCACGGAAACGGCCCTGGCCTTCCGCCTGCTCAAGAAGCAGTGTGAGGAGCAGCGCGGCAAGGAGATGGCACGCAAGGTCATCGTGGCCGTCACCGATGAGAAGCGCGGCGCGGCACGCACGACGGCAGAGCAGGAGGGCTATGCCAGCTTCGTCATCCCCGACAATGTAGGCGGACGCTTCAGCGTCCTCACGCCCGTGGGACTGCTCCCCATTGCCTGCGCAGGCTTCGACATCGAGGCCCTCGTCAACGGCGCACGCGAAATGGAGGCTGCCGCAGCATCTGACGACAACATCGTCACGCAGTATGCCGCCCTGCGCAATGCGCTCTACGAGGCGGGCAAGAAGATTGAAATCCTCGTGAACTTCCAGCCCAAGCTCCACTACATGAACGAATGGTGGAAGCAGCTCTACGGCGAAAGCGAGGGCAAGGACGGCAAGGGAATCTTCCCTGCTGCCGTTGATTTCACCACTGACCTCCACTCCATGGGACAGTGGATTCAGGAAGGCGAACGCACGATTTTCGAGACCGTCGTCAGCGTGGAGGCTCCGCGCCATGAGCTTCTCTTCCCCCACGATGAGGAGAACCTCGATGGGCTCAACTTCCTTGAGGGCAAGCGCGTAGATGAGGTGAACAAGATGGCAGAGCTCGGCACGCAGCTGGCTCACGTGGATGGCGGAGTGCCTAACATCCGCATCGTCATGCCTGAGCTCAATGAGTATTACCTCGGTCAGCTCATCTATTTCTTTGAGCGTGCCTGCGGCGTGAGCGGTCTGCTCCTCGAAGTCAATCCCTTCAATCAGCCGGGTGTAGAGGCCTACAAGAAGAATATGTTTGCACTGCTGGGCAAACCGGGCTACGAGGCTGAGACGGAGGCCATCAAGAGCCGACTGAAATAACCCTGCAGGCTGACGCATACGACAGATATTTAAGGTAGGTTCCATAAATTAGCTTGCGATGTATTTGCGACTATCGTGCCGTAGGTTTTTGTTTTTCACGAGGGAGCGTAGTGGGCTACGTGACTGAATGAAAGACAAAAACCTACGGTGCGAGAGGCGTGAAGACATCCAAGTAAAGCAGAAACACTGCCTTACATTGAAAACTAATTTATAGAACCTACCTTAACACACCTTCACACCGTCCGGGCAGCATCTGAAGCACTGCTCGGACGGTGGCGCATAAGACGGGAGGCAGGACGCATGGCGCACTGGTGATGCCGCCGAAGCCTTCCTCTTCCAATATCATATCTTATTCCTATTTGCCCCATGATTGATTTTCAGACCGCCATTGCGCACTACTGGCAATCGCATCCCGCCTTTGCCGCCGAAGCCCGCGCGGCAGGCCATCGCCCCGAGGAGGGGCAGCTTCCCGTACGCGGCATCATGTTCGACATGGACGGCGTGCTCTTCGACTCTATGCCTTACCACTCCAAATCCTGGGCGCGCGTCTGCAATGAATACGGCCTTCACATCACGGAGGAGGAGGTTTATCTGAACGAGGGCCGTACCGGATTCTCCACCATCAACTGGCTCACCGAACGACAGTGGGGGCGCGCCACGACGCAGGAAGAGGTGGAACACATCTATTCGCTGAAATGCGCCGCCTTTAACGCTTTTCCCGAAGCACCAAAGATGCCGGGCGCAGAAGATTTGCTCCGGCTCGTCAAGGCAGCGGGACGCATGATTTGCGTAGTGACGGGCAGCGGACAGGCAAGCCTGCTCAACCGCCTGACAAGCAACTATCCGGGATTCTTCTGCGAGGAACGCATCGTTTCGTCGCGCGACGTGAAGCACGGGAAGCCAAATCCTGAGCCCTACCTGATGGGACTGCAGAAGATGGGACTGAGACCTTGGGAGGCGGTCATCGTCGAAAATGCGCCCCTCGGTGTCCGCGCAGGAGTGGCGGCAGGCGTCTTCACCATCGCTGCCAACACGGGACCGCTCGCCGATGCCGTCCTTGCCGACGAAGGGGCTGCCATCGTGGCGCCATCCATGCAGGCCCTGGCAGAAAACTGGCAGGAGATGTGCCGACACTTCTAACCTTCTCACCCCCACCCCATGCTCTACAAGATAGCCCTGACACAGATTCACCCCTTTACGCCTGAGACTTTGCGAAAGTTTGCCGACGATGGCATCGACGCACGCATGCTCATCGAGCATCCGGAGGAAGCCTTGGGAGGAATGGTGGAAAGCGCGCGCGTGCCACTGCTAAAGCGCATCCGCGAACAACGCGGCAAGGCATTGGAAAAGGCACAGCGCGAGATAGATTTTGCTACGGCAAAGGGCATTCGCATTCTCGCCGCAGGCGATGACGACTATCCCCTGCGCCTCTCCGCCTGCGCCGACGCGCCGAGCATCCTCTACTATCGGGGAAATGCTGACCTCAACGCACCGTGCGTCATTGCCATCGTCGGCACGCGCCGCGCCACCGACTATGGCTACATGGCCGTTCAGCGCATCGTGGCAGAGATGGCAGAGAGCATTCCGCAGCTCCTCGTCGTCAGCGGTCTGGCGTATGGCATCGACATCGCTGCCCACCGCGCTGCCCTCTCTCACGATTTGCCGACGGTGGGAGTCGTGGCGCATGGGATGGACACGATTTATCCTGCTGCACACCGCAACGATGCCGCCACGATGACAAGGCAGGGAGGCGTAATCACGGAATACGTCAGCGGAACGCGCCCTTTCGCCATGAATTTCCTGCGGCGCAACCGCATCATAGCAGCTTTGGCCGATGCCACGCTCGTAGTCGAGAGTGCGGCGCACGGCGGAGCTTTGGCAACGGCACGACTGGCGGACAGCTATGGGCGAACTGTCATGGCGATTCCGGGCAGACTGACCGACAGGATGAGCGAGGGCTGCAACCGCCTTATCTTCCGACGTTTGGCAACTTCCGTCTCTTCTGCCGACGACATCATCAACCTCATGGAGTGGCAACGCTTCACTTCCAACCGGAAAGAGGCTGAGCCTGACCTCTTCGCGCAGACGGAACGCCGCGAAGCTCTACCGCCGGAGCAGCGCAACATTATCGCCGCACTGGAAAACACGGACGGACTGCCCCTCTTCGAACTGCAAAAGCGCACCGCCCTCGAAGCCAAAATCCTCACCGCTGCCCTCGTCACGATGGAAATCAACGGCATTATTCAGAAAATGCCCAGCGGCACCTACCATTTTCTCGGAGATTTCTGACAGCGCGGGGATTTGCAGCCGTGAAAACGCCAAGGATTATAGATAGAAACGCCAAGGATTATAGATAGAAACGCGTAAATCTGTCATGGAAACGCCCAAGGAAAGGGGCTGTTCAAGGTTCATGTCAAACCGCTTGTTTCTTGACGTGAGCCTTGAACAGCCCCTTTCCTTGGGCGTTTCCATGACAGACTTATGCCGTCAGATAGGGCGAGGTGATGCCGGGAATGGTGAAGACACCGAAGAACCAGCAGACAGCAGCCACAAAGAGTAGGAGGGCAGATGCCCAGAGCAGGTGCTGCCACCAGGGGAGCCCCTTGTCGGCGAAGGGGTCCTGCCCGCGCATCTTCGCGCTCAGGGGGAAGCAGGCTTGATCCGAGAGCGCATTGCCAAAGCGAATGCTGATTTTCGCCGAAGCATTGACAGCCCAGCCGTTGGCATTGAGGATGGGGGAAATATTGCGCTTGCGGAGTTTCAGCCAGGCAATGAACATCGACGGCCCGCTGATGAGGAGGAAGATGGCAAGAATGCAGAGCGGCATCTGCCACCAGAGGAGCTTCATAAATTCACTGCCGAGCGTGGTGAGGAAACTGCCGATGAAGCCAATCGCCATGCCGATGGCGGCAAATATACCGGCAAACTTGGCAATGTCAAACGACTTTGCAGCAGCATTCTCCCCGCTGCCCGTCTGTGCGGCAGGCGCAGCCTTCGGTCCCGCAGCAGCAGCCTCGGCTGTGGCAGCGGCAGCGGTCTCAGCCTTAGCATCTATGGAGGCAGTGGCCTTCTCCGTCAGCTGGCTCTCCTTCGATGCTGCCATCGAGCGCACTTTCTCCTCAATAAATTCAGCCATTTTCCGATAGGGCGACCATGCCGCCTGCCCGATGCTGATGGGATTGTCCACGATGGCAGTGACGCAGGCATCCCAATCGTGCCCTTGACGGTCGTAGAAGATGCCGTTCTTGCCGACGGAAATATTCTGCGTATCGCCCACGGTGATAGCAGCGACGATGGGCATCGTCAGTCCGCGCGTGCGATCCGTACACTGGCAGAAGACGAGGTACATGCCGCTCGCCGCCGCCTGCGCAGCCATCGCCCCTGCGTCCTGCACGCGCACGCAGAAATCGCAGGCGCGCTGGTCGATATACAGCCGTCCTGCCTGGAAGATGGCCTTTCCGCCGGGCGAATAGAAATCAGAGAGCGTCACGAAGTTGCGGAGGAGGGTGAAGAAGTCACGCGTCAGATGCAGCAGCTTATCTACGAGTTCGATGCTCTTGCTCTCGTCGTCGAGCGCCACATCCGAGTCTTTCACGTCCTGCTTTGCGCAGTAGTCGGCATAAGCCTTCAGCCTTGCGCCCACTGCCTCCCACGTTTCGGGCGTGACGTCAGCGTCGAAGGCCGTCTTCACGGCGTCCCACTGTGCCGTCCAAGCGGGATTGACGACGGCATCGAGGGGCAAAACGCCCGCCTCGCCTATGCGCGCCAAGGGGCAGGCAGCTATTTCCGCCGTGCGCTCCGTGAGGTTGTCGCGGCTGATGCTTTCTATCTGCTCCGCCTGCACATCGAGCTTCTCGCGGCTCTCGGCAGAGAATTGTGCCAGACGTCCGCGCAGGAAGAAGTCGCGCACCTTGGCATCGAGCGCGGCATAGGCTGCTGCCACTGCCTCCGTCTGTGCGCCGAAGGGGGCCTCCACTGCTTCCAGTGCCGCGCGCTCTGCCTTCAGCGCAGCCAGCTTTTCGGCCTTGGCGCGCTCCAAGCAGACGCTGCTGTCGGCCAGCGCAATGCGGTCGGCATCCGCCTTGCCAGCGGCGGTCAGGAGTCTGCGGGCAGCCTCCAGCAGCTGTCGTCCCTCGTCGGTAGAGGCGTCAAGCGCATCGAGGCGCACCTCGTCCGTGCCCGGAACGAGGAGATTCATATCCTTCAGCACAGCGACGAGCCATTTCGATGTCGCGACGACTTCGCTGACATGTACGTGTCCGTCGTGATTCGTGTCAATGTAGGAAAGCGTCTTCTCATCGAGCTCCAGACCTTTGACGGGGCAAGAGAGCACCGTCCACATCTTTTCGTCCAGCTCTGCCAGATGGGCAATGTCGCTGCCCGTAGCAATTTTGACGCGGGGCACTCCGCCCACGTAGGTGTAGTTCCAATTGTATGACATATATTATATATAGGTGTATAAATATTTATATATATAGGTGTATAAATGCTGCCCAACGCGCTTCCAAACGCACTGCGCCCGCTCATTTCAACGCCCGCACTTTCGGGCTGAGTGTGCAACACGGATTTGCAAAATTAGCCTTTTTCAGCAAAAAGTGACCACTATTTCACTTATTTTCTTTAATTTTGCCGCACTTTTGCGGGTTGCGTCCCGCTTTTATCCGCCGTCCTGCCGCCTTTTCCCTCCATGAAATTCCGGCAGCGGCGCAGCGGCGGCGGCTCAGGGCCCATCGACATCGGGCTGCGCAACCTGCCGATTCACCATCATTCCTCCTTAATTTCACCCTTATTTCCCATCCTTATCACCCTTTTTCCATCTTTTCACTTCATGTTTTCCCGACGTTTTCTTTCCGCACTCCTCTTCGTGGCGGCCTTGCTCCCCGCCAAGGCGCAGCGCATAGAGAGCACGCTGACCGAAGGCTGGGCGTTCCACCTCGGCGATGCCGCTGGCGCTCAGGCTCCCGGCTATGACGATTCGCGCTGGCAACGCGTGAGCATCCCCCACGACTGGGCTATCTTCGGCCCCTTCAGCCGCGACAACGACCTCCAGACCGTGGCCGTCACGCAAAATGGCGAGACGGAGGCCACCGTACACACAGGCCGAACGGGCGGACTGCCCTACGTCGGCGTAGGATGGTATCGCCGCACATTCAGCGTAGATGCCGCCACACCAGGCTCTGCGCGCCGCACCACCCTGATTTTCGACGGAGCCATGAGCCAGGCGCAGGTGTACGTGAATGGGCAGGAAGTCATCTTCTGGCCCTATGGCTACAACTCATTCTACTGCGACATCACGGACGCGCTCCACACTGACCGCCGCGAGAACACGCTGGCAGTGCGCTTGGAGAATGTGGAGCAGTCATCGAGGTGGTACTCCGGTGCCGGACTCTACCGCAACGTCCATCTGCTGCAGACGGAGGCCATACACGTCCCCGTCTGGGGCACTCAGCTGACGACGCCCGAAGCCACAAAGGAGCGGGCGAGCATTCACCTCCGGACGCACGTGGAAGGATGCAGCCCCGAGGAAGAGCTGACGCTCTACACGGAAATCATCGACGATGAGGGCCGCGTAGTGGCGCAGAAGGAAAACAAGGGCTTTGCCGCCCACGGGCTCCCTCTTGAGCAGCATTTCACCGTCATGCAGCCGCACCTTTGGTCGCCCGAAACGCCCGCCCTCTATCGCGCCGTGACGAAAGTGTATGCCGCAGGGCGGCTGCACGACACTTACACCACGCGCTTCGGCATACGCAGCCTGAAGTTCGTGGCAGACGTGGGCTTCTTCCTCAACGGCGAACTGCGGAAATTCCAGGGTGTCTGCAATCATCATGACCTCGGTCCGCTCGGCGCCGCCATCAACGTCAGTGCGCTGCGCCAGCAGTTGCGGATGCTGAAGGACATGGGTTGCGATGCCATCCGCACGAGCCACAACATGCCCGCCCCCGAACTCGTGGAACTCTGCGATGAAATGGGCTTCATGATGATGCTCGAACCCTTCGATGAATGGGAGACGGCGAAGTGCAAGGGGGGCTACCATCGGTTCTTCTTCCAGCCCAGCCATGTGCCTGCCCTGCGGCCTGCCTGCCCCGATGAGGTGCAGCGCGTGGGCGCGGCTGACCGCATGACGTGGGCAGAGGCAGACATGGTGAATATGCTCCGCCATTACCGCAACAATCCAAGCGTCGTGATGTGGAGCGTGGGCAATGAAGTCCCCACGCAGGGCAACGCCGATGGCTACAAGGTGGCATCGTGGCTCCGCGACATCTGCCACCGCGAAGACCCCACACGCCCCGTGACGAGCGGCATGGACCAGATAGACCATGTGCTCGACAAGGGGTTTGCCGCCGTATTCGACATTCCCGGCTTCAACTATCGCGCCCACCGCTACACGGAGGGCTACGAGCGGCTGCCTCAGGGACTCCTCCTCGGCAGCGAGACGGCTTCCACCGTCAGCAGCCGCGGCGTGTACAAGTTTCCTGCCGAACAGCGCGCCGGGGCCATGTACGCCGACCATCAATCCTCCGGCTACGACCTCGAAAGCTGCTGGTGGAGCAACATTCCTGACGCTGACTTTGCCAATGCCGACGACAACCCCTGGTGCATCGGACAGTTCGTCTGGACGGGTTTCGACTATTTGGGCGAGCCTTCGCCTTACGACACCGACGCCTGGCCCAGCCACTCCTCGCTCTTCGGCATCATCGACCTGGCTTCCATACCGAAAGACCGCTACTATCTCTACCGCTCGCAGTGGAACCGCCGCGACCATACGCTCCACATCCTCCCGCACTGGACGTGGCCGGGGCGCGAAGGCGAGGTGACGCCCGTGTTTGCCTACACCGATGCCGCAGAGGCCGAACTCTTCGTCAATGGCAGGAGCCAGGGCATACAGCGCAAGAAGAGCCGCGAGGAGGCTGCCGACGTCACCGAGCGCTACCGCCTCATGTGGAAGGACGTGACGTACGAGCCGGGCGAGATTTGCGTGAAGGCTTACTACCCCAACGGCGACACCCTCCGGCAGACGCTCCGCACCGCCGGACGGCCCCACCACATCGAAGTGACGGGGCAGGAGGGCCTGGGGCTTGAGCCCAACGGCACGGACCTCTATTATCTCCGCGTGCGCATCGTGGACAAGGATGGCAATCTCTGCCCTGACGCCGCCCCATTGGTACGCTTCAAGGTGACGGGCAACGGCACTTTCCGCGCGGCTGCCAACGGCGATGCCACGAATCTTGACCTCTTCCATCTGCCGCAGCACCACGCTTTCCACGGCGAACTCACTGCCATCATTCAGGCGGGCAAGCTGAAGACGGGCAAGCAGGCGCAGAGCGTCACGCTCACGGCATCGGCCGAGGGGCTGAAAAGCGGCAGTGCGACGGTGGCGGTGGGCGGACACCGCGCGCCGGGCTTCGTCAAGGGGGCCGACATCGGCTGGAGCACGGAATATGAGGCTACGGGAAAGCCCGTGGGCGATGCCGACGGACAGCCGAAGGAGATGACGGCGCTGATGAAGGACTATGGCTGCCAGGCCATTCGCTGCCGCGTCTGGCTCGACCCCGAGGCGAAGGGCCACGGCCGATGGTGCAACCAGGAGGATGTGCTGGAGAAATGCCGCCGCGCCAAGGCGTTGGGCATGGATGTCATGATTGACTTCCACTACAGCGACTGGTGGTGCGACCCTGCCAAGCAGCCCATCCCGCTGGCATGGCAGGGCATGAGCCTTGAGGAGATGAAGGCTGCCGTGGGCAGGCATACGAAGGAGGTGCTGACGCTGCTCCGCCAGCATGGCATCACGCCGCGGTGGGTGCAGGTGGGCAACGAGACCACGTACGGCCTGCTGTGGAGCGTGCGCGAAGACCCTGCCACGGGGTGGCCGCTGCCTGGGGCCGACGGGCTGAACGTCATCACGGAGGCGGTGGCGCGCATGGACCGCCCGGGAAAGACCACGGCGCACTATGCCTCGGAGACCGTGCGCCGCAGCGTGCAAGGCTCGGTGGGAATCCCCACGCCCGAACAGCTCACGCCGGGCGCAAAGGCGTATGCCGAAATCTTCCGTGCGGGCTATGAGGCGGTCAAGAGCGTATGCCCGAAGGCACAGGTCATCGTGCATCTCGACGATGGTTTCGACCACGAACTCTTCGAATGGAATCTCGGCATTCTCCGTGCCGGCGGGGCGAAATGGGACATCATCGGCATGTCGCTCTACACGTATTGGGCCATCAATGAGGGCAAGCGCAGCGTGGCAGAAGACATCGTGGATGAATGTATGTCGAACATCGTGCGGCTGAACGAGAAGTTTGGCACGCCCTCTATGCTCGTGGAGGTGGGCATGGATGCCCTGAACCCCGACGAGGGGGCGCGCATCCTGAAGAAAATTCTCCGCGAGGCGCAACTGCTGGAGGATGCCGACGGCCGGCCGCTGTGCCTCGGGGCCTTTTACTGGGAGCCTGCCTGCCGCCCGTCGCAATATCGCCTCGGGGCTTTCGACGAGACGGGGCGCCCGACTGTCATCATGGACACTTTCCGCGACAATTAAGCCCGCTCCCCCCTGCATCATCGCCTCTCACCCAGACGTTTTCACCTCTCATCCAGACGTTCTCGCCTCTCACCCAGGCGTTTTCACCTCTCATCCATAGCCATCCATCAGCTCCCTCCGGGCTGTCAGCTCACTGCCACGGCAGAAATGCTGAAGGCCACGAGGCAACGCGCCCACGGCTACGGCATTCTTGCTGCCCAAACCATCACTTTCGCCCCTCAAAGTGGTCAGTTCTGCCCCTAAAAATGGTCAGTTTCGCCCCTCAAAGTGGCCAGACTGCCATGAAATACGCTGACGGAGAGGGAAGAGCGCCATCGGAGGGGCATCAAGGATGGTTTTCCCGAACCTGTTTCCTCCCTATTCTCTATGAAATTCTCCCGACTTCTCTTATTCTCCCTGCTGCTTCAGGCGGCAGCTCTCCCCAGCCTTGCCCAGCGTTTCGCACGCGGTGCCGACATATCGTGGAGCACGGAAATGCTCGCCGACGGCAAGAAATTCTACGACTCCGATGGCAAGGAGACGGACATCAACGCTCTGATGCGCGCGTGCGGCATGAATGCCATCCGCCTGCGCGTGTGGGTCGAACCGACGCTTGGCGGCTGGTGCGGCACGGACGATGTGGTGGCGAAGGCGGTGGCTGCGCGCGGGGCGGGCATGGATGTCCTCATCGACTTCCACTACTCTGACTTCTTCGCCGACCCCTCACGCCAAAGCATTCCCGCGGCGTGGACGGGGAAAAACCTCACCGAACTGGCCTCGCTGGTCAGGGAGCACACCACCGAGGTGCTGACAGCCCTAAGGACGGCAGGCGTGGAGCCGCGGTGGGTGCAAGTGGGCAACGAGACGCGGAGCGGTATGCTCTATTCGCAGTACAACGCTGCCGCCCACAACTGGAGCGATGCGCAGAACATGGCCACGGGCTGCACGCTCGCGCAGAAGGGGGGCAGCTGGGCCAACTTTGCCACGCTCTCCAATGCAGGCTACGATGCGGCGAAGGCGGTATTCCCGAATGTCTGCTGCATATCGCACCTCGACACGCAGCAGGGGGAGGCTGACCTCAACTGGTGGTTCGACGCCTTCCGGCAGGCTGGCGGAAAATGCGACATGATTGGGCTCAGCCACTACCCCATGGGGTGGAACGCGATGGGCGAAGGGCAGGCCACGACGGATGCCCTCGCACGCAACGCCGCGCTCATGGGCCTTGCCCGCCGGCTCTACGATGCCTATGCCCTCCCCATCATGATTGTGGAGACGGGCGTGTACTGCGAATACGTGGATGGGGGCAAGGAGGTGATGTCTGACCTCTTCAGCCAATGCCGGCAGACGAACTTCATCAACGGCATATTCTATTGGGAGCCCGAGCAGTACAACTGGTGGAAGCCTGCTGTCTATCAGACCATCGGCTGGGGCAATTACAACATGTGCGCCTTCCTCCACGACGGGCGGCCCTCTGCCATCCTCGATGCCTTCCAGCCCGCCCCCTCCGATGCCGACGGCATTCGCTCCGCAGAACTTGACGCGCAGCCCACGCCGCGCTCCTACGACCTCGCCGGACGAAACGCCACGCCGCAGACGAAGGGCATCATCGTCAGAGCGGGCAAGAAGATTTGGCAATAAGTAGGTGTTCGAAATTAGTTTTATGTTTGTATGCTCTATTTGGATGCAGATTTTAGTCTTGAAATAAAGGAGCATAGCGGGCTATGTGACTGTTTTCAAGGCTGAAAGATGCGACAAAGAGAGTATTCAAACATAAGTGGCATAAATAAATCTTAGTATAAACTAATTTTGAACACCTACTTAAGCCCCCCTCGCCGCTGCCTATAGTGACATAAAAACGGCCGGAGCCGCTGCTGACGCTGCAACGGCTCCGGCATAGAACGAACGAAGAATCATGACAGAAATCCTCCAACACATACTCCACAGTTCGCAGACTCCACTGCTGACAGCCCTCCTGCTGGGCTTCCTGACGTGCATTTCGCCCTGTCCGCTCTGCTCGAACGTGACGGCGATAGGCTATATCAGCCGCGACATCACCTCACGCCGACGGGCATTCTGGCAGGGCCTCCTCTTCACCCTTGGCCGCACGGTGGCTTATTCGCTGCTGGGCGCCATACTGATAGCCCTGCTCCGCAGTGGCGTCAGCCTGCTGCATCTGCAGGACACCGTGGGCGAATGGGGCGAACGGCTGCTGGCTCCCGTGCTGATAGGCATCGGTCTGCTCATGCTCTTCGGCCATCATTCCCACCGCCATCAGGACAGCTGCGAAAGTCAGGCGCGGCGCTTCCATTTCGGGGGGCTGACGGGGGCTTTCCTCCTCGGTGCCATCTTCGCCCTTTCATTCTGCCCCACGAGTGCCGCCATTTATTTCGGCATTCTCATTCCCCTCTCGGCGCAAGCTGCGTGGGGCTATGTCCTGCCCGTGGTCTTCGCCATCGCCACTTCCATCCCCGTCATCATCGTGGCATGGCTGGTGGCGTACAGCATGAACAATCTGGGGCGTTTCGTAGGCCGCCTTCAGGCGTTTCAGCGGTGGTTCAATCTTTTCGTCGCCGTCCTCTTCATCCTGATTGGCATTTATCATCTGTTTGAGTGAGGGAGGGGGGAGGGACTCTCGGGCGGCAGCTTGCGCACTGCGGTCGCCCACGGAGTGGCTGACGCCAAATAAGCATCTTCTATCGCATAAAGATTCATCTGCATCAATGTCTGACTTCAATGCCTGACTTCAATGCCTGACTTCATTAACTATTAAAACTTAGTTAATTCGGCTAAAATCAGTTCTTGCAGAACAAGATAAAACCAGCAGATGATTGGCAGCGCAAACAGGCATGTACTGCTGGCCAATAGTGCAGCAATGTTGTTCAGCCTGCACTGCTAACTCTCGATAAGATGGCTAAACGTCTTGACGCTGACGTATAAGATTTATTGAACTCTGCATACAAAGATAACTATTGCTGTCCGGTAAAGCTCAAAAGAGCCAGATAACCCTGTCCGAAGCCCAGTA
>CALZJF010000053.1 GCA_945787885.1 uncultured Bacteroidales bacterium | reverse complement strand
GGCTGTAGCCGAAGGTCATCTGCGTGAGGTCGTTCGTACCGAAGGAGAAGTATTCAGCCTCGGTGGCGATGCGGTCAGCAGTGAGGGCAGCACGGGGAATTTCAATCATGGTACCGATTTCGAACTCGATTTCCACGCCCTGTTCTGCGAATACCTCGGCAGCTACCTTCTTGATGATTTCCTTCTGCTGCTTGAGCTCATAGAGGATGCCGATGAGGGGCACCATGATTTCGGGATGAGGATCATAGCCTTCCTTCTTCAGACGGCATGCAGCGGTGAGGATGGCACGGGTCTGCATGGCGGTGATTTCGGGGAAGGTGATACCGAGGCGGCAGCCGCGGTGTCCGAGCATCGGGTTGTTCTCGTGGAGAGAATGAACGCGGCGACGGATTTCCTCAACGCTTACGCCCATTTCCTCTGCCATATCCTTCTGGCCCTGTACGTTGTCGTCAGCAGGCACGAACTCGTGGAGAGGAGGATCGAGGAGACGGATGTTTACGTGGCAGCCATCCATGGCCTTGAGAATGCCGTAGAAGTCTTCCGTCTGGAAGGGGAGGAGCTTGGCAAGTGCCTTCTCACGACCCTCAACGGTGTCAGAGAGAATCATCTCGCGCATGGCCTTAATCTTTTCGCCCTCGAAGAACATGTGTTCCGTACGGGTCAGACCGATACCCTTTGCGCCGAAGTTGCGTGCAACCTGTGCATCATGGGGAGTATCAGCGTTGGTGCGCACCTCCATCTTGGTATATTTGTCGCAGAGGTCCATGAGTTCCTTGAAGTCGCCGGAAACCTCAGCCTCCTTGGTAGCGATCTCGCCGGCATAAACCTGTCCGGTAGTACCGTTGAGGGAGATATAGTCGCCCTCCTTGTAAACCACTCCGCCGATTTCTACGGTCTTCGACTTATAGTCAACGACGATTTCTCCAGCACCGCTGACGCAGCACTTACCCATACCGCGAGCTACAACGGCAGCGTGCGAGGTCATACCGCCGCGTGCGGTGAGGATACCCTCAGCGGCCGACATACCAGCGAGGTCTTCGGGTGAAGTTTCGATGCGGACCATGATGACCTTGTGACCTTGCTTATGCCATGCTTCTGCATCGTCAGCGTGGAAGACGATTTGTCCGCAGGCAGCACCCGGAGAAGCGGGCAGACCCTGTGTGATGACCTTGGCAGCCTTGAGGGCAGCCTTGTCAAAGACGGGGTGGAGGAGCTCGTCGAGCTTGTTGGGCTCGCAGCGGAGCAGTGCAGTCTTTTCATCGATGAGGCCTTCGTGGAGGAGGTCCATGGCAATCTTCACCATGGCCGTACCCGTACGCTTGCCGTTACGCGTCTGGAGGAACCAGAGTTTGCCTTCCTGTACGGTGAACTCCATATCCTGCATGTCGTGGTAGTGCTTTTCGAGCTTATCCTGCAGTGCATCGAGTTCCTTGTAGAGTTCAGGCATAGCCTCTTCCATCGAAGGATACTTGGCTACGCGCTCTTCCTCAGAAATTCCGGCACGCTCAGCCCAGCGCTGGCTGCCAATCTTGGTAATCTGCTGAGGAGTGCGGATGCCGGCAACGACGTCTTCACCCTGAGCGTTGATGAGGTACTCGCCGTTGAAGAGGTTTTCTCCATTTCCAGCATCGCGGCTGAAGCAAACACCCGTTGCAGAGGTTTCGCCCATGTTTCCGAATACCATTGCCATTACGCTGACAGCGGTGCCCCACTCGTCAGGAATTCCCTCCATCTTGCGGTAGAGGATGGCACGTTCGTTCATCCAGCTGCGGAATACGGCGCAGATAGCACCCCAGAGCTGTTCTTTTGGATCATTGGGGAAGTCACTGCCGGTCTGCTCCTTGATGGCAGCCTTGAAGAGTTCAACGAGGCGTTTGAGTGATTCTACAGAGAGGTCCTTGTCGAGGACAACGCCCTGCTCCTCCTTCACCTTTTCGATGATAGCCTCGAAGGGGTCAATATCCTCCTTGTTTACGGGCTTCATGCCGAGCACTACATCGCCGTACATTTGCACGAAGCGGCGGTAGCTATCATAAACGAAGTGGGGATTGCCAGTCTTTTCCACCATTCCTGCTGCCACCTCATCGTTGAGACCGAGGTTGAGGATGGTGTCCATCATACCAGGCATTGAAGCGCGAGCGCCAGAACGAACGCTGACGAGGAGCGGGTTCTTCGGGTCGCCGAACTTGCAATTCATGAGTTGCTCAGTGTGTGCAACGGCAGCGTCAACATCTTCAGAAAGGAGTTCGATAATCTTCTCCTGTCCTACCTTGTAATACTCATTGCAGGTGTCCGTCGTAATGGTAAAACCCGGAGGAACAGGCACTCCGATGTGGTTCATCTCGGCAAGGTTGGCGCCTTTTCCACCAAGTGCCTCACGCATGGTAGCATTACCTTCGGCCTGACCGTTTCCGAAGGTATAGACTCTTTTAATGTCTGACATAAAAAGGTATGTTTTGAGTTAATGTTGTTCGTGTTGCGCAAAATTATAGATTTCCGCGGAATTTTACAAATGTTTGCCTTGTTTTTTAATCTCAACTTGCTTAATTTGCCGAAATCGGCTTTGTAAGGTGGCGTGATTTTGCACAAAATGCCCTTGTACGCCTGTTTTTTGCTGTTTCCGAATGCAAAATTCGACACCTTGCCGTGGTCTGTTGCCAACGGCGAGGTGTCGAAAGAAGCCTAAATAATATATATATATATGAGTAGGAGCGTTTATCGGCTGACGGCTTTAACGCCTTTCACGTCGCGAAGTTTTCTGATGAGCACATCAAGCGCCGACGTGTCTTCAATCATTACGGTCAGTTCGCCGTAGAAGAGTCCGTCGCGACTTTCGATGCTGATGTTGCGGAGCATCACTTTCTGCTCTTTCGAGATGATGGACGTCAGATTGTTGACGATGCCCAAGTCGTCCTGTCCGATGACGTAGATGAGCGCGGGATAAGTGCGTCCGCCCTTTCCAGCCCAGCGTGCGCGCACCAAGCGGTAGGGGTATCGCTCCATCATCTGCGGCGCATTGGGGCAACTGGTGCGGTGAATCTTGATGCCGCCCGAAGAGGTGACGAATCCAAACACCTCATCGCCATAGACGGGCGAGCAGCAGGGAGCCATGCAGAACTCCAGGCCTTTCAGGTTTTTGTCGATGACGAGCACATCGTCTGAAGCCTCACGCGGCACCGCGCTCTGTGCCACCTTGCTGTCCATCGAGAAGAGTTCTGCCGAGCGGGCCGCCGCGCGTTCGCCTTGTCCCAGTTCATGTTTCTGAAGTTCCACGTAAGTGTCGAGCAGGTCGTTCACCTCCACCTTTTCTTCCACGATATCCCGATAGAAGTCTGCCGCCTCCTTATATCCTTTCTTCTTGATGAGAATATTGAGTACGGTTTCGTCCCAGTCGAGCTTTCGGTTCTTCAGTTTCCGCTCCAGTATTTCGCGTCCCATGGCAGCATCTCGGCTCTGCAGTTCCTTGATACTTTGGCGAATCTTGCTTCTGGCATGGCTTGAAACAACGATGTTCACCCAGTCGGGGCTGGGCTGTTGCTTCGACGATGTGAGAATCTCCACCTTTTGTCCGTTTTTGAGGACATAGCGTATGGGCACATTCCTTCCGTTGACGATTCCTCCCACACATTTGTTTCCTACGCCCGTGTGAATGGAGTAGGCAAAGTCGAGCAGGGTAGCGCCCGCAGGCAATTTATAGAGGTCGCCTTTCGGCGTGAACACATAGATAGCCGTTTCCTGCAGAGCTTCCTGCGTCAGATGTGGGTCTTCGCCAGCCTCCAGTGCCGCTCGAATGCCCGCCAGCCAGTTGTCCACGCCTCCCTCACTGCTTTTTACGCCCTTGTAGCGCCAGTGGGCAGCAAGTCCGTGTTCCGCCACTTCGTCCATTCTCTCCGTCCTGATCTGCACCTCCACCCATTTCTCCTCAGGTCCGAGCACGGTGATATGCAGACTTTCGTAGCCATTGCTCTTCGGCACGGTCACCCAGTCGCGCAGTCTATCCAGGTTTGACTCATACATATTGGTGATGAGCGAGAACACTCTCCAGCAATCTCCGGCTTCCTTCTTCGGCTTCGATTCGAGAATGATGCGAATGGCAAAGAGGTCGAACACGCCGTTAAAGCCGCAATGCTGCTTCTTCATCTTCTGCCAGATGGAGTGTATGCTCTTCGTGCGCCCCTTCATGTGGTATTTCAGTCCGGCGGCATCGAGTTTCTCGCGTATTGGCGCGATGAACCGTTCGATGTAGGCATCTCTGCTTTTCTTTGTAGCATTGAGATTCTCCTTAATCATATAATAGGCATCGTGCTCCAGATATTTGAGCGAGAGGTCTTCGAGTTCTGACTTCAGCTTGTAGAGTCCGAGTTTGTGTGCCAGCGGGGCATAGATGTTGGCCGCCATGACGGAAAGGTGTTGCTGCTGTTCGGCAGCAGGCGTGTCTTTCACCTCGCGCATCAGCACGACATTCATGGCGATAAGAATCAGGATGACGCGCATATCCGCAGCCTGGCCGACGAGCAGATTCCTGAAGTTGTCCGTCTTCATGGTCTCCTCGTTCAGGCTTTCCAGGTTGTGTACCCGCTGGAATGCCACGATGTCGTCAGCTGAAGGACGCCAATCCTTCAGCCCGATTTCCTCTTCTGCCAAAGCGAGCGTGGCGCGTACCACCTCGTTTGCGTCAAGACCAAAGTCAGCTATGAGCCGACGGTCTAAGATGTTCGTCAGGTCAATTTCAGCCATGTGTGTGTAAGATGTTTGGTGGGCAAAAAAGAATGCAGACAGGCGGCATAATCCCAATGAGAGTTTTATGCCGCCTGAAGTGTGTGATGATAGGTGTCTGCCAAGGGGGGGGGATGAGGGAGGGATGAATGCGCCTCCTCCTCAAGCCGCAGTGCCTGCAGATTGTTTATTTCTTCTCAGGATATTCGTATTTGCTGCCAGTGTTCTTGACGATAGTGGCACGATACTGTTCGGGGAATCCAGGACGTGTGGGCGGAACACAGATGCCGTCCTCGGTCAGTTCGTACTTGCCGTCCTTTTCTTTCTTTACAACCTGGTCGTTGAATTTCACGATGAGATATTCTCCCAGTTCCTTCCAGCGTTTGAGCATCTGCTGTGCGGTGTTCACGCTGTAGCGCGTCAGGTATTTCTGGCATTCCGTGAAGTTCTGCTTGAGCAGTTCCTCAGCCCGCGCGTCAATGGCGGGTTGCTCGTTGAGGTATTGCTGCTGGAGTTCGTCTCTGACGGCCTTCACGGCGGGGAAGAGTTGTGCATAGCGAGGATAGGTCATGTTGGCCACCCAGTTGCACACCCAGAAAGCGGAGTTCCAGGAGAAGGTGTGGTCGTCGGCCGTCTCTTCTGCATAGCATTCCGGCACCTGGTTGGCGCAGCAGTACATCGGTGTGTAAGCCACCATGTTCGGCTCGTCGTTTCCGAACCACAATACACCGCCAATGGCGTTGGGCAGCCATCCGCGCATCTGCGCGACGAAGGTGCAGGCGCTCTGCTGCGTCGAGATGGGGCGCTCGTTGAAATACTGCTTGCCCTCATATTCATAGGTCAGCGGGCTGGGCAGATAGGCGCTCTCATAGACACCGCTGTTCACATCGCCGCGGAAGTCGAAGGGAGTCCCCTCGTAGTGGTCCTGATTTGCCTCAATGACATCGCTGAGGTCGAGCAGGCGGTTGGGCTTGAAATAGAGCGGCATCACCTCCGAAGAGCCAATGTGCTTGCCATCTACGAAGTTCAGATAGCGGTCCATGCCATCCACGAAACGGTTGAAGAAGCTCCAAACGCGGGCATCGCAGAAGCGCTGGCTGCCGAAGTCGGCAGGGCTATAGGCATCGCAGAAAGAAAATTCGCTGTCCTTGCCGTTGAAGTATCCCTTCTCGCGGGCAAACTTCACGACGTCTTTCGCATACATCACGTTCTCCTTGTCCTTCATGTCGAAGGTGTGTATGCGACTCTGGTTGGCATGTGCAGCGATGCAGTCGTCAGGGATGCGTACGGCCACCCATACAGCTCCCTTCTTCTCATCGCCTTTGCCAATCATTTCGAGAATCCAAATCTCGTTCGGGTCGGCCACGCTGAAACTTTCGCCGCTGCCGCTGTAGCCATATTTTTCTACGAGGTCCGTCATGACGCCGATGGCCTCGCGTGCCGTCTTGGCGCGCTGCAGTCCGAGAGCCATGAGTGAGGGATAGTCTATGCCGCCCTCAGGGTTCTTCGCCGTCAGCTCAGGGCGTCCGCCGAAGGTGGTCTCCATGATTGACAGCTGATATTCATTCATCAGTCCCATCACGGCGTAGGTCTCCGAAGCCTCAGGAATATCGCGCAGATAGTGGTTCGTGTCTCCATCGACGATACGTCTCACCTCGCCGGGCGCATGCTTTGCGGCAGGATAATAGAGGAGCTTGCCGTACATGCCGTAGCTGTCCATGTTGTAGGATATGAAGGTGGCTCCCGTCTTTGAAGCCTTTTTGCCGACGAGGAAGTTGGTGCAGGCCGATGCGCTGATGGCGACAATGGCTGCCAGACATAGAAGTATTCTTTTCATAATATAGTTCTTGGAGTAGGGAGAGGAGGGCTTATACCGCCTTGAACGACATGTCAAGGCCCTTTACAGAGTGGGTCAGCGCGCCGAATGAGATGAAATCTACGCCAGCCTGCGCATAGGGAATCATCGTGTCGAAGGTGATGCCTCCGCTCGATTCCGTTTCGCAGCGTCCCGCCACGATTTCTACGGCGCGGCGTGTGTCGGCAGGCGTGAAGTTGTCAAACATGATGCGGTCCGGCTGTTCTGCAAGAGCCTGCTCCAGCTCATCGAAGTTTCTCACCTCGATTTCGATTTTCAGGTCCTTGCCCTTCTCCTTGCAATACTGCTTGGCGCGGCTGATGGCGTTGTGAATGCCTCCGCAGAAATCCACATGGTTGTCTTTCAGCAGAATCATGTCGAAGAGTCCGATGCGGTGGTTCATTCCTCCGCCAATCTTCACGGCTTCTTTCTCGAGCATGCGCATTCCCGGCGTCGTCTTGCGGGTGTCGAGCACCCGCGTCTTTGTGCCGGCATCAATGAGTGCCTGCTGATAGCGGTGCGTCATGGTTGCAATGCCGCTCATGCGCTGCATGATGTTGAGCATCAGTCGCTCCGTCTGCAGCAGGCTGCGCACCTTTCCGCTGACGATGAACGCCACATCGCCGGGCTTCACGTGTGCGCCATCTTCGATGAAGACCTCCATCGTCATCTCAGGGTCAAACTTTCTGAACACCTCGCGCGCCACTCTCACTCCTGCCAGTATGCCTTCTTCTTTTATCAGCAGCCGGCTTTGGCCCATGGCGTCGTCAGGAATACAGCAGAGCGTGGTGTGGTCGCCATCGCCAATATCTTCAGAGAATGCGAGCGCGATGAGTTGCTCGTTCAGTTGATCTACGGTGTACATGATTCTTGTGTATATATAAATATATGAGTGTTTCGTGAAGACCTGATGCCCCCTGCCTTTTTCCTGCGGGCGGCAGCCTTCGTTCGTGATAGGGAAGCAGGGCGATGCGTGGCCCTAATTTGCGGCAAATATAGTGATTTCTGTTGATAGCCGAGCGTCCGTCTGTGCAAAAATTGCACGAAACCGCCCTATTTCCCCTTTTCTTGGCGGATTTCCATGCAGCTGCGGGTGTGTCAGGACCATGATGGCCGCTGACACACCCGCAGAGGTTTCAGAATGAATGAGGATGCAGAATTATTCCCAACCGATGGCAGAAGCACCGAGCACGGCAGCTTCGCTACCCTTCAGCGAGCTGACGAGAATCTGCGCCTTGCCCTTGAAGATGTTGAGGATATTGTCGTTGTATGCCTTCTTGATGGGGTCCATGATGTAGTGTCCCGCCTTGCAGAGTCCGCCGAAGAAGACGAAAGCCTCCGGGCTGTTGAAGGTGGCAAAGTTCGCACAGCTGCGTCCGAGCAGCTCGCCCGTGAAGTTGAAGATTTCCAGAGCCAGTTCGTCGCCCTTCTCGGCAGCGAGGAACACGTCGTAGCTCGTAATCTTTTCAGGGTCGAGGTCGCGCAGGGGGCTGGGCGTATTGCTCTTGGAGAGGAGTTCGCGCGCCGTGCGTGCCACGCCCGTGGCCGAGCAGTAGGTTTCGAGGCAACCTTTGCGTCCGCATCCGCAGGGACGTCCGTCGCGTTCTACCATGAAGTGGCCCAGCTCGCCGGCGAAGCCGTCAGAGCCATAGACGATTTTGCCGTCAACGACGATACCGCTTCCTACGCCCGTTCCGAGGGTAATCATGATCCAGTTTTTCATACCCTTGGCCACGCCGTATGCCATTTCTCCCATGGCGGCGGCATTAGCGTCGTTCGTCACTCTGCAGGGCACTCCGAGTGCCTTTTCAAAGAGTTCGCCGATGGGCACGATGCCTTCCCATTCCAGGTTGGCTGCATATTCGATGGTGCCGTTGTAGTAGTTTCCGTTGGGGGCGCCGATACCCATGCCGCGTATCTTCTCAATGCCTCCTACGACGTCCAGTGCGGGCTGCAGCGCCTCTACGGCAGCAGCCACATAGTCGTTCACGTCGGGATAACCCTTTGTCTTAATTGCCGTCTGCGCTACGATAGTGCCGCGCTGGTCAACGATTCCGAACACAGAGTTCGTTCCGCCCATGTCAAGACCGATAACATAGGGCTTTTCGCTTGCTATATCCATGGTGTAAGATAGGTTAAGGTTTGTGGCAGGCTCTGAAATCTGAAAATAGTCTTTGCAAGCTGATTTCTCGAACTTACCAATTCATTTTGCGTGGCAAAATTACGAAAACATGCTATTTTGTCAAAATTTTTTTCGTACAACCAACGCTTAAAAATCAATAAAATACGTTTTTTTGTTGTTAAGTACCAGCCATAGGAATGGCAGGCTACCAATATCTGATGCCCATGGCATCCCCGTTGCTTGCAGCATTCCATGTTAATGGTTCATCCCCATTGTCTGACGCTTACGGCATTGGCCGCATCCGATACCTGACGGCATCGGGGAATATCCGCCATGACGTACCAGCCATAGGAATGGCAGCCCCCAAAATAACGATGGTGTTTTTCGTCTCCATGTGATTGCTTCGAGGGGGAAATGTCGTCATTTTGAGGGGTGAAAATGGTCACAATGAGGGGTGAAAATGGCCAATGCGGAGGCGAATGCTCTGTGGATGGGGCTCGAAGCCCAGCATTTTCACCCCGGCGGCAGGCTTTTGGCCGCCCAAACGTGGGATTTTCGGGGGCGGTGAAAGGGCGGGAATGGAGCTTCTGGCGATGATTTTCGCAATGTGTCAATAACGCACAAAAAATCTGCACCACTGAAAGCGGCGGGGGAAGCCGTCTTCAGTGGTGCAGCAGGCAGGTAAGAACAAGAATGTCAGTACGTCAGGCGGACGTTGTCCACCCAAAGCGTGTTGCCCTCAGTGCCGATGTAGGCACCGCCATGACTGGAGGTGAACTGCAGGATGATGTGCGTGGGAGTGGCATTGCCCTCCCATTTCACTTCCTGCACGGGCACGAGCTTGCCCTTCGAATTCTTGGCGTAGCGCGTGCTGTTGAGAGCCATGGCGCTGTTGTAGTAGCTTTCGTGAGTGATGTCGCCGTAGTTGATGCTGAACGAGGCATTGTTCACCCAGTCGGGCGTAGTCTTGCTGAAGCGTTTCACCATGGTTCCCACGCGCGAGGCAAAGAGGTTTCCCTTCTCGTCTTCCCAGCGCTTTTGCAGGAACACCACGCATTCAGCCAAATCCATGCCCTTGACGGTGGTGCGGTCGCCAAGGCCCTTCTTGATTCGGTTCGGCGTACCGACGATGTGCGTCTTATAGTCAAACTTGATGGCTTTGGGACGTTTGGAGAATTTCATGCCGAAGCTCATCTTGCCATACGGATTCTTGGCATTGTTGACGGGCTCTACGAGTTCGCCGAGGAAGATGCTTCCCGCCGCCATCACCTCAATGTTTACCATGCCGAGCACCTTGCAGCCTTCGAGGTGCGTATAGAGTTTGGCGCAATAGCCGTGGCCGGGACGCTCTTCGCGATAGACGGAGGTGTTCGTCTTGACGATGCCCGCCGGCTTTGCCAGCACGTTGGAGGTGGCCCAAGGGCTTCCGCCGAGGTTTTTGTAAGGCTGCGCCTGAGTGGTCGAACCGTTGGGCGCAATTTCATAGAGCGTCTTCGTCTTTCCGCCCATGAGTGCGCTCTCCTTGATTTTGCGCACATACCACTGGTCGAGGTTGCCGAAGGGCAAAAGTTCATCGCCCTCGGTGGCTTCCGTCTGCATCGTTTCGTCGATGCTGCTGATTTGCGGGGTGCAATACTCCATGCCGGCTTCTGCCAGGACAGCGGGAGAGTAGGGGATGGCTTGCGCTGTGACGGCAGACAGGAAGAGCAGTGCGGTGATTGTTTTTTCTTTCATGATGTTGATATAGTAGTTCTGGTCGGTGCAAGTGTGTTTTGTGTGTGCGTGGTCAGGAGGAGTGGAGCCGGGTCAGAATGCCTCGTTCATGGAGAAGAGCACGCCGCCGCCCCATTTTCCGCTCACCTTCGTCACGCCGTAGTCCAAACGGATGTTGACGTTCTTGAGAAATTCCCATCTGACGCCCAGACCGGCGGTAGGCAAGAGTTGGTGTTTGGTGAACTTCTTGTCGAACACCTCGCCGCATCCGCC
The DNA here is from genome assembly GCA_945787885.1 of uncultured Bacteroidales bacterium. Taxonomy (GTDB): domain Bacteria; phylum Bacteroidota; class Bacteroidia; order Bacteroidales; family Bacteroidaceae; genus Alloprevotella. The sequence goes on along the minus strand of CALZJF010000053.1, from coordinate 6,466 downwards.
CCAGACGACCATGCCCCAGCGTCGCCAAATCTGCTGTCGGAGCTCCAGCTGCGTCTCGACGAGGTGGCGGTCGCGATAGCGCCCCTCGTAGTATCCGCGCATACGCTTGGCGTTGCCCAGTTCGCTCATGAAGTTCCAGTAAGGCTCATCGCCCCAAGTGAACTTGCCGTGGAGGTCGTAGGCCAGGATGCAGCCCTTCCAGACTTTCCGATAGATGTCGAAGGTGACCTCCGTGGTGGCGTAGAGCCCCATGTTGGAGAGCCAGGCGGGCGTGATGGTCTGGTCAGCCTGAAGGAACATTCCTTTGTGGGCGTTCAGGGTGAAGTCGCGCGAGTCGTAGGTCAGCGTTGCTCCCACGCTCAGGGCGTTCGTCTTCCGCTTCTGGCCGTTGAAGGTGTCGTAGTATGCCACGTCCTTCTGCGCCATCGAGCCGTCTTCCTGCCTATATTCCTCCTGCCTGTTGACGATGGGCAGCTGAATGTTGCCAGCGCCCGCCTCGGCGTCGGCAGTCTCCTTCAGCGGGAGCTCAGGGTTGGCAGCTCCCAGCCAAGTGTAGAGGATGTGGGGCCCGATGAAGAGATTGTCGCGCAGGCGCACGAGGAAGAAATTTTCAAAGATGAAGCGGTTGCGCCGGAAGTCGGTCTTGAGCGCATCTATGTCGCCGTTGGCAAAGCCCATGCCGTAAAATTCAGTGGGGAAGGTGCAACCGTCGATCACGTATTCCCACTTGAAACGCTTCTTGGGGAGGAAGTTCGTGCCGCGAATGCCCACGCGCACCAGCCCCTTCGTCGTGATGTCGCCGAAGGTGATGATGTTCGACAAGGGGAGGTCTTTGTCCTGACGGTCCCAGGAGTAGATGCCCGTGCCGCAGATGCCGATGCCGAAGCCCTCGGTAGAGCTGTAGTGAGGGCCGAGGATGAGGCGATAGTTGAACTTCTTCCCGTTGGGCTTGTTGCCCTGACGGAAATAGTCGGCAAAGCGTTGTCCGAAATGCTTTTTGGCTGGCTGTTCGGCTTTCGCCATGTCGTCTTCAATCTCTGCCAGCAGCGTGGCGATGCTGTCGGCAGGAATCGAGTCGGTCTGCGTCTGGGCAGATGTGGCGGCAGGGAAGGCAGTCGCCACCATGAGGGCTATTTGGGTGAGGAATCTTTTCATATCTGTGGGCAAAATTACGAAGAAAACGCTGTTTGCTGCGGCTTTGTAGTATTAAAGTGATTATTTTCGGGTGTTTTGGAGGAGCGAACGGACGAAAACTTACACTCTATAAGACGTTTTTGAGGTTTATTTTGTACTTTTGCGCCGCAATTTTTACATCATGAAATACACTTCTATTATCTCTACGCTGGCATTGGCCGCGCTCCCCGCAGCAGCCCTTGCGCAGACAGACCATGCCATCGTCAATCCTACGGAAGAAGCCCCCGAGGCCACCGTAGTCCCCACCACTCCTGCCCCCATCTACACCGCCACCGACGGAGAATTTGGCAGCAGCAACCTCTCAGACTCCCAGACCCTCATGCAGGGAAAGCCTGCCGACGGCAGAAGGCTGGAAGAATGGACAAAGCAATCGAAGGCATCCGTCAATTTCGGCGGCTACATCATCGGCAAGTATGCCTGGGACAGCCGTGAGGCAGAGAGCGTTGCGCAAGATGGCTTCAACCTCCGTCTGGTGCGTCTGTATGTCAGCGGTTCCGTGTTCCGCGATTTCAAATATCGCCTGCAGCTGGAAGTGAACGGAACGCCCCACATCAAGGATGCCACTCTGGAGTGGACGCACTGGAAGGAGTTCAGCATCAAGGCAGGACAGTTCAAGCGCGCCTTCACGTTTGAAAATCCCTATAACCCCTTCGATGTCGGCGTAGGCGACTATTCGCAGCTCGTCAAGAAACTGGCAGGATTCGACGACCGCGTGAACGGCTCGACGAAGTATGAGAAGAGCACGAACGGCGGCCGCGACCTCGGCATCCAGTTCCAGGGCGACCTCTTCCCCAGCCGCCGCGATGGCCACACCTTCCTGCACTATCAGCTGGCATTCTACAACGGCCAGGGCATCAACACCTGGGATGTGGATAAGAAGAAAGACATCATCGGAACGTTGCAGTTCAGCCCCGTCAGGAATCTCACCTTCGGCATCTTCGGCTGGAAAGGCACCGTGGGATACAAGGAGAAGGTGAAGCTGGCCACTGAAGCCGGCGACACGAAGACTGCCATCCGCACCGTCGACCGCAATCGTCTGGCAGCAGGCGTGAAATATGAGTCGGACTGGACCTTCCGTGCGGAATATGCCCGCAGCTGGGGCTACAAGATGGACGACTACGCCTGGAACAGCACGCGCAACTGCTATGTGCTCACCGCTGGGGGTGCTGCCCACGGTGATAAGGCAGATGCCTTCTATGCCACCCTCGGCATTCCCTGCGCACCTTGGCTGAAGGCGTATCTGAAGTATGACCTCTACCGCGAATATGCCAATTCGGAGCGTAGAAACACCATCTACTCGGCTGCGCTGAACTTCAAGTTCACCAAAAACCTCTTCTTCCAGGCGCAGTATAACCTCGTTGATACGGTGGACGACATCGTGCCCGCGAACGAAGACCGCTACAGCCAGCTCTGGGCGCAGATGTACGTGCGGTTCTGACGGACGCATCAAAAAACCGAATGTGGGTTCTGTAAATTAGCTTGTGGTGTCTTCACGCCTCTCGCACCGTATCTTTTTGATTTTCATTTAGTCACGTAGCCCGCTACGCTCCCTTATGAAACTCAAGACCTACGGCACGATAGTCGCGAAGACATCACAAGCTAATTCATAGGACCTATCTGGAGGAATTCAACAAGAACATCATTGACCCTGTCAAATTGACCTTTGACTCCAAAATCTACGGTCAAACGATTGCTCAGACCATAGAGTCGGAATGTATCCGTCAGATAGACAAGGACTTCCAATATATGTGTTTAATCTGCAAGACGGATAGCATCAGAAAGAACTTGCAAGATGGTTTTGGTACACCTATGTTTTACTCCTTTGAAAACTATATGAATGTACTTGATACTGGTTTTAGTTCAACGTTCTTTATGGGCTTAGAACAAGACGATTTCAATTCAGTACTCGCAGGAATCGAAATGAATTACAAATAAATATATGAATTCAAATAAGAATTTTGTTAGTGGTGTTGCCACAACTGCAATACTTGATGAGCGTAATGCTTATTCAAGTATATTTCAACAATATGAAAAGGTGATAATAGATAGTCTAATCACCTCATTTGGTCTTGATTTTTTAATTATAGATCAACATGGAGGTGACGTAGATACTATTCATAATGTACGAAAGATTGGTCAAGACGAGTTGATGGGTTACAAGAACTCATCAAATGAATCCGCATACAATAATCGTCCTGATTATGATGCACGAAGTTATCACGCAGGAGGTAACTTTCAGCGCACTAAACACGAAGCCAGAAAAACTTGGCAAGAAACTTATAAAGATATTGATGATCAATATCAGTCTGGTAAAATCGGTTTTTACGGACATACCAATGCTATAAGTCCAGATAGGAAAGCAGAATTAGACCATATCATTGAATGTAAATCGATTCATGATGATAGAGGTCGAGTTTTGTCTGGTCTATCAGGTGAATCACTTGCTGATGATCCCGTCAATTTTGCATGGACAAACAAAAGTCTCAATGCATCAATGGGCGCATGGGCAAAAGGGAAAAACGAGCAATACCGTAGAGAACATGGCTGTGATGCACCAATGGAAATGGTTGACATCAAGGCTTATGTAAATGAACACCCTGATTTAGATCCTGAGACTAAACAAAACTTGTTGGCTCATTATGAAAAAGCCAAAAAGGCTTATGATGCAAAGATAAATAGAGCATATTATACAAGTAAGGCATTTTTTAGAGAAACAACTTTTGCCGCTGCAAAAACAGGTTTCAAGATGGGCGTACGTCAGGTGCTTGGATTAGTATTCAGTGAAATCTGGTTCGCGGTTAAAGATGCCATCAAAGCAGGAAAAAGCACAGGCGAGTCTTTGTTCCGTAGCATAGGAGATGGAGTAAAGCAAGGACTTCTCAATGCCAAGTCAAAGTACAAAGAATTAATGGAAAGATTTCTTGATGGTGCCATTGCTGGTGTGCTATCTTCACTGACTACGACTTTGTGTAACATTTTCTTCACTACGGCGAAAAGCCTTGTCAGAATACTTAGACAGTCATGGTCTTCCCTTGTGTCTGCAACCAAAATTCTTTTGTTTAATCCAGACTGTCTCCCCCCTGGCGAAAGGATACGTGCTGCGGCTAAGATTCTTGCAACAGGTGCCAGTGTTGTAGCAGGAACAATGGTGTCTGAACTTATAGCGAAAACAGCTGTCGGTACAATACCTGTAGTTGGAACTATTGTTCAAACTTTTTGTGGTACTTTGGTAACTGGCATAATGAGCTGTTCACTTTTGTATATGCTTGACAACAACAAAGCAATCAACTGGATAGTTTCAATTCTAAATAGGATTCCTTCAGTTGATAAGGTTGTTATGTATTATCGAGAGCAAGCCATCTTGTTGGAAAAGTACAGTGCGGATTTATTCAGTATTGATTTAGAAACCTTCAAGAAGGAAATCGAAACAATACATACTGCTGTTAAATCACTCTCAACTGATCTGAGCCCAGATGCTCTAAACAAGTGTTTGCTTAATATATACACTCAACTCGGTCTGGAGCTTTCATGGAAAGCTTTACCTTATAATAGTGAAGATGATTTCTGGGCTGATAGAGAAGGTTCATGGGGATTTAGCTAATGTTTAAGTGTGATAAATGTGGGCTATGCTGTAAATCGCTTGCAGGAAACCCCATCTATGCAGATCTCGACAGGGGGGACGGCACTTGCAAGTATTTATTGAACAATCTTTGTTCTATATATGAAAATCGTCCACTGTTATGTCGTGTTGATGAAGCATATTCAAAGATATTTAAGAATTATATGTCCGAAGAAGACTATTATTCAGAGAATTACAAAATATGTAAATTGTTAAAATCTAAAAAATAATCAATTATGCCATTACCATTGATTTTAGGTATTGCTGCAGGTGTTGCTGCACTTACTGGAGTTGGCGCAGGTGTCAAGGGAGCTATCGATATGGCTGATGCTAATGACACATTGAACAAAGCCAAAAAACGTGACGAAGAAAACCGAAAACGTCACAAGACTATAGATAAAAAAGCCTGTAAAAGCATGGACGAATTGGGTACTCTTGAAATGAATATCCTTTCATCGTTCAAGCAATTTGCAGATGTTGTCGAAAAAATCAAGAACCGTCCTTCTTTTGCAGAAATCAAGATTGGAAATGTTGACATTCCAAAATTTGACCCTAAGGAATTAGAGCAAGCATCTGTTGGAGCAGGTATCTTGGTCGGAGGATTAGGTGGTGCTGCATTGGGAACAGCAGGCGGATTTGCAGCTTCTGGTGCGACAACTGCCGCAGTTATGGCTCTTGGTACAGCATCTACTGGAACAGCTATTTCATCGTTGACAGGAGTTGCTGCTACAAATGCAACACTTGCTGCTCTCGGTGGCGGTTCTATTGCCGCAGGTGGTGGCGGTATGGCTCTCGGTAGTGCTGTTCTTGGTGGTGCAACTCTTGGTGTCGGTTTACTCGTTGGTGGTGTCATCTTTAGTATGGTTGGTTCAAGTATTTCTGGCAAAGCAGACAAAGCGTATAGTCAGATGTTGGAAAACGAAAAAGTTATCAATAAGATATGCAAGTATCTTGAAGAACTCAACGTTGCTGCAAAGAACTACTATAATGACTTGAACTCGGCAAATAATGTCTATAATGACCAGTTTAGAGTCATGAGATACATAGTCGATTCTAATAAGGAAGCAGATGGTGCAGTAGATTGGAGAAAACTCCGTGAAGCAGATAAGACAACAATTAACAATGTTGTAATGCTTGTAGGTCTTCTATATCACATGTGTAAGGTAAAGCTCGTAAAAAAGACAGTTGGAGGAGATCAAATTAACACAATCAATACAACTGATATTAATGAGGCTCGCCAAAAGTGTACTGAAACTTTGAAAGCCGTTAAAGCTGCATAGTATCAAAACATCTTATCAAGATTAACAACAAAACAAATAAGACCCACTGATTTTCAGCAGAAATGCCGATTATCAGTGGGTTTGTTGTTCCCAAAATGAATCCCACAAGCCATATTGAGAACATTAGATTACTTCGACCAGTGGTAATGGCTATCGAGTAGCAGGAAGATAGTCAAGCCGAAAATGACGATACCAATGACGCAGAAGAACCAGAAGATATATTGCACATAGTGTCCGAGGTAGGTTTCATCGTATTCCTTGTACCGCTCCCGAACCCTTTTGCGTTCATCATAGAACATTTCAGGTAGGTTCTATAAATTAACGTGAGTTCGATGAATTATAATTCATTGAAAATATGGTAATTAGCGAAATT
>CALZJF010000052.1 GCA_945787885.1 uncultured Bacteroidales bacterium | reverse complement strand
GGCTATCAGCCTAAGGCCGCTTAGCCGATTGGTATTTTTTTAACGAAGTATTGATGCTGTGAATATGATAATAAAGGGACATTATGACATAGCACATGAAGCAAGGAGATTACAACTTTTCTATGAAAAGAATTATACATGAAAGTTTGTTGCTTTGACTTGGACGACACGCTCTATAAGGAGATAGACTACTTAAAGTCGGCCTATCAGGAAATTGCCTCTTACGCAGCTGAGCATTGCCATGGCAGCAGCGCCCCCATGGCAGTGCTGGCGCATAAGGCGTATATGGAGATGCTTGCAGCTTATCAGGAAGGGGTCAATGCCTTCAAGCGTCTTAATGCTTTTCTCGGGCTTAACTTGCCCATAACTGACTTTTTGTTTCTCTATCGCAATCATCGGCCACATATCACTCTGACAGAGGATGTCGTTCAGACATTGGATGAATTGAAGAATCAGGGTGTGCGCATCGGATTGATTACAGACGGACGTTCTGTGCAGCAGAGAAACAAGATTGAGGCTCTTGGGCTGAGACGATGGATTGAGGAAGAGGACATCATCATTTCAGAAGAATTCGGCAGCGGGAAGCCTGCATTAGCCAACTTTGAGTATTTCATGAAGCGTTATCCCGAATGTCATGATTTCACCTATGTTGGCGACAATACGCGCAAAGACTTCATCGCGCCCCATACTCTTGATTGGACCACCGTTTGCCTGCTGGACGATGGCAGGAATGTGCATAAGCAAGAGTTTGAAGATGAAACGAAACACATGATAACACGGTTGATTGAGCATCTTTCCCTCTTATTATGACAGCAGACCATGATGAGCAGGTAAGTAGGAGTGCAGATTTGTTTTTCAAGTGATTATTTTTATCCTCCAAGTAATCATTCTCACCCCTCTGATTGACCATTTTACCCCAATAACTGGTCACTTGGAGAAGCTATCAGCAGTCGAAGTAAAAAAATAATCTTGCAGCCTACTTCGTTGATTAAATGGCATTGCACTGCAAAGTAGGTTAACACTCTCATGGAAAATGCAGCCGACTGTATTTTCTGTGGATTTCAACAGAGAAAGTGCAATCTGCTGCACTTTTTCGCTTCTTGTACATACATAACAAACCACAAAATATGGAAGAACGTAAGACAATTTATCTCTGTCTGGCTCACATGAGCGAGGACGGAATGGAACAGCAATACGTCAAAGAAGCCTTTGACACGAATTGGGTGGTGCCGATGGGCCCCAACGTCAATGCTTTCGAACAGAACCTGGCAGATTTCGTTAATGGCAACGCCGATGGTAGCCATTTAGACCGCAAGGTGGTCTGCCTGAGTGCTGGAACCGCTGCCGTGCATCTGGCACTGCTGGCCTGCGGCGTGAAGGCGGGCGATGAAGTGATAGTGCAGAGCTTCACCTTCTGCGCCTCAAGCCACCCCATTACGTATCTGGGAGCAAGGCCCGTATTCGTCGGTTCGGAGCCCGAGACGTGGAATATGGACCCCTCGTTGCTTGAAAAGGCCATACTCGACCGCAAGGCGAAGACGGGACAATACCCCAAGGCGATAGTGCCTGTGGCACTCTATGGTATGCCTTACGACTGCGAGAGAATCATGGCTGTTGCTGACAAATACGGCATTCCTGTGGTGGAAGATGCTGCCGAGGGCATGGGCAGCCGCTTCGATGGGCAAGTGCTGGGCACGTTTGGGCGCTTCGGCGTGCTTTCCTTCAATGGCAACAAGATGATTACGACGTCGGGCGGCGGTGCGCTCATCTGCCACAGGGCTGAGGATGCCAATACCGTCATGTGGTATGCCACGCAGGCACGCGATGCCTACCCCTACTATGAGCATACTGCCATCGGATATAACTACCGCATGTCGAACGTCTGTGCAGGTATCGGCCGCGGACAGATGACGGTACTCGAAGATCATATCGCACATCATAAGCATGTTCAGGAGCTATATCGCGAACTGCTGACGGATGTGGAGGGCGTGACGCTACATGAGCAGCCTGCCGACCCTCGCTACGACTCCAACTTCTGGCTGTGCGCTGCCACGCTCGCCCCCAATATTCGCATTCAGGGGCAGGAGCAGGCTTACAAGGAGGTGATAAAGACTGCCGTGGGAGGTGCCGCGGGTGTCATCAAGGCGGTGGATAGTGCTACCACGGACTGTCAGCCGAACGAGAACGTGGAGGCATTGCGCGTGTTTATGTTGCAGAAAAGGGTAGAGTGCCGCCCCGTTTGGAAGCCCATGCACAAGCAGCCTGTGTATAGCGATGCTGCGGTTTATACGAATGAGGTGGAAACTGAAATTTTCAAGGTTGGCTTCTGCCTGCCTGCAGGCCCGTACGTCAGCGATGATGATGTGCGTTATATTGCGGCGTGCATCAAGGAGGCGATTGTAAGTAGGTAGTCAAAATTCTTTTGCACTCCTATTTAATACATATATTCACAGAAATCCTACTATAGGTAGGTTCTATAAATTAGTTTTCAATGTAAGGCTGTGTTTCTGCTTTACTTGGATGTCTTCACGCCTCTCGCACCGTATCTTTTTGTCTTTCATTCAGTCACGTAGCCCGCTACGCTCCCTCATGAAAAACAAAAACCTACGGCACGATAGTCGCAAATACATCGCAAGCTAATTGATAGAACCTACCTAGAATAAGAGCGAGCATCATTGTATGGTGCTCGCTCTTATTTTTTTCTTCATCCTGAAAGGCAGGGTGTTCAAAAGAGACGTTTTCTTCGATGCAGTTTCAAAAGTCCTGATGCGCTTAGCAACAAGGTTCCCATGCAGATTTTTCATCTTGCCAAAACTTGCACTCGATAGAACATACCCATGCTGGACGAACTAAAAAAAACTCCCCTTCTCGCATACTGCAAATGGAGAAGGGGAGTTGATGAGTTTATAAAGGTAGGTTCTAAAAATTAGTTTTCAATGTAAGGCAGTGTTTCTGTTTTACTTGGATGTCTTCACGCCTCTCGCACCGTAGGTTTTTGTCTTTCATTCGGTCACGTAGCCCGCTACGCTCCCTCATAAAAAACAAAAACCTACGGCACGATAGTCGCAAATACATCGCAAGCTAATTGATAGAACCTACCTAAAAAATAAATCAGAAGCTCAACACAAGTATGCCACGTGGCGGCATCTTTACGCTGTCAGCCAGCTGCATTTGCTGGTTGCTGACCACTTCATACGCTTGGTTTTTAGGGAGGACTTCAGCAAAACGCGTGAGATCAACAGTTTGCTCCTTTGAAGTGCCGTTGAGGATTACCGTGACCGTATTGTCATCCTTCTGCCGCGCAAAACACCATATACCATCTTTCACGGTGAACTGCTTCATGCTTCCTTCGCTAATAGCCCGATTATTCTGACGGAAATGGAGCAATCGACGGGTGAAGTTGTAGCGTTCGTTTTCAGCTTCAGTACGTCCCTGCGGTGTAAATGCGTTGCGGACATCATCGGGCCATCCTCCGGGGAAGTCCTGACGCAAAAGTCCATCGCCATACTGCTTATTGCTCCACAGTCCGATTTCATCGCCATAATAAAGCTGAGGAATACCGCGTGCAAAGAGCAGAATGGCCAGTGCCTGGCGGTAACGGTCAATGTTTTGCGCCTTTTCTTCTGTCGGGCAGAAACGGTCCGTGTCATGATTGCTGAGGAAGGTGAAAAGATGAAGCGGATCTGCGTAGATGCCATCTTGCGAGAAGTAATCCCACAGCCGTGCAAATCCATGGTCCCAATCATCCGTTTCCTCATCGCAGACACTGCCGAGGAGATACATCAGGGGGAAGTCCATGACGGTTTTCAGTTGTGTGTCAGTCTTGGAAAGTTTACTGCCGGTTTGCCATGGAGCCACCCCTACGTTGTAGTTAATCCACGTTTCTCCCACGATGTTGTAGCCAGGATATTCAAGTTCCATGCGCTGGTTCCACCTTGCCATGGCTTCTGTATCACAATAGGGATAAGTGTCTTGCCGAACGCCGTCAATGCCTGCATATTCAGTCCACCAGATGGATGTCTGGATGAGATAATCCATGACGAGCGGATTCCGCTGATTGAAGTCAGGCATTTCTTTTGTGAACCATCCGTCAGTAGCCAGCAGACGTTCAGCCTCCGTGGAATGAGGGTCAGTCAGTGTTCCTAATTTGTAGTTGGTCTGTTTGTAGGTGGAATTATTGTTGAACCAGTCAGAAGCCGGGAGGTTTTTGAAGAGGAAGCACTCGCTGCCACAGTGGTTAAACACGAGGTCCATGATATACTTTATGCCATGATGGTGGCAATTATCGACAAAAGCTGCAAATTCTTCGTTCGTGCCAAACCGCGGGTCAATGTGGTAGTAGTCTGTGATGGCATATCCGTGGTAACTCCCCCCGGGCATATCGTTTGTCAAGATGGGAGTTGTCCAGATAGCCGATATGCCAAGGTCTTCCAGATAGTCGAGATGGTTGTTGATGCCAGCTATATCGCCTCCATGACGGCCGAAAGGTTCGTTTCGCCCAATGAGGGGGTCAGCGAGTCCCATTCTGCCATCGTTGTCCGTATTCCCATTCGCAAAACGGTCAGGCATGAGCAGATAGACCACGTCTGACGCATCGAATCCCCCCTGCCATGTATGCTTTCGGGGCTGGAGCTCATAGCTGATGGTATAGGGCCGTACGCCGTCTTTTTTCAGGACGATGTCGAACGTCTGAGGTTGAGCCTCCCGCGTATTGACATAGAGAATGAGATAGTCTGGATTGTCAACGCGAACGACCCGTTCCAGGCTGATGCCTTGAGCCTTAGCAAGCGAAGGTTGGCAAGCCGACAGATTCTTGCCATGGATGAGGATTTGTAAATGAGGATCTTTCATGCCAGCCCACCAATTGAGGGGATGAACCTGCTCAACTTGCAGAGAAGGCTTAGCATGATAAACCTGAGGTAGGGCTGTTACAACAACACTACACAGCAAACGATGAAATGAGAGTCTCATGATGTTAATGATTTAATGGTTTTTGCTTGAAGGAGGTATCGCCACAGCATCAATTATCCACGGAAAGACATGGAGATACAGCAATTCGTGAAATCACTCAGGAGCAATTCGTGATGATTTGTGTTAATATTTTCCTTATCTGACTTCGCAAAATTACGAAGTATTTTTTTCTTTCTCATATATATATAATAAGAATCAAAGTGTCAGAAAGGTTAAAATATTGTAATGCAGTCATTTAACAGAAGAAAAATATAAAAGTCCAAACCTTTCCCCCAGCGCAGAATGAACATTCTTGAGCAGACTTCATCACAAAATATCCGCGAAAGGCAGGCGTAAATCGGACAAAACTCGTAACTTTGCGCGCGGAACGTCAAAAAAATCTCCAGAAACAGCGATATGGAATCAAAAAACATCGGAAGAGGGTCGTCAGACCTAAAGGACCGCACAGCCAGCGGACTCTTTTGGTCAGCCTTTGGCAATGGTGCCCAACAGATTGTTACGATGCTCACAGGCATAGCCCTGGCCCGTTTGCTGCGTGTGGAGGATTACGGACTTGTAGCCCTTTTGACGGTATTCAGCATCATTGCCGGCAACCTTCAGGAAAGCGGCCTTACCTCCGTGCTGGCAGTACGCAAGGAGGTGGATGGGCGGCATTTCAACGCAGTCTTTTGGTTTTCTGTTTGTGTGAGCGGCATTCTTTATGCCATGCTGTTCTTGGCAGCTCCTCTTATCGCGGCGTTCAACCATGCAGAAGAATTGACGCTGTTAGCCCGAGTGTCGTTCTTGGGATTTTTTATTTCCTCGTTTGGTACAGCTCCAGCAGCATGGCTCTTCCGCCATCTGATGGTGCGCGAAAAGACCTCGTCGCAAGTAGCTGCTTCCATGATTTCAGGTGTGGTAGGTCTGGCTGCGGCAGCGGCAGGATGTGGCTGCTGGGCATTGGTGGCTATGGATTTAACCTATAAGTTAATCTATACCTCAATGGTTTGGCATTTCTGTCCGTGGCGACCGTCGCTTTCCGTCAGCCATCGGCTATGGATGGGGATGGTAGGCTCAGGTAGCCGCATCCTTTTAGCCAATGTGCTGACAACGCTCAACAACCAGTTGCTACAGGGCGTGTTAGGACACTATTTTCCCCTCAAACAAGTGGGGTATTATTCGCAAGCCAACAAGTGGACGCTGCTCTCATCGGGGCTACTCTCAGGCATGACCTCATCTGTGGCCCAGCCCGTCCTGGCAACCGTCGGTGTGAACTCAGACCGTCAGACGCGAGTGTTTCGCAAGATGCTCCGCTTTTCCGCTTTCACCTCCTTTCCCGCGATGGCAGGTTTAGCACTGGTAGCCCCGGAATTTATACCATTGGCCATAGGCGACAAATGGGCAGCGTGCGTGCCATACCTCATGGTGTTGTGTGCAGGCGGAGCTTTTGTCATGGTCAATGGTGTCTTTACCCATTTAATGATAGCCTGCGGCTGCCCAGGCCTTTCGCTTCGTTCGACAGCAACGTTTTTGGTTTGTCAAGTATTGCTGGTAGTGTTTTTTGCTACGCAGGGCGATATGCTTCCGCTTTTGGTAGGAATAGCCTTGCTGCAACCTGTATGGATGTTGGTGCTGACGGCGTTATGCAGACGGCTTGTAGGGATATCCCTGCGAAGCGTACTGGCTGACACCCTTCCTTTCCTTTCTGCGGCACTATTGATGGCAGGCATTTCAGGATGGGCAGTAGGAAAACTGTTTTGCGACTCAGTATTTCATGCAGGGTGGTGGCGTTTGGCACCATTGCTGGGAAAGATGTTCGTTGCTGTAGGCATCTATGGGATGGTCATGAAAGTATATCATCCTGATGTCTTCACCGAGGGTATGGAGTTTCTGAAAGGAAAACTTCTGAAAACCGCTGCCAAACAGTAGCTCCCTCTTTCCTCGAAGATATGCGGACTGCACGGATTAAATAATTCACTGAAAACCTCAAAACGGATATACGATGAAAAACGAAGAACGATGGTTACTCAATTATAACCTTCTCAGGGAATATATCCTGGAACACCATTTCCTGCCAGGCAAGAAGAAAGTGGAAAACCGCGGTCTGCTGAATTGGTGGAAATACAATAAGAAACTCATCAAAAGCGGCAAACTTGACGCAGAGAGGACAAAGATGCTGGAAGAACTGAGCCAGCTTAGAGATATATAAAATAATAATCAATGATTTTATAATAATAAGTTGGGTTATAAAACTATTTTTTATTACCTACTTAGCCAATAACAGCTTACGGTAAAACGATGGAAAAGGCCAGAAAAATCGTGGAATGCGTGCCCAACTTCAGTGAGGGTCGCAACAAGGAAGTCATACGTCAGATAACAGACGTGATAGCACAGCATGAAGGTGTGAAATTGCTTGATGTAAGTCCGGGCGAAGCCACCAACCGCACCGTGGTAACTTTTGCAGGCGACCCAGAAGCCGTAGTGGAAGCGGCTTTTCAGGCTGTCAAGAAAGCTGCCGAACTCATAGACATGCGCCAGCACCATGGTGCTCACCCCCGTATGGGAGCCACTGATGTGCTGCCATTAGTGCCCGTCAGCGGTGTCACCTTGGAAGAATGCGCACAATTGGCACGCCAACTGGCAGAACGTATCGCAAAAGAGTTGGAAGTGCCCTGCTATTGCTATGAGGCAGCAGCATTGCGCCCCGAGCGCAAGAATCTGGCTGTCTGCCGCGAAGGAGAATATGAGGCCTTGCCCGAAAAAATGGCGCAGCGCGAATTGGCACCCGACTTTGGCGCACGGCCGTATGATGAAAAGGTGGCACGCACGGGATGTACCGCAGTAGGCGCACGCGACTTCCTTATAGCCGTAAATTTTAATTTGAATACCACTTCCACCCGTCGTGCCAATGCGATTGCCTTCGATGTAAGAGAGAAGGGGCGTCCACGTCGTGAAGGAAATCCAATCGTCGGTAAGGTGATAAAGGATGAGCAAGGGAATCCTGTGATGATGCCAGGAACACTGAAGGCCACGAAAGCCATCGGATGGTATATCGAAGAATATGGTATAGCACAGGTGTCGATGAATATCACCGATATCCGTATAACGCCCCTGCATGTTGCCTTCGATGAAGTATGTCGCCATGCTGAGAAACGCGGATTGCGGGTGACGGGAACGGAGATTGTCGGCCTCGTACCAGAGCGAACGCTCATAGAAGCAGGAAAATATTTCCTGCACAAGCAACAGCGGTCATCGGGCATTCCAAAAGAGGATGTGCTGAAAATGGCAGTGAAGTCGATGGGACTGGACGACCTGGCACCCTTTAACCCCGAAGAAAAGGTGGTGGAATATCTGCTTGACGGCGGGCAGGAGAGAGGCCAACTGACAGCGCTGACTGCCAAGGCATTTGCAGATGAGACCTTGCGCGAGTCGCCTGCTCCGGGTGGAGGCTCTGTGGCAGCCTATATGGGAGCCTTGGGAGCCGCCTTGGGAGCCATGGTGGCCAACCTTTCTGCCCATAAACCCGGATGGGACGAGCAATGGGAATACTTCAGCGAATGGGCAGAGAAAGGACTGGCATTGGAGCAGGAACTTCTACGACTCGTAGATGAAGACACGGCAGCCTTCAATCGTGTGATGGCAGCCTTTGGACTTCCGAAGACGACGGAAGAGGAAAAGCGTCTGCGGCAGCAGGCCATACAAGATGCCACGTGCTATGCAGCAGAAGTGCCATTGCGGACGATGCTGGCTGCCTCGAAAGTCTTTGCTCTCTGCCGTGTCATGGTGGAGAAAGGCAATCCTAACAGCGTTTCCGATGCGGGCGTAGGAGCATTGGCAGCCCGTGCCGCCGTCATAGGTGCAGGGTTGAACGTGAAAATCAATGCTGCATCGCTGAAAGACAAAGCAAAAGCCCAAGCACTCATGCAGGAAGCTGAGAGCCTGAAAGAAACCGCCATGGCTGAAGAAAGCCAGATTCTGGCCATGGCTGAAGCTGCTATTGGAGTAGAGTAGATAATTCTGTGTTTATACCTCCAAAGCTTGCCCCCTTTATAAACCCCTTTTATATCAGAAATCATGATAAGCAACGAAAAGTTTGCAGCAGAAATCCGCGCAGGGATCCCCAATGAGCTTCCTGCTGCCAAAGCATACGACCCCGATGTGAACCATGCACCACGCAGAAAGGACATATTGACCAGCGAGGAAAAACGCTTGGCACTGCGGAATGCCCTCAGATATTTCCCCAAACATTTGCACAAGACGTTGGCGGCAGAGTTTGCAAAGGAACTGAACGATTATGGGCGCATCTACATGTATCGCTATCGACCAGACTATGATATTTATGCACGTCCCATAGATGAATATCCCCACCGCTCAGAGCAGGCAGCCGCCATCATGCTGATGATACAGAATAATCTGGACCCTGCAGTGGCGCAACATCCCCACGAACTGATAATCTATGGAGGAAATGGCGCGATATTCCAAAACTGGGCACAATATCGCTTGGTGATGAAGTATCTGAGCGAAATGACAGACGAGCAGACGCTGGTGATGTATTCCGGACATCCCCTCGGACTATTCCCCTCAAGCAAAAATGCTCCACGCGTGGTAGTGACAAACGGAATGGTCATTCCCAACTATTCCAAGCCAGACGATTGGGAACGAATGAATGCACTCGGTGTGAGCCAGTATGGCCAGATGACGGCAGGCTCATATATGTATATAGGTCCGCAGGGCATCGTACACGGCACGACTATCACCGTGCTCAATGCTGCGCGCAAGAAACTGGCAGCAGCCCCCGTGCGGAAAGATATTCGTGGCATGCTCTTCGTTTCGTCGGGCTTAGGCGGCATGTCGGGCGCACAGCCCAAGGCGGGAAATATAGCAGGAGTGGTGAGCGTGGTGGCAGAAATAAATCCTAAAGCTGCAGAAAAACGTTTTCAGCAGGGATGGGTGGACGAACTGCATGATAGTCTCGATGAGCTGATGCCTGCCATTCGTGCGGCAGTGGCAGAAAGAAAGACTGTTTCGATGGCATACGTCGGCAACGTGGTCGATCTCTGGGAACGTTTGGTGGCTGAAAACATACAGGTTGATTTGGGCAGCGACCAGACATCGCTCCACAATCCGTGGTCTGGAGGCTACTATCCCGTAGGCATGACGTTGGAAGAATCAAAGCAAATGATGGCAGACAATCCCGAACGTTTCAAGGAATGCGTACAGGAGTCGTTGCGACGTCAGGTGAAAGCCATCAATCAGCTGACAGCCTCAGGAATGTATTTCTTCGACTATGGCAATGCTTTCCTGCTGCAGGCACAGCGTGCAGGCGCAGACATCTTGAACGCTGACGGAAAGTTCCGCTATCCGTCGTACGTGCAGGACATTATGGGTCCGCTGTTTTTCGACTATGGTTTTGGCCCCTTCCGTTGGGTGTGTACCTCAGGCAATCCGCAGGATCTGGAAGCCACAGACCGCATTGCGGCAGAGGTGATGGAAAACATCAGGCAGACGGCTCCCGAAGAGATTCGTAGTCAGATGGAAGACAATATCCACTGGATTCGTGAGGCTGGAAAGAACAGGCTCGTAGTGGGCTCGCAGGCACGCATTCTATACGCTGATGCTGAGGGCCGTTCGAAAATAGCCCTTGCTTTCAACGATGCCATTCGTCGTGGCGAAATCAGTCGTCCCATCGTGCTCGGGCGTGATCACCACGATGTGTCAGGAACGGACTCCCCCTTCCGCGAGACGAGCAATATCTATGATGGCTCACAGTTCTGCGCGGACATGGCGGTGCAAAACGTCATTGGTGATGCCTTCCGCGGTGCTACATGGGTGTCTATCCACAACGGAGGTGGAGTAGGATGGGGCGAAGTCATCAATGGCGGCTTTGGCATGGTCATTGATGGCGGCGACGACAGCGCGCGCCATATCCGCGAAATGCTTCTATGGGATGTCAATAATGGCATAGCCAGAAGAAGTTGGGCACGCAACGAAGGAGCTATTCGCAGCATCGAACGCGAAATGCAGCGTACGCCCGGACTAATCGTCACGCTGCCAAATTTTGTCGATGATGAGATTATTGGCAACTTCGAGTAGAACCACCTCACAGTAACCGAACATATACACTTACACACCTTTATCTATACTATAGGCAATGAACACACATCAAATATCCGCCGCCCATCTGAGCATAGAGCGCATCGGCGAAATCATTCATCAAGGCTATAAACTGGAGTTGAGCGAAGAGTCGCGCCTGAAAATTTTGCATTGTCGGGAATACCTCGACAATAAAATAGCAGCAGACAGCAAACCCGTTTATGGCGTAACTACGGGATTTGGATCACTCTGTAACGTCTCCATCGGACATGACCATTTGGCAAAACTTCAAATCAACTTGATGATGTCGCACGCCTGCGGCACGGGTGAGCGAGTTCCCAATGAGATTGTGAAAATCATGCTTCTGCTGAAGATACAGTCGCTGAGTTACGGCTTCTCTGGCTGTAAGCTCGACACCGTGGAGAGGCTCATCGACTTCTTCAACAACGACATCTTCCCGATTGTGTATATGCAGGGTTCGCTCGGTGCTTCGGGCGACCTCGTCCCCTTGGCTCACCTTTCGCTCCCGCTTGTGGGGCTGGGCGAAGTGGAATATCAGGGTGAAGTCATGAGCGGTAAACAACTTTTGGAGAAGATGGGATGGCAACCCATTACGCTGGCATCCAAAGAAGGCTTGGCATTGCTTAATGGCACACAGAATATGAGTGCCTTTGCCGTTTGGGCACTGCTGCAGAGCCAGCGTCTTAGCGATTGGGCAGACAAAATAGCAGCCATGTCGCTCGATGCTTTCTTCGGACTCACCGAACCCTTCACCGATGCCGTGCATCAGGTGCGCCCCCACAGAGGACAAATCAACACGGCAGCACGCATGCGCGAACTGCTGGAAGGCAGTGAAATCACCGAACAGCCAAAGCCATACGTCCAAGACCCCTATTCTTTCCGCTGTGTGCCTCAGGTGCATGGAGCATCGAAAGATACGATAGAATATGTGGCATCCGTCATTGACACGGAGGTCAATGCTGCCACTGACAATCCTACTGTCTGCCCAGATGAAGACCTTATTATCTCTGCCGGCAATTTCCACGGACAACCCATTGCTCTGCCGATGGACTTCCTTGCCATTGCGCTGAGCGAACTGGCAAATATCTCCGAACGCCGCATCTACAAACTCATCTCGGGCAAACGTGGACTTCCCAGCTTCCTCGTGGCTAACCCCGGTGTAAACAGCGGTTTTATGATAACCCAATACACGGCGGCATCCGTGGTGAGCTTGAACAAGAGCCTCTGCGCACCAGCTTCCGTTGATAGCATCCCATCTTGCCAAGGTCAGGAAGACCATGTCAGCATGGGAGCCAATGCTGCCATCAAACTGTATCAAGTGGTGCTGAATGTGGAGCGCGTGTTGGCCATAGAGCTTTTCAATGCCGCTCAGGCACTGGATTTCCGTCGTCCGCTAAAATCTTCGCCTGCCATAGAGCGCATTCATGAAGCATTCCGTCAGGAGATTCCGTTCATCGCCAATGATGAAGTGATGTACCCCTACATTCAAAAGTCTGTTGATTTTCTCCGCAAATAGTCTGCGTCCCTGCCTATGCGAACTTTGGTTTCGAATATTAAGACAATCGTCGGAGCACGCCGAGATGCGCCAAAACGGCTCTGCGGCGAAGAAATGCAGCATTTGCCCACGCTCAATGATGCTTGGCTTCTGATAGAAAACGGGCGTTTTGCCGATTTTGGAAGCATGTCAGACCTTGCTTCGCGCCATCTGGCTGCAGACACAGAGATAGATGCTGCAGGAGGTATGGTGCTGCCCTCATGGTGCGACCCTCATACTCATATAGTCTATGCGGGTAGCCGAGAGGGAGAGTTTACTGACAAAATCCGTGGAATGAGCTATGAGGAGATAGCACGCAGAGGCGGCGGCATACTAAATTCTGCCGATTTACTCCACACTTGCAGTGAGGACTATCTCTACGACATGGCGGTAGAGCGTGCCATGGAGATGATGAGGAAAGGTACGGGATGTATCGAAATAAAAAGCGGCTATGGACTCAATACCGCCGACGAACTGAAGATGCTTCGCGTCATCCGACGAATGAAGGAGACGCTCCCCGTGCATATCGTGGCTACTTTCCTGGGAGCACACGCTGTAGGACGCGGCTACACGATGGAGCAGTACGTCAGATTGCTGATTGACGAAATGATACCGGAAGTAGGACGTCAGCAGCTTGCCGACTATATTGATGTCTTCTGCGATGTTGGCTTCTTCTCTCCAGCGGACACAGCCCGCATCCTTGAGGCAGGAGCCCATTGGGGCTTACGCCCGAAAATACATGCCGATGAGTTGGCATCGTCAGGCGGCACAGAAGTCGGGACGGCTCACCATGCTCTCTCCGTCGATCATTTGGAGCGGCTTTCAGATGCTCAGATACAGGTGTTAAAGGATAGTGAAACCATGCCAACGGCATTGCCTGGGACATCCTTCTTCCTCAATATGCCTTTTGCTCCTGCCCGAAAAATGATAGAGGCAGGACTGGGCTTAGCTTTAGCTTCCGACTATAATCCTGGTTCTACCCCCTCGGGCGATATGAAATTCGTCGTTTCACTGGCTTGTATCAAGATGCGATTGCTGCCAGAGGAGGCTGTCAATGCTGCAACGCTTAATGCCGCATACGCCATGGGAGCAGAAGAAGAATATGGAAGTATTACTCCGGGAAAAACGGCTAACTTCTTCATCACAAGCCAAATACCATCGGTCAGTTTCATTCCTTATGCTTACACCTCTCCAATCATAAAACGTGTTTTCCTGCGGGGGCAGGAGATTTAGTCCGACAGAGCATATTTATAGCCCCCGAACTTACATGAAAAGAATGAATTTCCGCACTATAGATTTCAAACACTTGGGCGCACGGATGCAGATGGCTACCTTCACAGCGAATAATGGTAGCAGGGAATGGCACATCATGCTCCATGTCACACCTCAGGACGACCTCTTCTGCCAACAGCAAGAAAGGCTACATGCTGCAGAGCAGGAGGCGATGTCGCTGCCCGAACTTCGCGGAGCTATCTGTATATTGAAACGCTATTTCGTTTCTGACAGCACTAACCAGCGTCCTTTTATGTACGCCGCCGACGGCGTGGCAACTGATATCATTCAGCAGCAGCCCCTCGATGGCAGCAAGATAGCGGCATGGCTTTATCTGCAAAGCCATACACACGTGAAGAAATGCGATGGTATGGTCGTTGCCGAGCGGAATGGATATCGGCATCTTTGGTGCATGGGGATGACGAGCTGCGAGGGCGACAGCGAACTACAGACGCACGATTTGCTGAATGCGTATGAAAGCATACTCGCCAAGCAGCAAGCTACACTCTCTGAAAACTGCATTCGCACGTGGTTTTTCGTGCGCGATGTAGATACCCAATATGCCGGACTGGTAAAGGCACGGCGCGAAAACTTCCTTCAAGCGGGACTCACGCCATCAACTCACTACATTGCCAGCACAGGCATCGAAGGTAAGCCTGCCTCGCAGAAGGCATTGGTACAGATGGGAGCATACGCAGTCACGGGCATATGCCCACAGCAAATACAATATTTGTATGCCAAGACGCACCTAAATCCCACGTATGAATACGGTGTCACCTTCGAGCGTGGCACAGCCTTGCTATTTGGCGACCGTAAACACATCTATATCTCAGGCACTGCCAGCATTGACCACCGGGGAGAGGTGGTACATACGGGCGACATCCGACGTCAGACCCTTAGAATGTGGGAAAACGTGGAGGCTCTGTTGAAAGAAGCGAATGCAGGCTTTCAAGATGTGATGCAAATGATTGTCTATCTTCGCGACACGGCTGACTATCAGTTAGTGAGAAGAATGTTTGAAGAACGTTTCCCCGAAACCCCCACCGTCATCACGCTCGCTCCCGTTTGCCGTCCTGCATGGCTCATAGAAATGGAGTGTATAGCCGTCACGCCAGAAACAAACGAGGAGTATGCTTGTTTCTAAACAAACCACATCTATTTATCAATATTTATGCTTAAGGAAAATCGCGGAGAAGTGCTGCATGGCATTCTCCTTATTGTATTGTTCTCTCTTTCAGCCTTTTATATAGCCGACTTCGAGTGGGTGAAAAGCCTCTCGCTCAGTCCACTAATTGTGGGTATCATTTTGGGTATGCTCTATGCCAATAGTCTGCGCAACAAGATTCCTGAAACGTGGGTGCCAGGGTTTAAGTTCTGTACCAAGCAGGTGCTCCGAACGGGTATTGTGCTCTATGGATTCCGTTTGACCTTCTCTCAAGTGCTGGAAATAGGAAGCAGTGCCATCCTCTACGACCTCATCATCATCTGCGGCACGCTTTTGATAGGAATCCTTTTGGGTAAAGCTATCGGTCTTGACCGTGATACTACATTGCTGACTTCCACGGGTAGTGCTATCTGTGGAGCGGCAGCAGTGCTGGGGGCAGAACCCGTGGTTCGCAGCGAGTCGCATAAGACGGCCATTGCCGTTAGTACGGTGGTCATCTTTGGAACATTGTCCATGTTTCTCTATCCTCTGATGTATCGCAGCGGCCTGCTGGATGCGCTCACCCCCACACAGGTGGCGATATATACGGGCGGAACCCTCCACGAGGTGGCACACGTGGCGGGAGCAGGCAATGCCATGGACCCCACTGATGCCCTTGGTATCGCAGGTCCTGCCACTATCACGAAAATGATACGCGTCATTATGCTTGCGCCTGTCTTGATTGTGATGGCATTCTTCCTTAGAAATTCAAATACCGCAGGCACCAAGACAAAGATCACCGTACCTTGGTTTGCCTTTGGTTTTATTCTGATTATTCTCTTCAACACCCTGCTTCAGCAGTTTGACTTCCTGCCACAAGATTTCCTTGCCTCCGCTCTCTACGGCAAGGGCTCATGGATGGAAAAATTTGACACCTTCTTGCTGACAATGGCTATGACGGCATTAGGAGCAGACACCAGCATAGATAAATTCAAGAAAGCTGGAGCCAAGCCTTTCTATTTGGCATTCGGACTGTATATTTGGCTTGTGGGCGGAGGCTATCTGCTGGTCACATGGTTGGCATGAGCATAACGCAGTAAAGGTGAAGAAACGTCGTTTTCGAAAATTAGTCGTCATCATGATTATGGTGACGGCTTTTTCTGCATCCATTGGTGTATGGCGCGGACACCGCGCTTCCCCACTTCGAAGCATCGTGGAGGTGGAAATGCAGAGCGTATATGTCCTCCCCTTAGATTCTGATACGCTCTATTTTGAACAACATCCCACGATGGCCATTTGTCAGAGTCATGGTAAAACATCGGGCGACACTCTCCTCGCAGACTGGAATTTCTCCTGCGAGAAGGATAGTGCTGCGCGCACCATGCGGCTGAAGGGCTTTTGTATAGGCAGAGATGCAGAAGTTGTAGTGTCCACTATCGACGTGGGCCATATATTACGCGGACAACGCAAAACCGCACTTTTCCAGCAGGCCTTCAGGCAACAGCAGCAGGCTCTGGAGCGAATGCGCCGTCATGACCAGGAGTTGGCCTATTATGCCCGCACTCATTCAGCTGTTGATGCGGGCTACAACGAGGTGATGCAATATGCAGCATGCCATCATCGACGTCTTGCTCTTGCCGAACGTACACTCCGACTGCTCGAAAAGGCCATAGACTCCAAGCAGGATGCTGCCAGGCGGACCAGCTTCAAGGTGAATGGCAGACCCGTCAGGATGGACTATCAGCGACATTCCATCGTACATCTCCAACCGTTCTCTCCGCAGCAGCTCCCGCCCTTAGCTTCCACAGCCTTCTTGCGAGAAGTGTTGCAACCATGGGCGTTAGCCGTAACGCCACTTATGATTGACAGCGCAGGCAACCGCTACCGGATTACAGCAACTGACAGTCTCATTCGTGGAGAACGCTTCGGAACTGATGGCAGTTACTATTGTGGATGCTTCAATAGCAAACTTCAGCGTAGCGGTGAAGGCTTCTGCATGGACGATGCTCTCGTGAAATACGGTTGGTGGAGTGCCGACCGTTTTCGGGGAGAAACAATGCTTTATACTCCTCATCGAATATATGGTATTGACATCAGCCGCTATCAGCACGAGGTCAGACCGTCCATTTCTCGGGTAAAGACGAAGAAGGGCAGGGTAGTGCGTCAGCAGCGCGTACGTCGTGTAGGCATCGATTGGGATGCGCTTCGCATCACTCATTTAGGAGGCAAGGCGCAGTCGCATGTATTGGGCGAGGTGGACTATCCCGTGTCTTTTGTCTTCATCAAATGTACTCAGGGAACATCCATCAAAAGTGCCTACTATGCAGCAGACATGGCAGCAGCGCGTAAACGCAACATCCCTGTTGCTCCCTATCATTTCTTCTCTACGCGGCAGAGTGGGGCGGCACAGGCAGCCTTCTTTATCCAGCATGCACGACTGTCGGCTGCCACACTTCCTCCGATGCTTGATGTGGAGCCTTCAGAATCCGAAATACAGCGTATGGGAGGCGAGCAAGCACTCTTCTCTGAGATGATTAAATGGTTGCAAGCCGTGGAGCAAGTCTCTGGCAGAAGGCCTATTCTTTATGTGAGCCAATCGTTTGTAGATCGCCACATGAAGAATGCCCCCAAGCCTCTTCTGAATTATGATGTTTGGATAGCCCGTTATGGTGAATATCGCCCGTATGTCAAACTCCTTTTCTGGCAACTTTCGCCTTATGGAAGGGTGCGCGGCATACACGGAGACGTCGATATAAATGTCTTCAACGGCTCGAAGCAAGACTTTGAGGAATGGCTTCAAGCGCAAAAAAACTAATGCTACAACTGCTAAGTAAATTGCAAGAATTAGTTTAGGTAGGTTCTATAAATTAGTTTGCGATGTGTTTGCGACTATCGTGCCGTAGGTTTTTGTTTTTCACGAGGGAGTGTAGCGGGCTACGTGACTGAATGAAAGACAAAAAGATACGGTGCGAGAGGCGTG
>CALZJF010000051.1 GCA_945787885.1 uncultured Bacteroidales bacterium | reverse complement strand
TAGGTTCTATCAATTAGCTTGCGATGTATTTGCGACTATCGTGCCGTAGTTTTTTGGGGGTTCACGAGGGAGCGTAGCGTGCTACGTGACTGAATGAAAGACAAAAAGATACGGTGCGAGAGGCGTGAAGACATCCAAGCAAGACAGAAACACTGCCTTACATTGAAAACTAATTTATTGAACCTACCAAAACATGAGTCGGGGAGGAATCATGCGCCTGGCTTTCCTACCCGTTTTCCCAGTTCTTTTTTCCATCAACCCCCATGCTTCCAGCTTCCGAACCCCCATCCATACAGCCCACGCCCACCCATGTCCCCGACGATGCCAACGCCTTCTTCGGCGAACTGCAACAGTTGATAGCGCAGGTCGCTGACGGACAGCCCCTGGCCGCCGAGGATTTCTATGCACTTCTGGGGCAAACCCTGCGGCGCGCTGCCGAGCAGAAGACGCGCTTCAATGGCCTGACGCTGGGCGGACTGCACGCCAAGGTGGATTTTCTCTGTAAGGAATGTGGGGCAGAGCCCTCCCTGCGCCGCGCTGTCAATGTGGCGCGCAGGCATATCCTCCAGCCTCCGGTAGCGCGCACGGACGAGGCTGCCCTCCGCCTTGCCGACGTGCGGGCAGTGGCGCGCTTCATCGCCTGCATCTGTCAGGCAGAAATCCCCGCGAAACTCCTGTGCCGGCTCCCCCTCGCAGCAGCTGCTCCCCCCGCCCCGCAGACGGTGCTCGGAGCCGTGATGCGCGTAGTGGCAGAACGATGGGACGAGGCGTACATCTACGTGCGTTGCGATGCCATCGGGAACGGGCAGGGGCGCGTCAGACTCCATACGGCGCAGGCAGACTGGACGTATCTGCTCAAGCTCCTCACGCCTGATGTGCAGCTCAACCTTGTGCGGCCGACGCAGGCGGATGGGGCCATCGAGGCAGAACTCATCATCCTTGAGCCTGACTACCTCGTGGACGTCACCTCCGTCAGCCGATGTTTCGAGACTTTCTCCCACTCCCCCTTCCTCAGTCTGCTGAAGCGCCTGGAGCCTTTTCGGACATCGAAGGAGATTCTGCTGGGAAACCTCGCGGGGCAGTTGCTCGACAATGAAGTCTATGGCGCTGCGCAGACGCCGGACGCTGTGTTCGATGCCTTCGTGCGTGAGAATCTGACCGACATACTCGCCTTGGAGCAGGAAGGACGGCTGGACATGGAGACGCTGCGGACGGAGAGCCTGCAGCAGGCTGCCAACATCCGCACGGCACTGCGCCAGTCGCTCGTGGAACACGTGGGGAGCTATGTGCCGTCGCTCGTAATGCTCGAACCCTCCTTCTTCTCTGAAATGCTGGGCCTGCAGGGACGTATGGACTTCCTGCAGCTCGACCACCGCGTGCTGATAGAGCAGAAAAGCGGGAAGGGGGGCTATCATCCTGCCCTCCGCGACCCCTCGCAGCCCATCCAGAAAGAGCCGCACTATGTGCAGATGCTGCTCTATCGCGCCATTCTGCGCTATAATTTCCCGGAGCAATATGCCGCCAACCACCACGACCTGCGCACCTTCCTCCTCTACTCGCGCTATGCGCGCCCGCTGCTCGGACTTGGGCAGGCCTCGGCACTGCTGCATGAAGCCTTCCGCGTGCGCAACGGCATCGTCTGGTATGAGCAGTACTATTGCAACGGCGGGGCGCGCATCCTGGAGCGCATCACCCCCGAAAGCCTCAATCAGCTCCATGCCCACGGCCGGCTGTGGGAGGCATATACGCGTCCGCAGTTGCAGGCGATGCTCGCGCCCATACAGACTGCCACGCCGCTGGAGCGCGCCTATTTCTTCCGGATGCTCCGCTTCGTGGCGCATGAGCACCGCATAGCCAAGGTGGGCGACAACACGGCGCAGACCAACTGTTTCGCCTCGAAATGGTATGCCTCCCTGGCGGAGAAACGCGAGAGCGGGGAAATCTACGATGGGCTGCTGCTCGACGTGCCTCCGGAGGGAAAGCCCGTGGGCAGCCTGAACTTCCGGTTTTCAGGGAGGGGCGATGCCGGGGCGCCGGGCATGGACACCACCAACTTCCGCCGTGGCGACATCATCGTCTGCTATCCCTACGATGCCGGCAGCACGCCCGATTGCCGCCGCACTCACGTCTTCCGCGGCAGTCTGACGGAGATTACGCCCGAAGGCGTGCAGTGCCGTCTGGCGGCAGCACAGGGCGATGGCCGCGTGTTCAGGCACGATGCCCATCGGCTATGGGCGGTGGAGCACGACTTGTATGAGTCGGCCTTCACGAGTCTGTATGCTGCCCTCCATGCCTTTCTGCGTACGGCGAAGCCGCGGCGCGACCTCCTGCTCCTGCAGCGGCAGCCGCGCATCGACGAGACGGTGCGGCTGAAGGGCGACTATGGCGCGTTCAATGCGATGGCACTGCGCGTCAAGCAGGCGAGCGATTTCTTCCTGATCATCGGGCCGCCGGGTACGGGAAAGACGTCGTACGGCCTGCTCAATACGCTGCGCGAGGAGCTCCTGGAGCCTGATTCGCGCATACTCCTGCTGTCATATACCAACCGCGCGGTAGATGAAATCTGCTCGAAACTCGTGGAGATGGGGCTCGACTTCCTGCGCATAGGCAGTGCGGAAAGCTGCGAGCTGGCCTATCGCCCCTATCTGCTTGAGGAGCGGCTGCAGGGGCAGTCGGCCGAGGCGGGGCGGCAGCTCTTCCGAACGGCGCGCATCGTGGCAGGGACGACTACGTCGCTCTCGCGGAAGCACAGCCTCTTCGTCCTGATGAACTTCTCGCTCGCCATCATTGACGAGGCCTCGCAGATTCTCGAACCCCACCTGCTGGGCCTGCTCTCCATGATGCACGGCGGGCAGCCCGCCATTCGCAAGTTCGTCTTCATAGGCGACCACAAGCAGCTCCCTGCCGTGGTGCAGCAGCCCGCCGCGGCATCGGCTGCCGATGAGCCTGCCCTCCATGACATCGGACTCTACGACTGCCGCTCCTCCCTCTTCGAGCGTCTGCTCCGACGCTATGGCGACGACCCTCGCCTCACCTTCATGCTCACGCGTCAGGGACGCATGCACCCCGATATAGCCGACTTCCCCAGCCGGGAGTTCTATGAAGGGCGGCTCGATGTCGTGCCGCTGCGCCATCAGTTGGCGGCCTCCCTCCCTGCCGACCCGCGTCTGCGCTTCATAGCCGTGCGGCCCGCCGCCGCCGACTTGCGGGTGGCATCGCCCAAGGTGAATCTGGCAGAAGCACGGGTCATTGCCCGTGAGGTGGCGAAGGTCTATCGGCGTTCGCCTGCTGATTTCCGTGCGGAGAGTACGCTGGGCATCATCGTGCCCTACCGCAACCAGATAGCCGCGCTGCGGACTGCCTTGGCGACGCTGTGCAGGGAGGAGCATTTGCCCGACGCGCTCCGAATGGTGACGATAGACACGGTGGAGCGGTATCAGGGCAGTCAGCGCGATGTCATCATCTTCGGCTTCACCATCAGTCGCCCTTATCAGTTGGAATTTCTCGCGGGCAACGTCTTTGAGGAGAACGGCCACGCGATAGACCGCAAGCTGAACGTGGCGATGACGCGTGCGCGCACGCATCTGTTGCTGGTGGGAAATCCTGACATCCTCTGCCGCAACCTCGTCTATTCCCATCTCCTACGCTATATCCGTCAGCAAGGCAGCTATGAGGAATAGCCTCGGAAGCCTCGGGAAAAAGGCATTCTGATAGTTCCCATAGAGGCGCGAAGGCATCTATGTCAAACAGGAACACTGCCTTCCCCTGAAAACCAATTCATAGAACCCACGATATACAAAAAGCAGCCCCGTAGCACGATGCTACGGGGCTGCCGTTTTACTGAGGATTCAGCACGTTCAGAAGTTGGCTACGCCAAGATTGCGGTCGAGGAGCATGCCATCGAGGGCCTTGACGGAGAACTTGCATGCCTTCGTGGCTTTGAACTTCAGGCGGAAGAGTTCGGGCGAGCCTTCCTCGAGCAGGAAGTTGTTGCCGCGATTGACGAACGTCGGATAGAGGGCTTTCGTCTTGTCAGAGTGCAGGCGGTCGTATGTCAGATTGACCATCTCCTTCATGCCCAGCAGTTCGATGCCGGCATATTCCATGCTTGCCGCATCATAGGGGAGTGCGAAGCTCAGGCCATTGACGAACTTGAGAGCCTGTCCGCTGACGAGGATTTCCAGTTCATCGCCGGCCGCCAGTTGCACTTCGCCGTTCTTCACGGGCAGGGGTTTGCCGTCCTTCATCGGTGTGAGCAGGAGCGTTCCCTCAACGTGGCTGTTGTCGTGACGCACGCCGCCGTCGAGCTCGATGCTGACGCAGCTGATGTCGTAGGCATCAATCAGGCCGTTCTGGTTGATGTCGCCGATGCTGACATAGTCGAAGTCGCCATCCTTCGCACGCAGACCCGTATAGTTCATATAGGAAGTGAGGTCGTTGTCGTCGATGCGCCCGTCGCGGTTGATGTCGCCCTGGAGTTTGCCCGACGTGCCCGACTGGCGGAAGATATACATCTCCTGACCCGAACCGAAGCCGCCCACGGCATCCGTGATGTGGAACTTGATGTAGCGAGCCTCGGGAGCGAGGTCGGGACGATAGTCGGCAGTGGCAATCATGCCCTGCTTCAGGCTGCCGCCGATGAGGCCGATGGTCTTCACGCTGCCATCCTTCGCCCATTCAAAGGCCTGCGGCTCGCTCCAATTGCTGCGGTCGGTCGAGAAGCAGTAAGTGCCGCGGAGCAGCGTACCGTTGCCGGCATCTTCGCGAGGAACATACTCGATGCGGTCGAGCTTGTTCACGGAGCGCAAGTCGATAATCATGTCGAACGGAACCGCCTTCGGGTCGTTTGCCCAGTCGGTGTGCCAAGTGGATTTCTCGTCGCGGTCGAAGAGCTTGTCGATGCCCTGCCCGCCTTGGTTCTTGCAGGAAATGGTGGCGGTGACGTTCGGTACGGCCCACTCCAAGGGATCGACGACGGTGGCGAAATCGAATGCCGTCCAATCGCTCGCGCCATCGGCATTGACGGCGCGCACCTTGAAGCTGTAGTTCGACTTCGGCTGGAGAGCGTCGAAGAGGAGCTGGGGCTCGCGGATGGTGCTGTAGGTCATGCCATCGTATTCCACCTCGTAGTAGTCAGCGTTCGGCACAGCCGTCCAAGCCGGTGTGAGGTCATAGGCATTGGCTTTGGCAGCTGAGGCATCGAACGCCGGAGCCGCCAGGGCGCCATGCTGACGCAGCAAGGGGTCGGCGGGAGCCTGCTCCCAACCCGTCAGCGTCACCTGAATGTCCGCAGCCGTGACATCGACGGTGGGGACGTTCACTTCAATGTGGGCAGGCTGTGTGGGCAGAGGCGTGGTGGAAGCCACGGCAGAGTTCAGCCATTCTGCCTTCTCTACGAACTTCCAGTCAGCAGCCACCTTCTTGCCGCCTATCTTCACCTCCACCTTCTTCGGAGCTTTCGTGGCGCGAATGCTGAGCAGCGTGCGCTTCTCCTTGACGAAACCTTCAAACTCGCCCTGGGTGGGCTCGATGTTGATGACCACCTTGCCGGCATTCTGCGTGCAGCGGACATTCGTCGTCGTGCTCTCGCCTGCGAGATAGGCCTGCGTGGCACCGTCGTCGTCGTATTCTGCAAAGCTGCTTGTGCCGCCGGGCCAGATTTCATAGCCACGGAAAGCCTTGTCGATGCCGGCAGGATTGTTGTTAGGAAGGGTGAAGGGGATGATAGCGCCCGCCTTGGCGAAGAGAGGAATCTTCCAGAGCGGAGCATCGAAACTGTTGATGATGCGATTGCCTTCGTAGCGTTCGCCCGTAAAATAGTCGTACCAAGTGCCTTCGGGGAGGTAGATGCCATGGCGCACATCGTTGCCCTCAGCGTCCATCGCCGTATTCTGATAGACGGGAGCTACCAAAAGTGACGGCCCGAAGAGGAACTGATACTGCGTCTGCTTGCCCAATGTATAGGCGTTGGGATATTCGAGGAACATGGCGCGCACCATCGGCTTGCCATCCACGGCCTCGCGGGCGATGCTATACTGATAAGGCAAGAGCATGGACTTCGCCTTCAGATACCAGCGGTTCAGGTGTGTGGCCTTTTCGCCCAACACCTGCGGATATTTCGGATTGCTGCCCCAGCCGTCCATGTTCAGTTCCATCGGCGTGTAGGTCTTCCACTGGAACTCGCGGACATTGACGGGAACATTCTGTCCGCCGAAGATGCCATCGACGTCAGAAGTGATGTTCGGCTGGCCGGAGAGCCCTGAGCCGATGAAGGTGGGAATGTGGAAACGGATGTATTCCCAGTCGCCGCCCGTCTGGTCGCCCGACCAGATGCCGGCATAACGCTGCGTGCCGGCCCAGCCGTCGAGACTGATGATGAAGGGGCGGGCGTTCTGCCCATAGTAAGGCATGATTTCGCCCACGTCGGCCACACCGTTCAGACCGAAGGAGTAGCCCCATCCTACCCATGCCACATCGGTCTTCAGCACGCGAACGCCAGCATCGCGCACCTCTTTCACGATGTCGCGCTGGAGCAATGCCTCGATGCCCTCCTTCGGGTGCAGGTCGCTCTGCGTCCAGAGACCGATTTCCACACCCTTCGAGCGGGCATAGTCGCCGAAAGCCTTCAGATTCTGGATGTTGCCGTCCAGTGTGCTCGTCTGTCCGTAGCCTGCTCCGTAGCCATCGTTGGGGAGGAACCATCCTAAAGGCATGTCATTGTCGAGGTAACGGGCGATGGCGGCACGTGCAGACCATTGGTAGTTCGTCTTGTGTCCGTATTTGCCGGGCAGTTCGCCATTGAGCGATTCGCGCACGCCGCCATTATCCTTCTGGCTTTCATTGTATGCCTTGCCGTCTTCATACGTCATGAAGCCCTTTTTGCCCTCCTCGGCGGGAGTCCAGTAGTCGCGGTTGTAGGCGTTGAGGTGTCCTTCATAGAAACCGAACTTCGGCATGAGGATGGGGTTGCCCGTCAGTTGGTAGAAATCGTTGAGGAGCTGAGTGGGCTGCTCATCGAAGAAGAAGAAGACATCGAGGTAGCCCTCGTCGTGCGAGAGAGCCACCGTTCCCGCCTGTTCTGCGCCGAAATCATAGCGGCCCGGCTTGAACGTGTGCCACATGACGCCATAACCCGCAGTTGACCAATAGAACGGCGTGGGACTGGCCACTCCGCCATCCACCCAGTTGTTGGTGTTCTCAATGGCAATGCTTTCGCCGCGATGGCTGAAGCGTCCGTTCTGCACGCCACCGCCGTAGAAATATTCCTGCTCGTGGCACGCCAGCGTGAAGGAGGTTTTGTTTTCTTCGAGTTGGAAGTTGCCCGTCTGCTGCAACACTTCGCGTTCGCCGTCTTTCACGCGGAGGAGTCCGGTGCGGCGGTCGATGCTGACGGTCAGACGCGGTGTGGCGACGATGAAGTCTGCGTCGGTAGTCTGGAGTTGGAGCTTGAAGCCCGTCTTACGGGGATTTTTTACGAGAATCTCTGCTTCGGGTTCAGCCTTCGGATTGCGGATGATGCCGCCCTTATTGTCTTGGAAGAGCCGGAAGATGTTTTCGCCATAGAAATCGAGGGTGAAATGCGTGTTGTCGTCGAAATAAACTTCCACGGCGTAGGGGTTGTTCTGCTGCATTTTCACGGGGCGTGCTCCCGCAGCGTCAGCGATTTCTGTGGGCGAGGCTGCTGCTATGTCAGGATGTGCGGCATAGCTCATGCCCATGCTCATCATGGCACAAGCCATGATAGCTGAAAAATATTTTTTTCTCATGGTAGATGTATAGATGATTATCTTGAAATGGGGGAAATGGGGGGGAAGGCTGGCTTGTGCTATATATTATATATAGGAGTGCATATTATATATAGGAGTATATATTATATATATAGGAGTGCAGCCTTATAATAATACATGCGCATCCTTACTTGCTGAAGCTATATGGCGCATCGGCAGGGTCAGTGCCGCGGCTTTTGTTGGGCGTGTCTGACAGGTCGAACCGTATTTCGCCGCCTTTCGTCAGCGTGAAGTGTTCGAAATACGTGGGGCTATAGGCTTCGCCGTTGAGGCTGACGCTGCGCACATAGACGTTTTCGTCGTTGTTGTCAGGAGCCGTGATGCGGAGCGTATTGCCATTCGTCAAATGCAGGGAAGCCTGTTTGAAAAGGGGCGAACCGATGACGTACTGGTTGCTGCCTGGGCATACGGGATAGAAGCCGAGCGCAGAGAAGACATACCAAGCCGATGTCTGACCGTTGTCCTCATCGCCGCAGTAGCCATCGGGCGTGGCAGAATAGAAACGCTTCATGATGTCGCGCAGATGGTATTCGCCCTTCCAGGGTTGGCCGCCCCAGTTGTAGAGATATATCATGTGCTGGATGGGCTGGTTGCCATGGGCATAGTTGCCCGTGTTCATCACCGTCATCTCCACAATCTCGTGGATGGGGAAGCCATAGTACGAGTCGTCGTAGTGAGGCGGCACGACAAACACGCTGTCGAGCATCTTCACCATCTCATCGCGCCCACCCATGAGTTCTGCCAAACCATCCACATCGTGGAAGACGCTCCAAGTGTAATGCCAGGCATTGCCCTCCGTGAAGGCATCGCCCCACTTCAAGGGTGAGAAGGGAGCCATGAATGAGCCATCTTCGTTGCGGCCGCGCATCAGGCGCGTTTCAGGGTCGAAGAGGTTGCGATAGTTCAGTGCCTGCTCGTTGAGTTGGCGGATGATGCTTCCCTTGACGGGCAGCTTCGCTTTCTTGCCGCCCTTCTGAGCAGCTTCGGCATTCAGCGTCTTGGCGATTTGCAGGATGCACCAATCGTTGTAGGCATATTCCAGTGTGCGGGCAGCATTTTCGTGAATGCCCACATTGTAAGGCACATAGCCCAGACGGTTGTAGTACTCGTGGCCCAGACGTCCACTACTGCTCACCGTGGGGTGTACAGCCTCTTTGCTGTGCAGCAGTCCTGCCATCATCGTCTCGGTGTCTTTCACGCGGATGCCCTTCATGAAGGCGTCTGCCAGGACGGCGGCAGAGTTGTTGCCCACCATGCAGCCACGATGTCCCGGACTCGACCATTCGGGGAAGAAGCCGCTCTCGCGATAGACGTTGACGAAACCTTCCATCATCTTCGCGCTCTCGTCAGGATAAACCAAATTGAGAAGAGGGAAGAGGCAGCGGAAGGTGTCCCAGAAGCCCGTGCCCGTGTAGAGATAGCCCTCGCACACCTTGCCGTTGTGGGGCGAGCGGTGTACTATCTGCCCCTGTGCATCCTCTTCCCAATATTTCATCGGGAAGAGCAGCGAGCGATAAAGGCAGGAATAGAAAGTGCGAGCTTCGGCTGTCTTATGCTCTACGGCTTCGCGGTCGATGGCGATGCGTCCCAGCATCTCGTTCCAGATGCGATGGCCCTCTTCTTTCACAGCGTCAAACGTTGTGTTTCCAACCTCGCGTTGCAGATTCAGGGCGGCCTGTTCGGGGCTGATATACGATGAAGCCACGCGGGCATGAACCTTCTCGCCGCGTTTCGTCTTGAAGCCCACCATCGCCAGGGCATGGAAGCCCTCGGCCTTCAAGCCCGAATGTTGGCTGATGTTGTCGGCATCCTTATCCGGTTCGATAGCCGTGCCGAGATACGTGGAGGTGAAATCAAAGTCTTTGTCGAACTCTATGACGAAATACTGCTTGAAACCTTCTTCCACACCCCCGGAATTGCGGCTTGTGTAGCCTCGCACCTGCCGACGTGCGGGGTCAATCTCTACAGCAGAGCCTCGTTGGTAAGCGTCGATGCACACATAGCTGTCGGCATCGGGGAAGGTGAAGCGGAAGATGCACGCGCGGTCGGTCGGCGTAAACTCTGTCAAGACATCATGGTCAGCCAGATATACGCTATAGTAATAAGGTTTTGCCACTTCTGCCTTGTGTGAGAACCAGGAGGCGCGTCCCTTTTCTTCTGCCACGGGTTTACCCGTCATGGGCATGATGGCGAACTCTGCGTGGTCGTTAATCCACGGGCTGGGCTGATGGGTCTGCTTAAAGCCCTGTATGCGGTGTGCATCGTAGCTGTATTGCCAGCCGTCGCCGTTCGGGCCTGTCTGTGGTGTCCAGAAGTTCATGCCGAAGGGGCGCGTGATGGCAGGGTAGGTGTTGCCTGCGGAGAGACTGAAATCACTTTGGCTACCCATCAAGGGTTCTACCAGAGCGGCATAATCTTGCCCCAGTGCGTGCAGAGAGGTGCAGAAGATGAAGGTGATGATTGCTAACAGTTTGGTCTTCATGTAGGTGAAATATCTTTAGAAAATTAGTACCAAGGTTCGCAGGGCGTTGCGCTCATTTCGAGTTCCAATGTTCCCCCCTGCTGAATGACATCATCGCTGATGGTGCTGTAGGGATAGTTTTTCCCATTCAGCTTGACGTTCTTCACGTAGAAATGAGTCTGATCGACTCCGTGTGCTATGATGTGAAACGTTTGTCCGTTTTCCAAGTGCAGCGTTAGGCGAGGTAAGAGCGGTGTGCCAATCTCGTAAATGCCTCCGACGGGATTGACGGGATAAAATCCCATAGCACTCATGACGAACCAAGCCGATGTCTGTCCGCAGTCTTCGTTGCCGCAGAGGCCTGCCGGCTCATCGTGATAGAGTTCGCGGCAGATTTGTGCCACGTATCGCTGGCATTTGGCTGGCTGTCGTACGAAGTTGTAGAGGTAGGCCACATGGTGTGAAGGCTCATTGCCATGAGCATATTGTCCAATCATACCCGTTGAGAAGAGCGGGCGTGAAGAGGCATCTTCTTCAGTAAAGGTGAAAAATTCATCCAGCTTTGCCGTCATCTTCTTTCTTCCGCCCATCAGATTGCAGAGTCCCTTCACATCGTGCTGCACGCTCCACTGATACATCCAAGCGTTGCTCTCGCAGACATGAGGTCCATATGCCACGGGCGAGAAGTTGACGATGAAACTGCCGTCTGCATTCCGCGGTTCAAGGAATCCAGTCTCTGTGTTGAAAAGGTTTTCGTAGTTTTTCGAGCGTGCGTAAAATTCTCGCGCCACTTCCTCCGCACCCACAAAAGCCGCCAACTGCGCGATGCACCAATCATCATAGGCATATTCCAGCGTTCTGCTCATGCTCCAGTCATCGTTGCCGCCCATATCGTCTGTTCCCGTTGGCACGTAGCCCGTGTCAATATAGGTTCCGATGGAGCGATAGTCGCGTTTGCGGGCGGTCTGTACACAGATGTCGAGAGCTTTCTGAGGATCGATGCCGCTGAAACCCTTCAGGATGGCATCGACGATGACGGGAACGGCGTGGTAACCAATCATCATATCCGTCTCGCTTGCCCACATATTCCAGACGGGCAAGCGTCCGTTCTGAACGCCGAAGTCGATGAGGCTGTTCGCCATGTCTGCCACGCGGTCAGGATTCGTCAGCGTCAGGAGTGGATGTGCGGCGCGGAAGGTGTCCCATAGCGAGAAGGTGGAGTAGTGGACACCCTCAGTGCGGTGAATCCGTCCGTCAGGACCGAGATAACTGCCGTCGATGTCAGAGTAAATGGTGGGTGCGAGCATACTATGATACAGAGCGGTATAGAATTTCCGCGTCCGCGTCTCATATTCTTTAGCGTCCATGCTTGCAGCACTACCCTCTTGCGCCGTTTCTGCCGTCTCTATGACACCCAAGTGTAGGTTCCACTCCGTGCGCGCTTGCTGCACATACAGGGCGAAATCGTCGGTCGGAGCCTCGGCATCTAAGTTGCGCGTTGCACCATGAATGCTCGTGCCGCTCAGGGCGGTGCAGACGGTCAATTCGTTGTCTTCCGGCGAAGTGCTGAAATAGAATCGGGCGATAATGCCTTTTCCGCCATCTTCTTTCTGCAGCGTATCGACTTCCACCTTGAGGGGCTTTTGCGAGAATCGCGTGGCGAAATACACCCGCTGGTTGCGCGCCCATCCATCGGAGAATCTGTAACCTCGATAGTTTGTAGCATCCATCTGTTGCAGGTCGCAGTCCGTCGTGCGGTCCCAGTTCATCGTGCGGTCCAGATTGAGGATGACTACGCGCTCCTTGCCGTCGTTCGGAAACACATAGTGCTGAATGCCGCATCGTGGTGTAGCCGTCAGTGTCACGTTGATGTCATAGTCTGCCAGCCGAACTGTGTAATATCCCGGCGTGGCTCCCTCTTCCTCATGGCTGAAGGTGGAATAAATGCCTAATGGCAGTCGTTCCCCTTCGCTCTTCGTATCGCATTTCCAAGGTAGCGTGACAGGCATGAACGAGATGTCGTACATATCTCCTGCACCCGTACCATCGAGGTGAGTGTGTGAAAAACCCGTTATTGTGGAGTCGGGATAGAAGTAACCTGCTATGCGATCCCAGCCGCCGATGAGGTTGTCGGGCGAGAGTTGCACCATGCCGAAGGGCATTTGTGCTCCAGGATAGGTGTTGCCCGTAAAGTCTGTGCCTACGAAGGGGTTGGCGTAGTGTGTGCGGTCATCGCTGTGTGCCGATAATCCCGATAAGGACGAGAGGAAGATGAATAAGAAAAGGATGAGGTTTTTCATAATTGTTTAGGTAATAACAGGGTAAGGCACCCCTAAAATGCTGTTTCCTATATAGCAACGGGGGGGCTCCACAGACAAATTATAGCGCAAATGTACAAAAAATAAGTTGATAACCGTAGAAAAAAATCTTGTTATATATGGCAAAAAGGGTCATTACTTCCTATTTGTCAGTGGTTCAACTTGTTTTTTGCTTCATCTTTTGATTCTATTTGCGGTTTGAACTGGCTGTTTTGCAGTTACTTTGCCAAAAGCAACAGACCCCAGCGGACTCTTGTTCCGCTGGGGTCTGTATGATTTCAGGGATTGCCTCGGAAGTGTATAGGGCTATTTCTTCGCCACTTTCAGTGTAGCTTCGAATTTCTCCATGTCGAGGCGGAAGTTCTTCTCCGATGCCAAACGCCGTTCTATAGTGTTGCAGGCGTGAATGACGGTGCTATGGTCTCTACCGCCGATGCTACGGCCGATTTGGCTGATGGAAAGTTTCGTGTATTTCTTGCAGAGATACATCACAATCTGTCGCACGAGCACCACCTCCTTCCGTCGGGTCTTGCTGACGATGTCGCGCTGTTTGGCATTGAATTTCTCGCACGATGCGTCGAGAATCGTCTCCAACGTCATCTCCTTACGCGATTGCCCCACCAGGCGTGCCACGACTCGGCGCGCCAGTTCGAGGTCTATCTCGCAGTTGTCGTTGAGCGAGAACGCCATGAGCGAATTGACCGTGCCTTCCAGTTCCCGTACATTGTCGCTCACATTGTCCGCAATGTATTGCAGCACGTTCTCTGCAATTTCAATGCCGTTGCGTCGCATCTGCGAGTGGAGGATGTCTTTTCGCAGGCGCAGGTCGGGGCGTTCCAACTCTACCACTACTCCCCATTTCAGACGCGTCAGCATGCGCTCCTCTATGCCCTCGAAGATTGAGGGCGGACGGTCGCACGTGATGATAATCTTGTGGTTGTTCTGATGAAGATGATTGAAGATATGGAAGAACGTGTTCTGCGTTGCCGCTGTCGTAATCTCTTGAAAATCATCTATTATCAGCACATCGATGGTCTGATAGAAATGGATGAAGTCATTGATGGTATTGTCGCGGACAGAGTCGGTATATTGTGTCTTAAACACATTGGCAGCAACGAAAA
The DNA here is from genome assembly GCA_945787885.1 of uncultured Bacteroidales bacterium. GTDB lineage: Bacteria > Bacteroidota > Bacteroidia > Bacteroidales > Bacteroidaceae > Alloprevotella. The sequence continues at coordinate 4,313 of CALZJF010000051.1, read as the reverse complement.
GTACGCGCAGATTGGGGAAACGCTCGCGGATGCGCACACCGATGGCGTTCACCAAATGGCTTTTTCCTACGCCCGAAGGTCCGTAGAGGAAGAAGGGGTTAAACGTATTCTGATGCGGACTGTTGGCAATGCTCTCTGCAATCGTTCGTGCTGATTTGTTGCTCCTGCCTTCTACGAAGTTGGCGAAGGTGTAGTTCGGGTTGAGATAGGAGTTGATGGGGGCAGCCTTGGGTGCTTCTGGCTGTCGCACGGTGCGCGTTTGCACGTTGGTGTGAGTCATTGCACTGCCCCCCGTCAGGGAACTGGGCACAGTCACTTGCCCCGCCCGTAGGTTGGAGGTGTCTTCTGCCTGAGCGAATGTCAGTTTGTAGTGTGCTCCGAAGGTGGTGTAGAGGGCATTGTAGATGGCACTACCCGTTTCTGGCCACATGACATCAACGAACGCACGCGAGGGCACCTCAATGCAGAGGGTGCTCTCGTCGTGCATTTTATATCGCATCTGGGTAATCCACGTGTTGTAGGTCTCTGGTGCGATATGCTGTGCGATATGCTGCAGAAAACTATTCCATTGTGCAGGTGCCATGTTTACGGGGGCTCTTCAGTTTTTGTTGGGGAGAAAGGGTAGTGGTGTATGTCGTTTTCGCATCGAGGCTATGGCTTTGACTTTGGGGGCTATATCTATCGGTGGTGTCGATATATGGAAAAAGGCTGTGCGGCAAGCTTTTAGCGGTCTTCTTGTCTTATTTTTGCGAAAACGTCTGCAAATTTCTGAAATTTTCCTGACTCGACCAAGGGTTTCCTGACAAAAATCCCAATCCGGATTCCCGGCCTTGGCCCTGTTCCCTGTTGTTTAGGTCTGCCTCTTTGTTGCTTGTATCTTGCTTCCGCAGTCGGCCCATCCCTCTTTGCAGTATGTTTGCTTACGTTCGCAGTTGCCGATTGTGGGGGCGCATAGTGTCCTCCTTGCAGTTGCCAGCCTTTTTCATGCAGCAGCCCCCGAATGCCGGAGCATCCGAGGGCTGCTATCATAGGCCGCTATATATATATAAGATGAGTGGTAGCCTTCAGAGGGCATCGTTCTTATGCCAGAGCCAGCTCAATACAGTGCTTCACTGCCTCTTCCAGTCCCTGCGTGTCTTTTCCGCCAGCGGTGGCGAAGTGGGGAGCACCGCCGCCGCCGCCCTTGATGTAGCGCGCTGCCTCTTTCACGATGTTGCCAGCGTGGAGGCCCTTGCTGCTCACGAGGTCTTTGCTGATCATCACCGTGAGGAGAGGCTTGCCTTCGCAGCTACTACCCAAGATGACGATGGTGCTTTCTGGCAACTGGCCGCCAATCTGGAATGCCAGGTCTTTCACGGCGGCAGGGTCGAGGGCAACGGGCAGAACCTTCGCTACCATGCGAATGCCGTCGGCAGTCGTCGTGGCTTCCTTGATGAGCTTCTCTTTGACGCTTGCCAGACGCTCCTTGACGGCTTCTTCCACCTGTTTGCGCAGACCTGCATTTTCGGCGATGGCTTTCTCTACGGCTCCTTGAATGTCCTTCGTATTGTTGAAGAAGGCGCGCAGATGTTGCATCGTGTCGCTCAGCGTGTAGAAATTTTCTTCTGCTGCCTCTCCGGTCACGGCTTCAATACGGCGTACGCCGGCTGCCACACTGCTCTCGCTGACGATATGGAAGAGTCCGATTTCGCCCGTGGCATGGGCATGGCATCCACCGCAAAATTCTACGCTCGGCCCGAACTTCACTACTCTCACGTGGTCGCCATACTTCTCGCCGAAGAGTGCCAGTGCGCCCAGTTCGCGAGCTTCTTCGATGGGGAGGTCGCGATAGTCGCTGATGGCAATGTTCTGACGAATCATCGCATTCACCCTTCGCTCTACCTCGCGTAGCTCCTCTGCCGTCACCTTCTGGAAATGGCTGAAGTCGAAGCGCAGATAGTCGGGCGTTACGAGCGAGCCTTTCTGCTCTACGTGCGTTCCGAGTACGTTCCGCAGGCAATAGTCCAGCAGGTGGGTGGCGGTGTGGTTGCACTGGCTCTTCTGTCGGCGCACGTTGTCAATCTGCAGACGGAAGGTGGCTTTCGGGTCGGCGGGGAGTTTCGTCATGATATGCACAGTCAGGTTGTTCTCGCGGCGTGCATCAATGATGGGGAGCGTGTTGCCATCGCTGCTGGTGAGCAGCGTACCCGTATCGCCTACCTGTCCGCCCATTTCGCCGTAGAACGGTGTGCAGTCGAAGACCACTTGATAGAACGTCTTGTTCTTCTGCTTTATTTCGCGGTAACGCAGTATGTGGGCTTCGCATTCTGCCTCGTCGTAGCCGATGAAGTGCTGTTCGCCTTCTGCCAGACAGCACCAGTCGCCATTTTCTACGGCGGCGGCGTTGCGTGCGCGCTCCTTCTGCTTCTGCATCTCTGCGTTGAAACCGGCTTCATCGACGCTCAGCCCCTGCTCCGTGCAGATGAGTTGCGTGAGGTCGAGGGGGAAGCCGTAGGTGTCGAAGAGGGTGAAGGCTTTCTCGCCGGCCACCGTTGTCCGTCCGTCGCGCTTCGTCTCGGCAATGACGCCTTCCAGCAGGTTGATGCCCGTCGAGAGGGTGCGGAGGAATGATTCTTCCTCTTCGCGAATCACCTTCGTAATTAGTTCCTGCTGTGCCTTCAGTTCGGGATAGAAATCTCCCATTTCCTGCACCAGCGTCGGCACGAGGTGGCAGATGAAGGCTTCGCGGCGGTTCAGGAAGGTGTAGGCATAGCGTACGGCGCGGCGCAGGATGCGGCGAATCACGTAGCCAGCCTTCGCATTGCCAGGCAACTGTCCGTCGGCAATGGCAAAGCTGATGGCACGCAGATGGTCAGCGATGACGCGCATGGCAATGTCTCTCTTCTCGTCCTCACCATAGGTGAAGCCGCTCAGTTCGCCAATCTTGCGGATATAGGGCTGGAACACGTCCGTGTCATAGTTTGAATGCTTGCCCTGCATGATGCGCACGAGGCGCTCGAAGCCCATACCCGTGTCAATCACCTTGGCGGGCAGACTCTCTAATGAGCCGTCGGCCTTGCGGTTGTACTGCATGAAGACAAGGTTCCAGATTTCTATCACCTGCGGGTTGTCCTTGTTCACCAGGTCGGCACCCTTGATGCCCGTTGCTTGGCGCTCTTCTTCCGTACGGCAGTCGATGTGGATTTCCGAGCAAGGCCCGCACGGACCCGTATCGCCCATCTCCCAGAAGTTGTCGTGCCTATTGCCGTTGATGATATGGTCCTTCGGGAAGTATTTCTCCCAGTAGGCTGCGGCTTCGTCGTCGCGCTCCAAGCCTTCTTCCTTCGAGCCCTCGAAGACCGTCACGTATAGGTGGGTGGGGTCGATGTGGAGCACTTCTACCAAGAAGCGATAGGCCCATTCGATGGCTTCCTTCTTGAAATAATCGCCGAACGACCAGTTGCCGAGCATTTCGAACATGGTGTGGTGGTAGGTGTCGTGTCCCACTTCCTCCAGGTCATTGTGCTTGCCCGATACGCGCAGACACTTCTGGCTGTCGGTCTGCCGGCGGCATTTGGGTTCGGCGTTGCCTAAGATGATGTCTTTGAACTGGTTCATGCCAGCGTTGGTAAACATCAGCGTGGGGTCGTCTTTGACGACCATCGGAGCAGAGGGAACAATCAGATGGCCCTGCTGCTCAAAGAATTTTACGAACGATTCGCGAATTTCGTTAGCTGTCATTATTTTGTGCTTGTTTGTCCTTGGGTTGGGAGCTTATGGAAAGGCGACCTCAGTGTGTGCTTTTCTTCAAGCCCTCATTTGCGCTCTTATATATGAATGCGCGTGCGCGTTTATTTTCGCGCAAATATACATTTTTTTATAGATGCGTTTCGCATCGTTTGTTGAAAAAGGGAATAAAAAAGTGCTTCCGTTTTCCTTGCTGCCCACTCTGTAGCGCAAATTGTTCAGCAGCTTTCTGCTTTCATGTTCCCCGTTTCGTGCCCCATCTGCAGAGCTTCAGCCTTCCAGGTGATCATTTTTGCCCTCAAATGTGGTCATAATGCCCCCTCAAAGTCTTCACTTTGACCCCTCAAAATGGTCATCCTGAGCCCCCCCTCCCATTGCCTCCGTTCTCTCAGTCGGCGGCTGAGAGCCCCTGTTTGGCTTTTTGCTGCCCCCTGCCATGCCCTTTTCTCCGTTCCCTCCCTCTTTTCCTTCTTATTATATATAGGAGCCCCCTCCCTTCCCCTTCATTTTCCTGCCCTCGTCCAGCCCCTGTGAGCGCGTTTCTCCCGCTTTCCTGCCAAAAGCCCTGCGGAAAGCCCCGAAATGGC
>CALZJF010000050.1 GCA_945787885.1 uncultured Bacteroidales bacterium | reverse complement strand
CGTATCTTTTTGTCTTTCATTCAGTCACGTAGCCCACTACGCTCCATCGTGAAAAACAAAAACCTACGGCGCGATAGTCGCAAATACATCGCAAGCTAATTGATAGAACCTACCTAAAAAAATGCTAAAGAGGAGACAACAAACGCTAACATAGCACAAAAAACCGCATTCATCGATATGCTGTTCAGAAAACCCACATGAGCGAGAGGCTATGACGGGCTTTATCGCTAACTTTGCACCATAAAAACAATGGACGACCACACATCTTATATATATATATACTTCATGAGAAAGAAAATCATGCTCATCGCGGCACTGCTATCCCTCGCTTCTCGGGCTGCCGCACAGCATATCTGGACGCTGGAGGAATGTATAAACCACGCCATCGAGCACAACATTTCGCTGCAGAAGACGCGTGCGAACATGGAGACCAGCGCAATCAACATCAGCGAGCAACGAGGTGCTCTACTTCCATCCGTTTCGGCAAGCGTGCAGCAGGGCCTCATCTGGCGACCACTGTCAGAAAGCGTCAGCAATATCGTCAATGGCAGCATTTCTTCAGCTTCTGCCAACAAGGCCAACTACAGCGGCAGCTATGGCGTAAACGCGCAATGGACGGTCTGGAACGGCGGAAAACGCCTGATGAACATCGAGCAAGCACAGTATTCACACGATATGGCGCAGCTCAGTCTGGATGAGAGCGCCAACAGCATCAGCGAGCAGATTGCCTCGCGCTTCGTGCAGATTCTCTATATGCAGGAGGCTCTGAAGGTGAACGAGCAACTGCTGGAGCATGACCGCGCGCTCTATGAGCGAGGGAAGGACATGGTGGGACAGGGACAGATGTCGCGCTCCGAACTGGCACAACTGGAGGCGCAAGTGGCGAGCGGAGAATATGACGTGGTGCAGACGCGGACGACGATAGCTGAAAATATGCTCAGCCTGAAGCAGCTGCTCGAACTCCCGCCTGCCGACGAACTGTCGGTCAAGTCAGTCAGCATCGACGACGATGCAGCGCTGCAACTCATCCCGCAGAAAGAGGCGGTCTATGAATACGCCTTGGAGCATCGGCCTGAAATCAAGAGTTGCCAGACAGCCATCGACCAAAGCCGCGTGAGCACACGGCTGGCAAAGGCACAGCGAATGCCGTCCGTCAGCCTTGGCGCGGGATTTACCGACTCGCACATGAGCGGCAGCAACGATATGGGGAAACAGCTGAAGAACAATCTTTCGGGCAATCTCAGCCTTGGCATCGCGATTCCCCTCTTCGACCAACGCCAGACGCGCAGCAGCGTGGCGAAGGCGAAGGTGAACGAGACGATTGCGCAACTCGACTTGGCCGACGCGCAAAAGACGCTCTATCAGACCATTGAGACCTATTGGCTCAACGCAAACAACAGCCAGCAGAAGTTTCTCGCATCGCGTACGAACGTAAGAAGCCTGAACACGACGTACGAACTGCTGGAAGACCAGTTCAAACTGGGCATGACGGACATCACGAATCTGCTACAGGGACGCAGCAATCTGCTCACCGCCCAGCAGTCGTGCCTGCAAGACAAATATACCGCCGTGCTGAACATGCTGCTGCTGCGCTTCTATCAAGGCGAAAAATTCACGTTATAGACTTAAGTAGGTAATAAAAATTATTTTATAGTAAGTATATAGTAGGAATGATTATGGTTTGTATGTTTGAACGCTCTCTTTGGCGCATCTTTTAGCCTTGAAAACAGTCACATAGCGCGCTATGCTCCTTTATTTCAAGACTAAAACCTGCATCCAAACAGGGCATTCAAACATAAAACTAATTTTCATTACCTACTTATTTACACAAGCGACCATAAAACATTGACAGATATGAAATCTTCATCCATTGCTTCATTCATGCTATCTTGCCCCATCGCCGCCCTGCTGCTGACGGGCTGTGCGAAGAAACCTGCGGTGCAGTACGTCACCACGACGGTAGAGCGTCAGGACATCAAGAGCAGTGTCACCGCCACGGGAACCATCGAGCCAGTCACTCAGGTGGAGGTGGGAACGCAGGTGAGCGGCATCATCAGCCACATCTACGTGGATTACAACTCAGAGGTGAAGAAGGGCCAGGTGATAGCCGAACTGGACCGCGAAAACCTCAATGCACAGTTGGCGACGGCGCAGGCTCAGCTGCAGTCGGCCAAGAGCGACCTGGACTATCAGCGGCTGAACTTCCAACGCCAGACCACGCTGCACGAGAAAGGCCACATCAGCGACAACGACTTTGAACTGGCACGCCTTTCGTATGACCAGGCAAAGGCTACCTATGACCAGCGCATACAAAGCGTGAAGACGGCACGCACGAATCTGGGATATGCCACCATCACCTCGCCCATCGACGGCGTCATCCTCAATAAGGCTGTGGAAGAGGGTCAGACCGTCGCCTCAAGCTTCAGCACCCCTACCCTCTTCACCATTGCACGCGACCTGACAGATATGCGCGTCATTGCAGACATCGACGAGGCAGACATAGGCGGTGTACGCGAGGGCCAGCACGTCACGTTCAGCGTGGATGCCTTCCCCGACGACACCTTCGAGGGAACCGTGACGCAGGTGCGGCAAGAAGCTGTGACGGAGAGCAACGTAGTCACCTACGAGGTGGTCATCAGTGCGCCGAATCCTGACCTCAAGCTCAAGCCGGGACTGACGGCGAACGTGGTCATCACGACGAAGGAGGTGGCTAACGTGCTCTGTGTGCCAGTGGCTGCACTGAGTTTCAAGCCCAACGAAAATCTCCTCACGCCCGACGAAACCGTAGAAGACTGCCAAGGCAAGACCAAGGTGTGGACCAAAGAGGGCAACACCTTTAAGGCCATCGCCGTAGAAATCGGCGAGACGAACGGCGTAATGACCGAAATCAAGAGCGGACTGAAGGGCGGCGAAAAGATTATCACAGAGTTTTCGCTGCCGAACACTGGCGGCCAACAGGCTGAAGCCAACAAAAACCCCTTCATGCCTCGCCCGGGCGGCAACCGCAACAACAATAAGAAGTAAGAGACCATGTCAGCATACGAAAACCGAAAGATCGTCATTGAGCTGCAGAACGTCAGGCGCGACTTCGTGATGGGCGACGAGACGGTGCATGCACTGCGCGGCATCAGCTTCAAGATTCACGAGGGGGAGTTCGTCACCATCATGGGAACGTCGGGCTCTGGAAAATCCACGCTCCTCAATCAGCTGGGCTGCCTCGACACTCCCACGAGCGGCGAATACATCCTCGACGGCACGCCCGTGAGGAAAATGCGCCGTTCGCAACGTGCCAGACTGCGGAACAGCAAGATTGGATTCGTCTTCCAGAACTACAATCTGCTGCCGAACACGACGGCGGTGGAAAACGTAGAACTGCCGCTCATGTACAACAAACGCTACAATGCGCAGCAACGCCGCGAAGCTGCCATCGCTGCCCTGAAGAGCGTGGGGCTGCAAGACCGCCTGTATCATAAGAGTAATCAGATGTCGGGCGGACAGATGCAGCGCGTGGCTATCGCGCGAGCCTTGGTGAACGACCCTGCCGTCATCCTCGCCGACGAAGCTACAGGAAACCTCGACACGCGCACCTCGTTTGAGATGCTCGTGCTCTTCCAACGTCTGCACCGCGAGGGACGCACCATCATCTTCGTGACGCACAACCCTGACATTGCGCAATATTCCAGCCGAAACATCACCCTGCGCGACGGAAAGATTCGCGATGACCGCGAGAACACCAACATTCTTTCGGCCGCCGAGGCTTTGGCAGCACTGCCTGCACCGCAGGATGACTAATGGTGAACTACAATAGCCAATAAGAATAGACACCACCATGAACTATAACAACCTTCTGAAAGTGGCCATAAAGGCTATCCTTTCCCATAAAAGCCGTACGCTGCTCTCGATGCTCGGCATCATCATCGGCGTGGCTGCCGTCATCGTCATGATGGCAATCGGACAAGGCTCAAAGGAAAGCATACGCGAAGAAATTTCCAAGATGGGCACCAACCTGCTCACCATACGCCCCGGAGGCGATATGCGCGGCGGAGTCAGACGCGACCCCTCGGAAATGCAGACGCTCAAGATTGAAGACTATGAGTCCATTCGCGACAAGGCGAAGCTCGTGGCGAAGATTAGCCCGGAGGTGAGTGCCTCGGGGCAGGTCATCTTCGGCGGAAACAACACCACCTCCACCATTTACGGCGAGACGGACGAATATCTGGAAATCAAACAATGGAAGGTGGAGCGCGGAGCATGCTTCACGGACGATGATGTCAGAAAGAGCGCGAAGGTCTGCGTAGTGGGAGCAACCATCGTCAAGGAACTCTTTGGCGAAAAGTGTACGACGCCGCCCATCGGAAAGACCATTCGCTTCAAGAACATCCCCTTCCGAATCGTCGGCGTGCTGGAGGCGAAGGGCTACAACAACTGGGGTATGGACCAAGACAATGTCATCATTGCTCCTTACACCACCGTGATGAAGCGCATTCAGGCGCAAACTTATCTTTCAAGCATCGTCTGCTCCGCACTGACGGAAGAACTCAGCGACGATGCCATTGATGAAATCACCACGATTCTCCGCACGAACCATAAGCTGAAGGAGGATGCTGACGACAACTTCACCATCCGCTCGCAGCAGGAAATGATGAACACGATGACCTCTACGATGGACACCGTGACCATCATCCTCGTGGTGGCAGCAGCCTTCTCACTCCTCGTGGCGGGCATCGGCATCATGAACATCATGCTCGTCAGCGTGACGGAGCGTACACGCGAGATTGGACTCCGCATGGCTGTCGGCGCACGCGGCATGGACATCCTGCTGCAATTCCTCATCGAGGCGATACTCATCAGCCTGACGGGCGGAATCATCGGTATCATCACGGGATGGGGAATTTCGTCGCTCGTCACCATCGTCTTCCACTTCCCTGCCAGCATTCCGCTATGGTCGGTGTGCGTCAGCTTCATCGTCTGCACCTGCATCGGCGTGCTGTTTGGCTATCTCCCTGCCCGCCGCGCTGCCAACCTCGACCCCATCGAGGCCATCAGACACGAATAATGACTTCTCTGCCATGGGCTATCTCCAAAGCCCCCGGCAGAGAAGCGGGTTTTCCGCTAACAGACATGCAAACCTCTTTTCTACGCTTGGCAGAGACCATGGCACACATTATTTCATGGCTCTACCTCTTCACCTTCCCCATCCTCCTCTTCAGAAACGGTGAGGCCAGCCAATGGCAACGCTTCATCCCGCAAATCATCACCACGGCATTGATGTGCGGGCTGTTCTACGGCTTTTATCTCTATCTCATACCGCGTTTGATGCGAAAGACGCATGGCTACAAACGCGTCATCATCATGGGGCTTATCAGCGCACTGGCACTGGCACTCTTTCTGGAACTACTATACAATCTGCCCCTACGCCCCTACATAGGAATCATGGGCACAAAGCCCCACCATTTCAACTCGAAGATGTTTCTGCACATGGGCTATTTCCACTTCTTCCTGTGGGGCTTCGTGCGAAATCTCATGACCTTCATTGCCACCGTAGGCATTGCCTTCACACTCCATCTGGCCCACCGCTGGCAACAGAGCGAATCAGAACGCCAGAAGGCGGAAACTGCACGGGCAGAGGCTGAACTGCGCTCGCTCAGACATCAACTTTCGCCACACTTCCTGCTCAACTCTCTCAACAGCATCTATTCTCTCATTGCCTTCGATAGCGAGAAAGCTCAAAGCACACTCATCGAACTCTCAAAAATGCTCCGCTATCAGCTCTACGAAAGCAATGCGCAATACGTGGCGCTGCTGAAGGAGGTGGAGTTTCTGCAAAACTATATTTCGCTGATGCAGACGCGCATCACGGAAGATACGCGAGTGACCACGGAGTTCGACTACGATGATGGCAATCTTCTCATTGCGCCCCATTTGCTCATCAACATCGTGGAGAATGCCTTTAAGCATGGCGTTCAGCCTACGCAACACTCGCACATCGACATCTCCCTGCAAGTCCGCAACAGATGCCTGACCTTCGTCTGCCGCAATACGCTCAAGAAAAAAATCATGGCGCACCCTGACGACGACGATTGCTGTCTGAAGCCTGCCTCTTCAGGATTGGGGCTGAAGCACGTGGCTGCACTGCTGAAAATCTACTACCCAAAGTGCCATGAGTGGGCACACGGCGTCAGCGAAGACGGAAGGTATTATTCTTCCGTCATCAAGATTTGGCTTTGACGACTCCAATACCCAACGAATCACCAACACACAAACGCACTCAAAATATGAAGACGCTCTCCTGCATGATTATCGACGACGAACCTCTCGCCGTAAAGCTCTTAGAATCATACGTTGAGAAGACTCCGGGCATTACGTTGGCTTCATCGCATGCCAGTGCAACGCAGGCACTGGACTATCTGACGCAGAACAAAGTTGACCTCATCTTCTGCGACATTCAAATGCCTGACCTCAACGGTCTGCAGTTTGCACGCATTCTCAGCCACAACAAAGCCCGCATCATATTCACCACGGCCTACGACCAGTATGCGCTGCAATGTTGGGACACGGAGGCATTGCACTATCTGCAAAAACCCATCGACTACCCCAGTTTTATGCGCGCCGTCGGGAAAGCTTTCAGATGGTACGATATGCAGGAACAGCTCGAACAGACCACTTCTACGCTGCCTGCTGCCGAACTGCCTGAAGAGATAGATGGCAGCAAGACTCCCACGGTATTCGATGACAGTTTCTTTGCCAAAAGCGATGGGCGGCTGGTCAGAATCAGATTTCGCGACATCAACTTCATAGAGGGGCTGCGCGACTATGTGAAAATCCACGTTGAGGGCCGTGCGCACGCCGTGCTATCGCTGATTGCCATGAGGTATCTGGAAGAAATTCTGCCCACGGAGCATTTCCTGCGCATACACCGATCATTCATCATCAACCTCGACAAGATGGATGCCTATGAACGCGGGCTCGTCGTCGTGGGCGACAAGCGGATTCCCGTCTCTGACTCATATAAGGACGTGCTACTGGAATATTTGGCATCACGTACTTTGCAGGCAAGAAACGAAAAGTGAGGACTTCCACTGCCTTTCTCTTGCCGAACGCCTACTTACTGAAAATATCAATGAGAAACATCAGACACATCTGCTTCGCCGGAGCATGGGTGGCTTGCGCTGTCCATGCGCCGGCGTTGGCGCAAGAACGCCCGAACATCGTTGTCTTTCTGGTCGATGACATGGGGCTCATGGACACCTCGCTCCCCTTTGATGTCAACGCTGCGGGCGAACCTGTGCGCCGACCGCTGAACGACTGGTATCACACACCGAACATGGAGCGACTCGCTCAGCAGGGCATTCGCTTCACCACGTTCTACTGCCAAAGCGTCAGTTCACCATCGCGTACTTCGCTCATGACGGGGCAGAATGCGGCACGACATCGCACGACGAACTGGATAAACTCGGAGAGCAACAACCGCACGCCATACGGCCCTTACGACTGGAACTGGCATGGGCTGAAACGTGCAGACCAGATATATCCTGCCGTGCTGCAAGAAGCAGGATTTCGCACGATTCACATCGGAAAAGCCCACTTCGGCTGCAATGACAGCGAGGGGAGCAACCCCTTAAACCTTGGTTTTGACGTGAACATCGGCGGCTCTTCTATCGGCGAGCCTGGCAGTTATCATGGCGAGAACGGATATGGCTGGATAAGAGGCACGCGCTCGAGGGCTGTGCCAGACCTCGAAGCCTACCACGGCACTGACACTTTCCTGACCGATGCGCTGACGTTGGAGGCTGAAAAGGAGGTCAGGAAGGCGGTGGAGGCAGGAGTTCCGTTCTATCTGAACTTGGCGCACTATGCCGTGCATTCTCCGTTTGAGACGGACGAGCGTTTTGCCAGTAGGTATCGTGGGCGCGGGCAGCACCAACAGGCGGAGGCTTTTGCCACTCTCATAGAGGGGATGGACAAATCACTGGGCGATGTGATGGACTTTTTGCAACGCTTAGGCGTGGCTGAAAACACGCTCATCTTCTTCCTTGGTGACAACGGTGGCGATGCGCCATTAGGCGATGCTGCTGACTACGGCTCTTCTGCTCCGTTCAAGGGGAAGAAGGGGGCGGAATATGAGGGCGGCGTGCGCGTTCCCTTCATTGCGGGATGGGCAAAGCCTGACCCTACCAATCGTTTCCAGCGAGCGTTCCCCATTGCAGAGGGCGCGGTGCAAACACAGATGGCAACCGTCATGGACCTCTACCCCACCATTTTATCGGCGGCTGGCGTGAAACTTCCGAAGGGCCATGTGCTCGACGGCGACAATCTGAAACTTCTGCTACAAGGGAAGGCTGACAAAAGGCATCGCGACGACTTCCTGATGCACTTCCCACATGAGCATCGAGGAAGCTATTTCACGACTTACAGAAAGGGAGACTGGAAACTCATCTATTATTATCATCCTGAAACGGGCGGCACGCCTTCATATAAGCTCTTCAACCTGAAGAGCGACCCCTACGAGCATCAGGATGTGGCGACCGACTATCCTGACGTGGCTCGACGCATGTGCCGCCGAATGATGAAACGCCTCAAAGCCGAACACGCACTCTTCCCCGTCACAACCCCGCAGGAATAAGACAGAGGATGCACACAGAAGGGGAAATCATTTCCCTCTATGTGCATCCTCTGTCTCTTACAAAACAGTCCAACCTTTAGTGTTTGCCGACGCCAGGCAGCAACTTTTCTCTCAGACGGCTGCCAGACACGGCAGGAAGTGTTTGAGTGCTACGACGCAGACGCTGGCTAACCTGAAATACTTGCTTGGGAATAGCCAGCAGACTACGAGTAGTTTTGCCATACTCCGATGCGGGAGTTACTCCTGAGGGGGCGAACTCTACAGCCTGACGCAGCAATGTGCCATCCACTCCTGCGGCATCGGCGGCAAAGGCGAGGAAGGTGGCCTTGCCCCATGTTGCCACGAACTGCTGCGTGCGAACATCGAAAGAGCCCGCTTGCAGCATGGCCTGCTTCGTCTGGTCTTCAGGATAAGCCACTTCGTCTGTGAGATCGCCCGATGCCAGTGCCAAAACCCAATGTTCGGCATCATCGCTGGGAGTCACCGTAGTTTCCACAACCACCTTGCCAGCATACTTCGCCCACTGCGCATCAGCTTCCGCCAATTCGCTACCATCAAAATAGCGATAGGAGAGGCTGACGGAGGCAGAAGATCTGTCGTAGTCCGTAGTCGTAAAGCGCAACTTCGTCATGCTTCCTGCTGCAGCACCGTCTTCCCCCATAGCATAAGCATATATATAATAAGGAGTAGAGGGCTCAAGTCCTGACTCTTCGTAGGACGTCTGCCCACAGAAACTTACTGCCTTCACCACATCGCCCACCGTCATGCCATTGGCAGAGGCAGCCTCTTCTATGGCAGACTTCACATCTGCCATCACAGCGAAGTCACCAGAATAGCCTGCCACGGGAGTCACTCCCACCCAGTATCTCACGGAGGGGTCGGAGGGCAGGACGTTCACAGTGAGAGCCGTTGAGGTCAGGTTGGAATAACTCAGCGTAAAGGTGCAGTCAGCAGGATTTCCTGCCCTCAAAGTCCGAAACTGCGTGGTGGCAGCTTCGCCGTAGCACTTACCGTCGTCGCCCACTGCCATTGCATAGAAGACGAACTCGGTGTCGGAAGGCAAATTGCGCACATCGTCTTCGTCAGTGCCCTGCGAAAGGGCAATTTCAAGCACCTGCTCCAGAGCCATGCCAGGCAAACGCTCCAAGATGCTGGCGATATATCCCTCGATGATACTCTTCACATCACCATCGGCTTGCTGATAATCTTCGAGAGTGACGATATCATAATAGTAGCGCACTTGCTGATCGGAAGGCTCCACACGCAGGTGGGCAGAAACTGCCGTGACATCAGAATACGTGAGATGAAACGTGGGGGAGGCGGGCTCGTCGGTCTGAAACACAATGCTGTCAACGGTGGCAGCAGGCAAACTGAGGGTCTCGCCGTTCTGCAGATATACGCGAAGTGTCTGGGCGGAAAGCCTGGAAGCACTGCCTATGCCTGCAATCACCGCGAGGAGCAGAAGAAGAAATTGCTTCATAGTCGTCATTTTCGTTTGAAAAGAGTTAGAATACAATCATCGAACGTACGCGCATTCCGGCATTCTTGCGATAATTAGCGATGAAACCCGGGCCCACGCTGCGAGCATCGAAGTTGAAATAGTATGCCCAGTTGGAAAAGCCATAGGAATCTACGCTTTCCGTAGAAGTCCAATACTCGGCATCATCGGTGAGGAGTGGAGTTGCCTGCGCTGCGCCCAAAGTCTTGAAGGAATTTTCCAGACAGGCACGTCCTGAATGGTCATCATCGAAATAGGCGCGGTCAAAAATATACTTGAACTGATAAGCCGAAGGGAGGAACCATCCCGAAGTGTTCTCCGGCGCAGGACACTTCTGCTCGTATGCCACGGTAGCATAATAGGCGGCAGGGAAGTTGTCGTCAGCATCAGAGAGTCCGCCCAATGATGCTGCCTTGCTGACGATTGACCGCGTGTTGGTATATCCCAAGAAGTCTTCGATATTCGTGGAGCATCCTGCACCTTCATCATTGTTCTTCCATGCGCTCCACCATACGGTCTGGTTCACTCCATCTACGACGGTGGCATCATGCAGCGCAACAGCATAGCCATGTATTTCGGTCATCGGCGTTGAACCATCCTTATAATAATAATAGGAGAGGCGGTCAGAATAGGCAGAAGCCTCGCCCACATGGAAAACGATGCCTATGGGCTTAAGGTCTGACTGCAACTGCGTGCTCCAAGAGCCATCGGCATAGAGAAAATCGCCGATGCGCGGTGCCTGCTGAGGCTCCTCAGGTGTTTCTTCAGAGAATGTGACGCTCTCAATGTCCGTGAGGCGATACTGAATCTTTTCGCCTTTCACCGTCTCCACCGTCATGGTCTGGCCCATGAGGCAAAGAGGGAAAACAGAAGGAAGGAGAAAAAGGAGTAAATGTTTCTGCATACGTAAGGGATAAAGATGGGATAGAGAAACTCGCGCTTCAAGAAAAAACTCCGAAGTGAACGCGAGCCACTTCGGAGCATTGAGTATAAAGGAATAAGTAAGAATTTACTTGTTCAAAAGCAGCCACGCATCGGGATAAGTGCCCTTCAGCTGATTCTTGCTATCCACAGCGTAGGCTTTATTGTCATACGAAGATGCTGCGACGCGATACCATCCGGTGTGACCATTTATCGTTTCGTTCGTGCGAACAAGGCGTGCGCTGTATCCACGATTTACGAGCGTAGTGTAAAGCCCCTCGGCATTCGTCTGATTCATGAAACTGCCAACGATGACACTGTACTGATTGAGGGGTTCACCCTTCAGCACGGTAAGACCGCCAGCAATGGTACGAACGGGGGTGTTATCTACTACAGGCTCCTGAACAGGAGTTGTGACAACGGGAGTAACAGTGGTCTCCTGCTGTTGCGGCACTACAGTGACAGTCTCAGAACTTTCATTGGCCTTCGCAGCTTCGTAAGCAGCACGATAGGCACTTTCCTGCGATTTGCAGGCCGTGAAGAGAGCGAGGGTGCAAAGCCCCATGCAAGCAATGACTTGTTTTTTCATAAAGCGTGATATCGAAGTGTTTTTACTTTTATTGACGTAATTGCTCTTTTGACTGAAATTGCTCAGCAAACAGCGAAACTACGCAGATGCTTTGCCAGCAAAATTACGAATTTCTACGCACTATCCATAGGTAAAACCGAAAAAATAGGGGTGAAGAGAAAAAAAACAGTCAATAACTGAGTTTTTAGAAAGTAAATTCATAAATTTGCCTCATGAAAAACGCACTTAAACGCGTTTAGGTTCATATAGCAAACATTATCAACTCTCAACTCTTAAACTTTTTTTACCATGAAAGGACTCAGCATTCTCGCAGCATTTTTAGGAGGCGCAGCTGTTGGCGCAGCATGTGGCATCCTCTTCGCACCTGAAAAGGGCGACACCACTCGTACAAGAATTGCAGAAGCCATCCGCAAGCGCGGTGTAAAGCTCTCTGGCAAGGAACTTGAAAGCCTTGTTGACGACATCGCAGAGGAGCTTCAGCCCATTGCCGACTAATACTTGACTGTCATTTTAGCCTCTGCCATTAAAGTTGCACCGCATCAACTTCAAATGGCAGAGGCTATTTTTTCAAACAAGAGGAGGGGGCAGATACAGCATTGACTGCATTCCCCCTTCTTCTTTTCAGAACACCCCTTACAATACATGTTTTCTACAGACAAAAACGTAAACACTCTGGCGCATCTGCTACGCACGGCAAAGACGTACGGTGAAATGAAGATGGAGAATGCCGAGCGTGAGACGGTGGACAAGCTGACTGCCATCATGACGGGCATCATCGTGGGTGCCATCGTGATGTTTGTCGTGATGATTGTGGTGCTATGTCTGAGCGCGAGCGTTGCCTTCGCCTTGGCCCCCCACGTTGGAGGCTTGGTGAAAGCCACCCTGCTCGTCGGTCTCTTCCACGCCATTGCCTTGGGCATCCTTTGGACAAACCGCCAGAAATGGATTTCTTCCCCCATCAGCAAAGCATTGTCCATCATTCTCCTGCGCGACAAAGCCCTGCAGCCTGCTCCCGACGCTGAGAAAATCCGGCAGCTGGAGGAAACGATTGCCGCTGACTACGCTGCACTGACCAGCCCGCCAGAGCCTGCCAGAAACAATCTCGAACGGGCTTTCCATGCTGCAAGTCGTGCATGGACCATGGCAGACGGCATCATTTTTGGCTATAAGCTCTATAAAAAATTCGCAGGCAAAAGAAGAAGACGCTAAATTCTCCCTATTCTGACTCACAAACAGAGGGGCTGCATCGTACATTCGCGTTACGATGCAGCCCCTTTTATTTGTAAAAGTTGGTGTAAGGAATATTTTATTTTACTTCACTACAGGATAGTCCTTGCGATAGCCAGCGAAAGCCTTATCATAAGCCTTCTGAGCCTTAGCCTTGGCCTTGGCATCCTTGGCGTTCTTCACAGCGTCGTAGAGGTCCCACAGCTTATATTTTGCCACGGCAGCCTTCTGAGCCTCAGTGCTGGCTTCAGCCTTAGCCTCAGTGGCAGCCTCATCGGCAGCATAAGCATGCTTGAAGCCCTTCACATCGTTCCAGTGGCCACGGGTGAAGTCAGGAAATTCTACGGCAGCACTACCATTGTCCATCGAAAGGCTACCCAACTCTGCCAGACAGCACCACTCTGCGAGGTCGTAAACGTCCATATCGAGGGGCAAACCATTCTGCAAGCAATACACCAGACGGCTGTCCATGATAAAGTCCATACCGCCGTGGCCCATCTGACGGCCCTTTTCGCCATATTTCTTCAAGATGGGGTGATAATACTTCTCATACAGCTCGTCATACTGCTTCTGGGGGAGGAAGGAGTGACCGCCCAGGTCGTCCATGTTGGGAGCAACGCCGCTCTTGGAGAGCTGATCGCCCGTGAGCGCAATCTGCTCCATAGGATACTTCGTGGCATAACCGTCCGTACCCGTCAGTTTGAACAGACGGTTGTAGGGCTGCGGGTTCATGACGTTGTGCTGAATCTCCACCACCTTGCCGTCAGCCGTGCGCATGAGCGTCGTGGTCTGGTCGCCATTGCGGAAATTCTTGCATTCCTTGCCCGTCTTCTTCTCCACCCATTCCTTGCCATGCACGCTCTTGGTGTCCATAGCCACGAGTGTGGTGAAGCGGTCGCCACGGTGAATGTCGAGACACTGTGCTACGGGGCCAAGGCCGTGAGTAGCATAGACGTCGCCACGGTTTTCCATGTTATACTTCATACGCCAGTGGAGCCCATCGGGGTCGCTGCCGTCGGGGTTCTGCCAGTAAGCATCCCAGAAGGGGTCGAGATTGTGGATGTAAGCACCTTCAGCACGAATCACCTCGCCAAAGACGCCAGCCTGCTCCATATTCAGCGCCGTCATCTCGAAATAGTCATAGCAGCAGTTTTCAAGAATCATGCAGTGCTTGCGCGTCTTCTCAGAGAGGTCGATAAGTCCCCAGCACTGGTCGAGGTTCATGGCAGAGGGAACTTCGATGGCGGTGTGCTTGCCATTTTCGAGCGCGCACTTCGCCACGGGGTAGTGATGGTCCCAGTCGGTGGCCACGTAAACGAGGTCGATATTGGGGTCCTTGCACATTTCCTCATAGCCCTTCTCGCCATAATACACCTTGGCAGGAGCCAGGCCTTTCTCGCGCATAAACTTCTGGCATCCCTCTGCGCGTCCTTCTTCATAGTCGCAGAGTGCCACCACTTCTACGCCGGGGATATTGACGAAACGCATGACAGCCCAGGGACCACGCATACCGAGGCCCACGAAACCTACGCGGACGGTCTCAATCTTCTTGTCCGTGAGTCCGAGCACATGCTGCTGTCCGGCAGGACGAACAGGCGTATCCACGACGATGGTACCCTTGTCCCAATGCCATTTGTTGGCATACGAGCTGTAGCTTTGAGCCGAAGCCTGGAAAATGCCGAGCGCAAAGAGCGCTGATACGGCAACGAAATGTTTGATTTTCATGATACTTATATATTATTTAATAAGGTTGTTTGCCCAATAAAGGTCATTTGCTCAGGTTCACCTTCGAGGAGCCTATCATCTGCCCATCACAGAAGATGAAGATGCTGTACTGTCCGGGAGCGATATAGTCGTTCGTAGTGGTGACCACCATCGTCACGCGCTGCTCCTCGCCCGTGTATTCCACGTTCTTCACGGCAGAATATTCCACCTGCTTGTTCTCATAGGTGAAATGCCCCGTAGGATTCACCACTCCTCCCGAGGGATTCATCATCCTGACATAGACCTTGCGGTCGCCCGTCTCTGCGGTGACATTGCGGTTGATGACGAAGCCCACCTCGAAGCGTGCAATATCCTTCGCCTTGCGAGCGGTCTTGCCCGTCTTCTTCAGTCCGGTGGCAGTAATGGCGGTGGCATTGAGCTGCGAGGCTATGGCCACCTTGTCGGTCAGCCGTTCGCGCTCGCTGTTCAGACTGCTGATTTGCGAATTTGCCCCCACGAGCTGAGCTCGCGCCTCATCGCGTTCGTTCGTCAGGCGGCCGTTTTCGCGCGTCAGGCTATCCACTTGTATGATATACGTGCGGAGAATGCCGCGCACGGTCTCCAGTTCCTTCTTCAGACGCCGAATCTCGGCAGCATCATTCTCCTTCGTGCGGCGCAACTCCTCAAGCAGTTCCTGCGTGCGCTGACGCTCCTCCTCAAGTTGCATGATGAGCGAATCGTCCTTGATGCCTTTCTTCAGTTCGTCGTATTGAAGCGCAAACTGCTCATATTGGTTTTCCATCTCCTGACGGTCCATCTTTGCCAGCTCGCGCAGCTCTGCCAATTCTTTTTCCATCTGCTTCTTATCATTCTGACATCCGCCGAAGCCTGCGGCAAGGAGAAGGAAAAAGGGCAAGAAAAAGATTTTTTTCATGGAAGTATGTTATGGTGGGTTCTATCTGTTCCCACCGTCAAAAAGGTTTATAATTATGGGTTGCAGTTTTGCCATCTTTCGGATTCCAAAATCTGACAAAGCGAATTTACAGCACCCATCTTATCTCTGTTTTTTATTCAATGACGGTCACCCATCCGTGTACGTCAGGCTCCAGTCCGTACTGTATGTTCCGGAATTTCTCATAGAGCTTCTTGAACACGGGGCCAGGCTGTCCGTCCTCTGAGAAGACGTAGCGTTTGCCGCAGGCAGGGTCGTCAATATAGCCGATGGGACTGATGACGGCTGCCGTGCCGCAGGCCCCGGCTTCGTCAAACTCTTCCAACTCTTCTACGGGAATATGCCGGCATTCCACCTCCATGCCCATGTCGCGCGCCAATTGCTGCATGCTCTTGTTCGTGATGGAGGGGAGGATGGAGTCGCTCTCGGGGGTGATGTAAGTGTTGCCTTTGATGGCGATGAAATTGGCAGCGCCGCATTCGTCGATATATTTCTTCTCGCGCGGGTCGAGGTAGAACTCGCAGCTATAGCCCTGCTGGCGTGCCAACACATGGGCGCGGAGCGATGCGCCATAGTTGCCCGCTACTTTATAGCGGCCCGTGCCTTTCGGGGCAGCGCGGTCGAAGTCGCGCGTGATGACATAGTTCGTAGCCGTAAAGCCGCCCTTGAAATAGGGGCCAACGGGCGTGACGAAGACGATGAAGAGATATTCGTCCGTCGGGCTTACTCCCAGCTGTGCGCCCGTGCCCAACACGATGGGGCGGATATAGAGTGCGGCGCCGCTCTCATACGGCGGAACGAAACGCTCATTCAGCTTCACGGCGCGATGGCACATCTCAATAAAAAGCTCTGTAGGAATCTCTGGAATCATCAGTGCGCGGCAGGTGCTCTGCAGGCGGGCAGCATTCTCCTCCAGCCGGAAAGTGCGAATCTTGCCGTCGGGGCAGCGGAAGGCCTTCTGGCCCTCCCAGCCGTTCTGCCCATAGTGCAGGCAGGTGGCAGCCATATGGATGTTGATGCTTTCAGACGAGGAGACTTCAATCTCTCCCCACTTGCCGTTGCGGTAATAGCAACGCAGGTTGTAATCCGTCGGTGTGTAGCCGAAATTCAGATTAGCCCAATCGATGTCAGTCATTATTATTTTGTGTTCAGTATTTAATGGGGGGTGGGCGCATGCCTTTCAGCCACGGCCTCACCTCCCAAAATGGCATTTTGCTGCAAAATTAAGACTTATTTCTGACTTCTCACTCATTTTTTCTCTGAAAAAGCCCCCTACACCTCTATTTTCAAGCCTTCATAAGCCAAAACGACATTTGGAAATATCTCTGCTGCCTCGTTCAGAAGGAGCCTATCGTCCGTATATCTTGATGAGAAATGCCCGATTACGAGGCGTTTTGCCTCCGCCCTGCGGGCAAAGGCTGCGGCTTGCGCAGCAGTGGAATGCCCCGTCTGCCGAGCCCGCGCAGCAGCGTCAGAGAGGAAGGTGGCTTCATGAAACAGCACATCCACTCCCTTCAGCATTTCCGCGTTGGAGTCCACGGGCATCGTGTCGCTGCAGTAGGCATAGCGTCGGGCAGGCTCTGCAGGGAGCGTCAGCTCTTCGTGCCGCCAGAAGCGCCCGTTGCTGTCCGTCCAGCCTTCGCCGCCCTTGATGCGCCCGATGGCATGGAGGGGTATCTGCAGAAAATCTATCATGTCGCGCCGGATATGCGGCAGTTTCGGCTTTTCAGAAAACAAGAATCCGCAGCACGCCACGCGGTGCTTCAAAGGGATGGTGCTGATGCGCACGGTGCGGTCGTCATACACCACTTCTGCCTCGCGCGGCGAAAACCCGTGGAAGACGACGGGGAACGTCTGCTCGCGGCAGAAATAGTCCAACTGCGGCCGCAGCAGTCGCTCCAAGTCATCGCCCGGACTGTAGATGTGCAACGGGGCATTGCGCCCCAAGAGCGAGAAGGTGGAGATGAGCCCCATCAGTCCGAAGCAGTGATCGCCATGAAGATGAGAGATGAAGATACTGCCCAAGCGCGAAAAGCTCAGCCCCATCTTCCGATATTGCAGCTGCGTCCCCTCTGCGCAGTCTATCATAAAGAGCTTGTCGCGCAGATTCAGCACCTGCGCCGTGGGCAAATGGCGCACGGTGGGCAATGCGCTGCCGCAGCCTAATATATGCACATCAAACTTTTCCATGTATCATGTGTGTGTGGTTGTCTAAATATTCTGCGTCAAGGAAATCAGACGCGATGCCATTCGTGAATGCCGTCCTGAGAAAAACAGCCAAAAACTGCGTACAAAATTACAACTTTCAACGCAATTCCACTATTTCTGACAGACACAAACCGCGTCTGCGAGGCGAAAAATCCGAGCTTCGCGCCTCCAGCCACACTGTTTCCGCTTTCCGAACCATGACTTTCACTCCTTCAGGTGGTCATTTACAGCCCTCAAAATGGTCATTTCCAGCCCTAAATGTGATGACTTCTGACCTCGTAAGTGATGACCATGAAACGAAAGGCTATATCGAAGATTTGAAAATGGCCTGCAAAATGAATAAGAGAGCACACAAAATGCCGACTTTTCAGGGAAAATGCTACAGGAAATGGAGTTATTCTTCAAGGGACATCAGAATAATATCGTATTTTTGCATCGTTTTCTCCCAAAACGGCTCTGCCCGGCATAGTGCGTGGGCCTTGCCCACCCTGATTTCTGCCCACCCGGGGGCCTTAGCCTCATGACACCATGCGGCAGGATCCCCCTCCCACGGAGGAGAAGGCGGAACAGGACAGAGCACAGGTAGGTTCTATAAATTAGCTTGCGATGTATTTGTGACTATCGTGCCGTAGGTTTTTGTTTTTCACGAGGGAGCGTAGCGGGCTACGTG
>CALZJF010000049.1 GCA_945787885.1 uncultured Bacteroidales bacterium | reverse complement strand
CTTGCTCGTCTCTGAGCTCTCTGATTTTGTCTCCGAATAACATATCTCTTTTTTTCTTTAAGTTCGACTAAATAAATTTTGTTCTACTAACGCATAAAAGATGCCTTATTGTTGATTATCAGAATATTACAATTTTAAGTTTATACACTTCGACTAGAGTTCGACTAAACTATGACTATATTTGGCCCTCACTATCGTATCCCTCTTATTTCTGAGAAACTGCAATAAACGGTTGAATTAAGACTTTTCTGGTCGGTTTTCTCAACGATTTTCGTCGTATTTCGACGGAATCCGCTATAATTATAACGAATCCGCTATATTTTCGCTATAATGCAAACATATAGACTATGTCTGGCGTTCATGCCATGTTCTACCTTTGGCCATTATTAAATTATCTTCCTTCATGGCATTAAGAATATCACCTAACATACGTAGTTGCTGTTCGTGGCTTTTACTCTGAGGCAACACATCCTTAATATATTCATATATGCTATCCCTTTTTGCACCTTCATCGCCAGCATTCTTAAGATATTGAAGTATCATTTGGCGAAGTTTCTCCTTATCCAATCCTCTTGTCTTGGTATATGAAGGTAGTTGGTGCGTATTTTTAGCAACACCTAATGAGATGTTATAATTGGGGGCCTCACCCTCAATCAGTCCTCTGCATAAGAGGTCTTTTGCCACATCCTCATGGATAAGCCTGCCCTTCTGCACAGCATCAAGCGAGATACAATCCCATAGCGAAAGGGTGTCGTTCGTTTTCAATAAGTCCGTGTATCGCTTATTGATTTCGTTGCCATAGATACGTACAACTACTTTCTTCTTTGCTGCGTCAATCTCGTAATCCGGCATGGGGAAGTGTCTGCGCCACTGCTCGTTGAACATCTTCTTGATACCTCGACTCACAGTATCAATCATATTGAAATCAACCATTGCCTTGCATAGGCATTCATTACGGAAATAACTTTGAGATTCTTCATTCCTCAAGGCATTCTCCAGTGTACCAGGGAGGAACGTACCGGCATTGGAATAATACAGGTAGCCGGGATTTTCCACAAAGTTGATACGCTGCTGTAGCGTATAATCCTGATGAGCAATACAGTTATGGAGCGCTTCACGTATGGTGTAGTCATCATACTGTTTCATCGTATCGGGAAACAGCGTACCACCAGGCATCTCACGCAATGTCAGGTTCTCTATCTTTGAGAGTATTTCATCGACGGTCAAGATGAGAGGAACAGTGAAATGTTCGTAATCCACCACATCCTGATGAGCATCCCGACGAGTCCACGTCACCTGTGCCACAGCGGGACGAAGTTTGAAGGCTGATTCATATTTACCAAGTAGGATGATGGCTGCACGCGTAATGCCTCCATTCTTCGTCAGTCCACATTTCCCGAGGAATGTCTTTGCATCCCAAGCGTTCACCTCTGCTGCAGGTATGCGACTGTGAACCTTCTTGAACATCATACGGGCTTTGGCAATAGCAACTTCGTCAAGATCTTCAACAGTAGCATCGGGGACGATTTCGGCAGACCAGTCTTTTGTTCCACTTATAGGCTCGTCAAGAATCACATTCATCCGTTCTGCTGTAAGTTCCACGAGAGAATCTTCAATCCTCTGCCAAGCCTTTTTGTGAGCCAAGACAGGACGGCGAGGAAGATGCTTAGGAATATGGATAATCCACACCCTCTTTTGGGTATCATCTGTTACAAACTCTTCAATGGACAGTCCTTCAGACGACAGATAAGTACACTGCTCCGTAAGTTTGAATGTCGCCGATTGAGGATTAGCAGGTTGTCCGTTAAAGGTAAGCCTTGAAATGTCTGTCCCAACTATCTCAAGCGTTTTGTCTTTTACACCTATTACAAGATGCCCGCCCTCCATGTTAGCGATAGCCGACACGTAGGAAATCACATCATCTTTCTCGTCCCCACAGAACGAGTTCTTCAGATTCTTAAATTCCTTCCACTCACAGCGGGCATTCTCTTGTGGGTACTCGCGGAGGAGGTATTGTTGTAGTTCGAGTTCGTTCATAATCAATACTTCTTCTGATTAAGTAATTTTTATATCTCAACATAATCACTTCTTAGTGATAAGGGAAGTTCTCTAAAAATAACAGGATTCCCTTCACTTGTCAAGAATAAGAATATTCTGTTTCCATCTATCTTTGTGAGAAATAGATGAAAACAGTTAAGCCCATCATCTTCACAAGTCCACTCATCTTTGGGAACAAGGAAATACCCATCGCCGATATTGTTATTCTGACAGTCAGATTTCCTTACCACCAAAACATCTTCATTGGTATCATACATTCTTATCAGTTCCATTGTTTATGCTATTAATAAAACATTGCGAGCGAATAGTCATCGTATGCTATCAGTCCTTTTCTTATCAGACTTTGTATGTGTCTTCTAAAGTTGGTTGGATGTCCGATCGAATTGACCAGCTTGTTTATCACATCTTTTTCAAACTCAACTACTTTAATAGCCTTCGCTACCCTAATGAAGTTGCTGTTTTTGGAATAGGTGGATTCTGCGTCATATAGTTCTTGCTTAAATCTGTCGATATTGGCTACCTCGTACATCATCATAACATAATGAGCCAACGCATCGCTTGTCACAAATATGATAGAATCTGAATCTGTGCTGAAAGTTCCTTTGTGAAATCCTTCCTTCAGAAGTTCATCCTTACAGTTGATGAGATAAGGCGCTTTGTCAAAATCGGAAATAAAACCAAAACTGTGTTCCAATTGCTTTGTCCGATAGTTGTAGTGGAATGCCACACTGTCTCCGAACCCCATCCATAGGTATTCAGAATTAGACAGTCTCCATACAGCAACTAATGTGGCAAAAGAACCTTCATCATAAAACTTATCCAAAGACAGTCCTCCCAATTGCTTGGCATCCTCCTCGCATTGGTTATAGTAGGCTTCCCAAATGTCGCCAATCCAAGCATCCAGTTTATCAGCGCTACAAATTGGTGTGGCAGGCAAATGGTTCAGTAGATATGCAGACCATCGTTCGGCAAACAGCCCTCCACCTCCAGCGCCATCCGATACTGCAATGATATTCTCCCATGCTATGGCTGCATCTTCATTGATACAACCTTGTTCGGGCTTTCCTATAGAAGTTGCAAAACTTTTCATTGGGCTTGGCTTACATTAGTAGGAGTTCCGATATCCATTAGTTTTATTAGAGTAGTCGCATCCGCATTGACTCCCATGGCACGGTGGCGCCCCACACGGTTGTCATTCAGGCAACGGCTGATGTCTGTATTGTATCTTTCAGGCAGAAGGCTTGACATGTTGAATAGCGTTTCTGCATAAATGTTACCACCTAACTCTGAGATTTCAATCGGACATACCACTTCTTCATCCGACTTGCCGGCAGTAAAATGGATGTTGAACAGAATCACATTGCCGTCATTTGTAAACATCGACTTCAGTTCATTGGCCTGCTGCAAGACATCTTCCCGTTTTACACCATTGAATTCACCGTCGGTAATGTTGATGATTGTAGGAGGATAACAATCCTTGTCATGATGTTTCTCCATCCATTGGCTGAGCAATTGCTGCGCCTTGGCAAATGCTTTATGCAAGTGTGTCCAGTGTCCGTCATGCTTTGCTTCTATCCATTGTACTTTCTCCACGTCCTTTACAACGACTCCCTTGCGCGTTCGTTTTTCTTCACGGGTGATGATTTTCTTGTAGGGGTGTTCACGCAATTCCTCTGGTGAAACGAAGTCCTTGCCTTCCAACTCACCATTCCATCCACTGTATGCCCGTTCACCATAGCCAATTACGGCGATGTCATAATAATGCCTTGTCTCATTCGACTTGATGCAGCGGAGTACCAATTCGTTAATTTGTCGGTTCACAATTCGTGCAGCAGCTTCGGCCATAGTCATCTCCTCGCCAAACAGGCTGGTCATCTTCTGCATGCTGACCGAGTGATCCACAAGAAAAATAAAGGCTGTTGGCGTATTTCGGGTAATCTGGGCTGTATAGGCCATTTTACTCTGTAAAGCTTTCGGCTTATTCGGAATGGGAATGCCGAAGTTTCCGATATTCCTAATATACTCCAACGGAATGAAGTTCTTCACCAAAACCTCCGCCTGATAGAATTTCTGCTCATCGTCGTCAAGGTCAAAGTGCTTCTGCGCTTTGACTGCTGAGAAGTGGATGGCCTTGAAATCTTCCAACTCTCCACCGACACGAGCCCCATTCTTCGTAGCATTGCGGTCGGCATACTTGCTGCCATTCCAATAAATGACTTGAGGGTCTATCTCTAATAGCACAGGGTTGGAAATACGGCCTTCGTTCATTGCCACATACATCATAGGATGCTGGGTGACAAAACTTACACGGACATAGTGTTGCAATCCGTCACGAGCATCAAGTGAACGCGAACTGTCACTACCACCGGGTTTGGAAATAACGATTCCTTTCTCCTCGCAATCTGCCCAGGAGTAAAGCCCTCCGTTTTGAATGATGGACTGCAAGTTATCGCGGTCGGTGAAATGGTACAATTTCTTAATTCCCTGTTGTTCTATGATGGCTTGATAGGCTTGCCAATTACTTTTCTTTTCCATTGTACATATTGTTTAGTCAAACAGCGAAAGCTGCTTCGCTGAGTTTTCTTTGTTTTTTTCCGTTTCCTTTGAAAGTTTGAGGTCATCAAAAGGATAGAGACCTTCTGCATAAGCCTTGACGAGGTAGGCATGAGAGAGTGGCTTTGTCTCATCGTCCACATTGCAGCAGGTATTGTAGTCCAGCAAGACAATCGTTTTTGTTTCGCTTGCCTTGCGTAGCCGTTCAATAATATACATTGCCCTGTGCTCCAACATCCATCGGTATGCAGGAATGTAAATCTGATGCTTTGCCTCCACATATCCTAATATTTCTGTTCCATGCACACCTTTCCGATGTCCCAGCACCCGTCCATGTTTACGCACCGTCCGCTTAATGTCCTTCATTGTATCATTTAGGAACATCTTAACGTCAACGTCTTCATCTTCGAATACCTTGAGCCCTTGCCATACAGCCTCAACACAAGTAGCAGTATATCCTTGACTGAATGGCACAGGAATACCACCATGCGGATAGAACGGACTCAACTTTACAAGCCCGTCAGTTGCCTTACTTGTCACATCCACTATCACAGCACCTGGATATTTCTTCAGAATATTCTCCAGCTTTTTTCGTTTTGATTCTATGATGATCATTGTTCTACGAGTTTATCTTTATTGTCCGGGAGCAATCTAGCAAACTTTTGTTTAGTACCTGGAGGGATAATTATAGATTGAAGAGAACTACAATCTCTGAATACAGACTTTCCCATACTCTTCACACAGTCAGGAATAGATATAGAAATAAGGCTTTTACAATCAGAGAAAGCCTCATCTTCAATACTTGTCACAGAATTAGGAATAGTGACTGAGGTGAGACCACTGCATCCCCTGAAAGCACTGTATCCAATACTTGTCACAGAATTAGGAATAGTGACAGAGGTGAGACCACTGCAAAAGATGAAAGCAGCTTCTCCAATACTTGACACAGAATTGGGAATCGTGACTGAGGTTAGGCTATAGCAATCAGCGAAAGCTCCTCCAATTATTTTTGATATATTTTCAGGTATAGAATAATGACCTTCATAACCCTTTGGTAAAAAGACAAACATATCGTTTACAATAATTGTATGTGTAATTCCTCTGCATCCATAAAAAGCACTGTTTCCAATACTTGTCACAGAATTTGGTATCGTGACTGAGGTGAGGCTGCTGCATCCTTCGAAAGCAGCATATCCAATACTTGTCACAGAATTAGGAATAATAACTGAGGTGAGGCTGCTGCATCCTTCGAAAGCATTGTTTCCAATACTTGTCACAGAATTTGGTATCGTGACTGAGGTGAGGCTGCTGCATCCTTCGAAAGCAGCATATCCAATACTTGTCACAGAATTAGGAATAGTGACGGAGGTGAGGCCACTGCATCCCCAGAAAGCTCTGTTTTCAATACTTGTCACAGAATTAGGAATAGTGACTGAGGTGAGGCTGCTGCATCCTTCGAAAGCATTGTTTCCAATACTTGTCACAGAATTAGGAATAGTGACGGAGGTGAGGCCACTGCATCCCCAGAAAGCTCTGTTTTCAATACTTGTCACAGAATTTGGTATCGTGACTGAGGTGAGGCTGCTGCATCCTTCGAAAGCAGCATATCCAATACTTGTCACAGAATTAGGAATCGTGACTGAGGTGAGGCCACGGCAATGAGCGAAAGCACTGTTTCCAATACTTGTCACTGAATCAGGAATCGTGACTGAGGTGAGGCCACGGCAATGAGCGAAAGCACTGTTTCCAATACTTGTCACTGAATCAGGAATCGTGACTGAGGTGAGGCCACGGCAAAAAGAGAAAGCACTGTTTCCAATACTTGTCACAGAATTAGGTATCGTGACAGAAGTGAGGCCACTGCATCCAGCGAAAGCTTCTCCAATTATTGTTGATATATTTTTAGGTATAGAATAATGACCTTCATAACCATTTGGAAAAAAGACAAACATATCGTTTACAATAATAGGATGTGTAATTCTGCTGCAATTAGCGAAAGCATTTTTTCCAATACTTGTCACAGAATTAGGAATAGTGACTGAGGTGAGGCCTCTGCATCCTTCGAAAGCATTGTTTCCAATACTTGTCACAGAATTTGGTATCGTGACGGAGGTGAGGCCTCTGCATCCTTCGAAAGCATTGTTTCCAATACTTGTCACAGAATTTGGTATCGTGACGGAGGTGAGGCTGCTGCATTCTTCGAAAGCACCATATCCAATACTTGTCACAGAATTAGGAATCGTGACTGAGGTGAGGCTGCTGCATCCTTCGAAAGCCCAATCTCCAATACTTGTCACAGAATTAGGAATCGTGACTGAGGTGAGGCTGCTGCATCCTTCGAAAGCCCTCCATCCAATACTTGTCACAGAATTAGGAATAGTGACTGAAGTGAGGCTGCTGCATCCAATGAAAGCACTGTTTCCAATACTTGTCACAGAATTAGGAATCGTGACGGAGGTGAGGCCACTGCAAAGAGTGAAAGCATCATCTCCAATACTTGTCACAGAATTTGGTATCGTGACTGAGGTAAGGCCACTGCAATTACTGAAAGCACATTCTCCAATACTTGTCACAGAATTAGGAATAGTGACTGAGGTAAGGCCATCGCATCCCCAGAAAGCACCATCACAAATAACTCTTGTTCCTGCTTTGACTACATAGTTTCTAATGTACTCATTGGATTTAAGCAGTCTAAGTCCGTCCTTACTATACTTCACACCAAATTCATCTTCAACAGCATTAGCCAAGTCCTCTTCCGTAACTTCTGTACTAAGTTCTATTTGCTTTTTCTCTGGTTTGGTAATCGCAAACAAGCGGAAGGATAACATAGAAAGATTATTCTTTGCAGATGCCAAAAGAAATGCGGAAAGCAGGGATGCCAAAGTGGTATCGGATGATAATGAGACTAATGCCTTCAAGACATTGGACTCTCCAAGATTTCTATAATCTTCAGCTGAGAACAGCAAGCGATCTGCTGCTCCATATTTCTCCAATAGTGTTGGATCAAGAGCAATAGCCTTCAAAGACAATGCTATGCTTGCAATGGCAAAGTCATCGATATGGCTATCAAACTGATTCTCGTCACGCAGAGGATGACGGAAGTCTGGGCTGCCAAGTTCACGAGCTTTCTGTCCTTCCATCGAAGGTACGAACATTCCATCATAATCCACCAATGCCAATTCGCCATTCTCACGCACAAGGATATTGTCCGGTTTCAGATCTCCATGAGCAAAAGGCTGAGAAAGAAGGAATGCACCCATTCGACAGAACCTATAGGTCAGCATCTCCAAAGCATAACTATCATATATGTTCTCACGCAGATATGCATCCAGAGGCTTTCCTTCCATCCATTCCATCTTCAGAACAGGGAATTCTTCTTGATCCGTTTGAGTGGTATCAACAAACAGTTCATTCTCTAGATACTGAACATGCAGAAGATAAGGAGAAGAAACGAATTCCAACTCCTCAGAAATCCGTTGATACGCCTCAGCACGGCCTTCCTGATCTTTGATAAAGCACTTAATAGCATAACAACGACCAGTGTCAACGCTCTTCATCTTGAACACCACAGCAAAGTTGCCTGACGACATCACAGGACGTCCTCTGTCATCCAATACAGGACTCAGATTGTTCAACGTTGCCATATTGTCTTCTGCCGAAAGGATGGCATCTATATATTCTGATATTAATGGGTATTGCATATACTTTTACAGATTGTTTATGAATGTTGTGTGATTGAATAGATTCTCGCATCCTCTTTTATATACTTTTACGGTTGAGTTATTATAGGAGAACCAATCATCAGAAGAATTGTCTGGAGTGTACTGTGGTTGAATAGGAAAAAGCTGTATTAGCTTGTTGAACAAAGACGACTCATAGACATTGGATAATTTGTCAATAACCAAAACTTTTGTCTTGTCGAAAGAAGTGTACTCTTTGATGAGCATGTTGATATGAGGATCCGAAAAAGAGTATCCAATTATGATTAATACAGCACATTCATTATTGCTAAGTCCTTCTCTAATGTATTTTTTAATGGTCTCTGTCAAGAAGTCGGATGTAGGGCTGCCCCACATAATAGGGAACCCTGCTCCGCACAATCATACAAGTTTACTTTTTCTCATAATCAATAATTCTTTTAAGCTCCATCGTCTCCTTAGGTATATATGCCGTCGCCACCAGGCAACCGCTGAATAGTTCTACTATCACCCGCTTCTGACCTGCTATGCGGGCCACTCTGCCTTGTAGGCCCTCGAAAGCACCTTCGGTTACGACGACATGGTCGCCCAATTTGTATTGGATGTTCTGCGATGTGACAGGAATGATGTGAGGGTTCTTTATGGATGTCAACTTGATGAAGTTGTCCATGGCTTCATTGCGTATGATGAGGGGAGGATTTCGGTCGGGATTGTCTTGGCGGTAAGAGGTGTGGTCGTAGTAGTAGCTCAGCAGGGGACGTGACTCTATGGAATTCACGTTTTTGTCGTGGAGCATAGCATCGACTTCTTCCTGTGACGAGTGGACGAAAATGAAGGACGGGATAAGAGGCTCGGTGATAATGTGCTTCTTGCCATTCTTCGTAATCATCTTGTAACGTATCGGGGCATAACATTCAATGTTACGGGCTTCGATAATCTCCTTCGCTTTTGTTAATCTGCTGTACGACACTCTCAGTACAAACCATTGCTTACTATGCTTATTGACATTCTCTACCGACACCCCATCCTTGTTTTTCTGGATGGAGGGCGTGCTGGATGTAACTCCTACACTGTGACACATTGAGCTGGTGTCGGTCGGTTGGCTGTTGCCTTCCTCCTTCGCACCTCGGCATAATCCAAGTGAACTTGGCTTCTTCACTCGGTTTATCGTCGGTTGCCCATTATACAATGAAGCGTCAGTCTTAACGGACTTAAAATGCTTTTCTTTAACTGCTATCATCAGAAATCATTCTTATCCTTATAGACTTTACTTAAAAAGAATTGTCAGTATTTGACCACAAAGATATAAAAATAAATGCAGATTCACGCGTAAATGGACGAAGATCTGCAATTTAGTGATGTGAAAAAGGTGTTTTGTTTCAATTTTGGTTCAAATAATGACTTATTCTGCCAACTAATGTCGTTTTATTGCTGTTCGTTTATTGAAATTCTTGTCTTTATCCCTCCACGACAATTCTGACGTTGAACCTCCGCCGCCAGTGCCTACATGTGGTTGAGCTGACCCTCCTGTTGCCAGTTCAATGGCTGCACTGAGTAAATTTGCTTGTATCTCGCTGACTTGCTCGGCAGCACTGAAACAGGCGTTTACAAACTCGTGCTCTGTCAGTTGACCTCGTCTTCTCCCTCCTCGCAAGGCATAGATTGAGCAAGCTTATCTCTGCTCATGCTTCGTTCGTCAGTTCCACATTGCTGAAGGCGTGCAAGCGCTTGTCACCATCGCTGAGGTAGGTGACAGCGGTATGCTCTATCTGCTTAACCCTTGTCCAGATTTCTGCATGGAGGATTATTCATATCGGCGTGGGCTCTGACGTTGTCTGTACAATCTGATTTGGCAATGGTAGAGCCTCGATGCGTGGAACGGACAACCGACGTTTCCACGCTTTTTTGGTGTCTGTTCGTTGAGGATTTATCAGACATCCCGGTAGATGATAACGATGCCCATGCTTCTGGTTCGATGATAAGATAGCAATAGGCGCGGATGTCATGGCAAATCAATGAATGAAGTGCCGGCGTACCCCTTGTTGGATAAGCAGGCTGAAACGCACGCCCTGTGCTGTAGCCCTATCTCAAAGACAGACATTTTTTTCAACCCTTAACTGGCTGGTTTGATTGAAGTTCACGTAAATCGTGAAACGCCACCAACAGCGGGATGGGAAGTTTTTCATGGTTGTGATGCCCTCAAAACTATCTATGTGCCCATCGGTGCATCAGCGAACTATGAGGTTGAGCCTTGGAATGCCTATAAGATAGTGGAAGAAGATGTGCAGAGCGGCATCAAGAAGGTGGTAGTTGAAGGAGAAACCGCTGCGCCCGTCTATCATCTTAATGGCAGCCGCGCAGGAACGACGAGAAACTTCGGCACGCTGCCCAAAGGCATCTATATCGTGAACGGCAAGAAGGTGCTGCGGCAAATAGCAAAAAGTAGATAACGAAAACCATTCATCTGATTTTCATTGCCTACTTTTTTATATCCTACGGGGGGCTTGGAGCAACAGGCGTTTGGGGATGGCGTTGCGTGGGTTACGATGTAGCTTTCACCGTTCAAACAATTCTGCACACCATTCATAGACGGGTTTTTATGAGGATGCACAGTCCTGCTTTCTCCGTTTCCTCATGCTGATGGTCAGTGAACAGGAGCAGATTGCTACACCCCGTCTTGTGGTGGGCAAGCATCTGGTCGCTGATTTCGCGTTTGCGGGTCTTCTTGGTGGTCACATCGTATGAGACCTGAATGCACTGCCGCACTTTGTTGCCCTCGCAGACCACGAAGTCGCATTCCTGGCGTGGGCAAGCGTTTGACGGCAAAGTGTGGATTTTCCGCTACGTCGTACACCGATGACAACTTGTGCCTGCGGGCTGCTGAGGTCTATGAGCTATTCTTCGTAGCGAGCGCACTGCTGATTGTCAGGCCAAGCGTCGGCTTCTGCCTTCTGGTCAGCCAGTATTACTTCTAAGATTCTCTTGTCAATCGCGCGTTCTTTCATAGTCATAAGGGGGGGCGTGCAAATTTACCGAATAAACTTCGATACAACGCCTTATTTTGCAGTTCTCGCCCAATCGGAACGCCTTATTTTGCACTTCTCAGGTCTTTGTGGGTTGTGATGAAGATCCATCATTTCCTTACAAAATCTTCCTCATCAATCAATCAGAGGGTGTGTCAGAAGCCAACTGACACACCCTCGTCTTATAATAATAGAAGCCGAGCAGGGCAAAGCTGCAAGGCGTGAATGCACTTCACAATGCAAGGAAAGAGATGCTTAGTCAGTGTATTCGTAGTCCTTCTTGCCTCCGATGGGACACTCGATGACGTTGTCAACGGTGAAGGTAAGGCTGGAGACGGCACGAGTGACGACAATGATGACGCGGCAGTTGGCGGGATCCTTGACACACTGCGTCTTCGGACACAACTGTAGGCTGACGGGATAGGCGTTCTCGGCTTCCAGTTCAGGGGCAGTGGTGACGTAGTTGCCGATGGCAGACGTCGGGGCGGTGGAAGTGCAGACCACATTGTTGTGAGTGTGGATAGCCTCCTCGCCATAGTTGTAGTAGTCAGACTGCGGGGCATAGACATTGTCTTCCAAGAGCCATGCTGCTACGCGATATTTGCCCGTTGTGTTCACCTTCACCTCTGCATGGATGTTGATGATGCCATTTTCGTCGGGCTCGCTGACTTCGGCTCGGATGTTGGAGCAGGCGGGCGTGCGGAGCGCATTGGTGCGAGCCTGCGCGATGTGGGCAGCCCCCGTTTCGATATAGGGCGAGTCTGTCACCTTCGAGTTGGCGTTGAGGTTGAGCATTAGGGTGGGGAATCCCGTGATGGCTTGGAAGGAGATGAGTTCTGCGCCAAACTCCGTCTCCATGACATCGCGGCTGTGGGCGGCAGCGAAGACGATGTCGTCAGGATGAGCGTCGGTCTCCTTGAAACGCTTGATGGCGAGGGACACGCGTGGGCAATATCCGCACCAAGTGCCTGTGTATTGCACGGCGAGCAGACGGCGGCGGAAGTCGGTGTAGCGATAGTCGGCATCAGGGTCGGGCGCGGCGGTGAGCGTCAGCTTGTCGGTCACTTGGTTTTTATATACGGCGTGGAAAACATAGGAGCCCACTTTCTTCGTGGCGAAGGCACGTTCGTTGAAAGGCTCGCCGTTGAGTAAAATCAGGGCCTCGTCCGTCACATCTACGCTATTCGAGACGACGGTGATGAAGGCGGTGTCGGCGCCGTTTGCCAGAATCTCCGTCTTTGAAAGCTGGAGGTGAGGGGTGAAGTCCTCGGCAGCGGGGGGCGGAACGTCGTCTTCTTCCTCATCGCCGCAGGCCGTGAACGTCAGGGCGAAGGCTGAGAAGAAGGCGAAGAGCAGGGTGGAAAATAGATTTTTCATAGCTTAAGTAGGTAATAAAAATTATTTTATAGTAAGTATATAGTAGGAATGATTATGGTTTGTATGTTTGAACGCTCTCTTTGGCGCATCTTTTAGCCTTGAAAACAGTCACATAGCAGGCTATGCTCCTTTATTTCAAGACTAAAACCTGCATCCAAATAGAGCATTCAAACATAAAACTAATTTTCATTACCTACTTATCAGTGAATATGCTGTTTGTCAATGCACACTCCGAAGTCATCCCGGTCAGTGCGAGCGACTTCGGAGTGTGTCGGGTTAGGTTTGTAATCAAAAAGGGTATGTTCGCCGCGGCAGCTTATTTGGCAGGCAGCTGTCGGCGCATGATGTTCTTCCGGAACGGCCCCTTGCAAGCATCGCGCAGCGTGTCGGCAAGGCGGAAAGTCTTGGCAGCCTTCTTCAGCTTCGCAGGCTTCGGCATGAACACCTTGGACGCGGCAGCCGGACGCACAGTCTTAAGCGGCGAGATGATGGGCTTGCGGCTCTGGTTCTGCTCAATGCCGGGGAAGTCATATTCTTCGATGGGCGATACGCCATCGCGCGTCAGGACGAAGTGCTGGCGATGGCAGCTCGTG
Organism: uncultured Bacteroidales bacterium; assembly: GCA_945787885.1. Classification (GTDB taxonomy): domain Bacteria; phylum Bacteroidota; class Bacteroidia; order Bacteroidales; family Bacteroidaceae; genus Alloprevotella. The sequence continues at coordinate 5,221 of CALZJF010000049.1, read as the reverse complement.
AAGTTGCCCGCAGCATCGCACGCCGTAGCCACCAGCGTCACGTCCGTATCGTAATTCACGAGGAAGTCAGTACGCTCAGCCGTGAAGGCAGCCACCAAATTCTGGATGAGGATATCATCGGAGACGATGGCAGGGTCAGTGTAGTCGCCTTCATATATGTTATAGTACGTCGTAGCCCCCTTGTCGGCACTCACCCATACGGGCATGATGGCCATATTGGCATAGGGAGCGAATACGTCAGGATAAACCTTGGCAGCATCGGCAGCAGCATAATATTTCGAGGCTTCCACCTTCAGATGCAGATCTACCTGTTGCTCCTTCTTCGTAGTGAAACGCTCGCGGAAGAGCTTCGTGGAAGGATAGCTGCCATTGACTCCCACCACGAGCAACTCATACTGCGTGTCGGGCGAGAGCTGCGTGAGGTCGCTTTCAAAGACACCCGTGACAGCCTGAATGTTGCCATTCTTCAGATACTGCGTCAGATAAGGCAGCACCTCATCGTCCGGCATATTGCCATAATATTCGAGTGGCGCGCAAGTGACGACATAGCGTTCGCCGAGTCGCGACGGCGTGCAGCGCACGCTTACCTGACGGGGCTGAATGTCGAAGACTTCCACGGTGATGTTATTGTCAGAAGCCTTCGGTTCGCCAGTCTTGACGTTCTTCGTCGTCATGTCGCCCGTGATGCCGCTGGGACTCAGGGCAAAGGCAAAGCCCTTATATTCGCTGTTCGGCTCAAGGACGGTGAAGGTGTAGGAGCTTTCGCCGCTGAAGGTGAGGGCCTCGATGGCCTGTTCGCGTGTGTAGCCGTTCATTTCGTATATGCTGACGAGCTGTCCGAGATAGTCCATCACCTTCGTCATCACCTCCTCGTCGGTGAGGTCAGCTTGCAGCATGTTGAAATAGTAGCGTGTGTCGGGGTTGGAAGGCTTGACGTTCATCGTCACCTCTATGCCGTCTGAGTCGTAGGAAATGTCGAAGTTGCAGTCAAGTCCTGCGGGAGCCTTCGTCTTGACGGTGGTTTTCGTAATGGGCGTCAGGCGTTCGCCCGCCGTAGAGAGCCCGTAGCAATAGATGCAGTATGACGTAGAGGGGGAGAGATTGCTGAACGAGAGGTCCACATTGCCCTTGCGCTGATGGATTTCAATCATGCGGTCGAGGGTGATGAGGAGCTTTTCAGCCTGATGTTTCAGGTACGCCATGTCGTCCTTGAAGAGGGCATCGTCGTCATCGCCATAGGCGTCCGCCTCGGTCTGTGGGAGAATCATGACGATGTAAGGCAGACTGGCATTGCCCGGCTTGATGCTGGCTATGATGGTGCTCTCATCTTGCGCCACAGCCTGGAGGTCGAAGCTGTTTGTGGCAGCCTCTTGCACCACCTTCAGCTTGAGCGTATCGGCACCCTTGTAGGCGAGGGCGATTTCTGTGGCGCGTTCCTCTTCGGCATTGTTAGGCTCAATGTTGAAGTAGATGGAGTCGGCTTCGGCGCGAAGGTCTTTGACCCACGTGGTATGGCAGGCGGCACTGAGCGTCTCGCCTTCCACGGGGTTTGCCACCTTCGCCTCCACGGCGAAACTTCCGCCTTCCGCAGGCACACTGACGAGGCTGTCTGCCATCAGAATGCTGGGTACGACGGGGTCAGGAGGGGGTGGGGGAGTATTCTCCTCAGATTCGGAGCAGGCGCTGACCATCACGGCAATCGCCATGAGGAGCAGGGCGGTTGCACTGTGGAAAAACTGGAAAATTCTTTTCATTGTGTATGGAGGATTAAGGGCCGATGGGCTGCACTCATATATATATTATATACGCTCATACATATATTACGCGCACTCATATATATTATATATACGCTCATGCGGATATTATGCACTCATATATATATTATATGCAGGCTATACTCATATATATATGATATATGGCGTTGCGGCGTGAGGGCAGCCCATGTCGGCAGGAATGTTAAGTTTAGGTAGGTTCTATCAATTAGTTTTCAATGTAAGGCAGTGTTTCTGTCTTGCTTGGATGTCTTCACGCCTCTCGCACCGTATCTTTTTGTCTTTCATTCAGTCACGTAGCCCGCTACGCTCCCTCGTGAAAAACAAAAAACTACGGCACGATAGTCGCAAATACATCGCAAGCTAATTTATAGAACCTACCTTTATTCAACGCGCACGGCAATGGCTTTGCGCTTGCCCTGCTCATCGTTCACCCAAATGGCGAAGACGAGCGGCTTGTTCTCTTCATAGTCCGTGCGTGCCAGCGACTGCGTAAAGGTGTAGCCGCCTGCCGATGTCAGTCCCTCCTTAGCCTCTTCGCTGAGAGCGCGTCCGAAGAGGTTCGCCATCGTGTAGGCAATGTTCTCGTCCGTCTCATACGCCTCGAAGATGCTGCCCTGTGCGAGCCAGTTGGCGAGAGAGGAGAAGGAGTATCTTCCATCGTTTGCCACGTTGGTGCGAACCGTGGCATAGACATCTACGTAGCCATCGCCCGTGTCTGCCACGCCAGAGTCGAGGATTTCAATCTCAGGCGCCTCGCTGCTTGCCTTGAGCGTGGTGAAGTGAGTAGCAGAATAATCGTAGTCGAAGATGTCGTTGGGGTCAATCTGATTGGCAGGATCCACGTATGCCGCAATGATGACATAGTCCTTGTTCTGCTCCAAGCGCGGCACTTCCACATCGCTCTCGCCCTGATAGCAGACGAGGGCGAGATATTCGCCGATGTTCATGCCCGTGTCGCGGCCAATGTTGTTCCAAGCGTAGTAGGTATGCGTGATAGGCCCATTGATGCCCTCATTGTTCAAGTATTCCTCGTAGTATTTCTTCTCCATGATGTAGTAGTACCACTTCAGGGTGAGTTCGCGCGGCTTGACGTGGAACTTCACGGAAGTGTAGCTGGGCGTCACGCCCGATACGGTGAACTTGTCGCCCGTGACGGGAGCCTCGTTCGTGGTGAGGTATTGCTTGAAGAGCTTGCCCGCCGTGCCGTCCTGATTCGTGCTGAAAGCCACTACGGCATACTTCGTCTTGGCGAGCAGATGGGCAGCCTCCATTTCGGATGCCCCCTTGCGCAGAGCCGCAGCAAACTGCTGACTTTCCATCGTGGCCTTCACGAAGTCAGCCTCTGCCATGCTGTCCACCTCGCTGGCGGCTACGATGGCGGCATAGTACGTGGCGGTGGAATCGCTCGGCGTAATCTGCACGCAGATGCTGTCGTGGGTCAGCTTGTTGACGGCAAGCGAGAAATCCACCGTCTGCTCCACTTTGTCGCCGGGCTTGTTGTCGTCGCCGGGCTTGCTGTCGTCGGTAGTGTCGTCAGTTGAACAGGCTCCGAAGATGACCATTAGCGTCATCATCAGAAACGAAAATAGCTTTTCTTTCATGTTTTGATAATGTTGGTTGATGAGGGGCATTCGCCCTGTATGAAAATAAATGAAAAATGTAAGTCAGAGGTGACGGGAAGTGATAGTCTGCCGGGTAGGCCCAATCGCATTTTGCTGTACTGATAGTGCAAAATGCAGGGGCAAAATTAGGATATTTTCGGAAAAGTGACCTTTTTTTTATTGCAAAAGAAGGCAAAAAGGGCTAAAATGGCCACAAATTCAGGAAAAACGGAAAAAAAAGTGGCAAAACGGAGTCGAATAAGGAGATAAGTAGTACTTTTGCCACGAAAAATTCATTAACAAATCCCTACGCGCTATGAAGAAAATCTTTACGCTTTTTACTTTCATTGCCCTCTTCGCAGCCTTCGCTCCACAGCATGCCTGGGCAGACAAGGGCGACCAAGTGGCACTATGGTTCCCCAAAGGCGACAATGCCGCCGACGACAAGGCACAGGGCCAGGCCGACTTCAGCAATTGCGTCACCGTTTGCCATACTTTCGGCGGAGCCTACAATCTTTGGTCGTACAACACGAGCACCTCGAAGCGCGCCCTGAAGTTCGACACGGGCGGCTCGCTGGAGAAGGGCGAGACTGCCGACGACTGGTGCTTCCTCCCTGCCGTTGCGCTCAAAGGTGGCGTGGCATACGTGTGCGATTACTGCGTCATCAACAACAGCCTGAATCAGCTGGACACGAAGCACGAGTTTTATCTGGCCACATCCACTGACCCCGCCGGCGAAATGGTGAAGCTCCACACGCAAGTGGTGGAGAAGACGGAGGTGAACTCCTTCACCGATGAGGCTGCAACGCCGCAGAAGCAGTTTGCATTTGATGTGGCAGCCGACGGCACGTACTATCTCGCCATTCACATCGTTACGGAATATACCGATGGCATCTCCTTCAGCGGCAATATGTTCAACAACATCAAGCTGACGGACAACGGTGTCGCCACGGGCATTCAGGCAATTGCGACGGACGCAGCCCCCGCCTCTCTCCATGGCCTTGACGGCAAGCGTCTGCAGCAAGCTCCCAAGCGCGGCTTCTGCATCCGCGATGGACGGAAGGAGATGAAGTTCTGACCGGCAACGCCCTCAATCCTATATGCTTTGGGCATCCTTTTCGCGAGAGAAGGATGCCCAATTGTTTGCATACATGGCGGAAACCCGCCGTGGCCTGTGATGTGGCATTATTGCTGTCTGCCAATTACTTCCGGAAGATGGGAAGGGACTCAGCAGACAGCAATAATTAGAAGTAGATAAGATGGTAGGAAAAATGAGTTTGCAGTAAGCTGCCTGATTTCTACGGCACATTTCGTCGCAGGGTGGCCATTTTGAAGGGAAAAATGGCCATTTCTGGGGGCAGAATAATCACATTCAGGGGTGAAAACAATCACTTGGGAAGCGGAAGCCCTGCAGAAGGGCCATAAAGCCCATCGTCTTCACCACGGCTGCACTTGTCCCACTCATTTCCATCGCCTGCTTGTCCGCCCACTTCTGCCCTGCCCTTACTGCCAAAGCTGTGCGGCGATGGCGGAAAATTCCTGATGCCCGTCAATATATTCGGCGAAAAATTCTTCGGCCGTCTGACCTTTGGGCAGGCGGCAACTGCCGCAATGGCCGCAGGCAGGCGCCATACAGTGGAAACGTTCGTGGATGAACGCCAGTCGCTCATCGCGGTCGGAATAATCAATCTGTGGAGCTATCACAAGGGCGAAACGGGATGATGAATAGGAAAGTGGATGATGAATAGGTGATAAGGTAGGTTCTATAAGTTAGCCTTCAGTGTAAGGCAGTGTTTCGGTTTTACTTGGATGTCTTCACGCCTCTCGCACCATATCCTTTTGTCT
>CALZJF010000048.1 GCA_945787885.1 uncultured Bacteroidales bacterium | reverse complement strand
GGGCTTCGGACAGGGTTATCTGGCTCTTTTGAGTTTTACCGGACAGCAATAATTTCAAGACTATGGTGCGCGACGTACTCGTGCCAGCTTGTCGGTCGCAAGCCACGAACAACCCCATGACATCCTGGTCGGCTCCGGCAGCCACAGCGGTGATGGCGGCGGGCATATTGCTCGACGATGAAGCACTCTATGATGAGGCTTTGGGCTATTTCCGCAGCAAGACGGTCAGCGGATCAGTCTATAGCAGCATTGCCGACGACGGGCAGGTGATTGAGATGGGACGCGACAATGTGCATGCCATGCTCACGCTGAACGATTTGGCACAGATGGCGCAGATGGCTTGGGCGCAGGGAGATGACCTCTGGGGCGAAGACGACAATCGGCTGCTGAAAGGCTTCGAATATTTCTGCACCTACAATATGGGGCACGAAGACGTCAGCTACTCGCCCATTACGTCTTCTGACGGCTCATCGCATTGGTATTACATCTCTACCCACAACAATGGTTTCCGCCTTCTTCCTGACGGACACTGCTATGAGTGTGTGTACCACCACTATAAAGAGCAAAAACACATTGACTTGGACGCTGTGGCACCAAATCTTACGGCTTTCGCAAGGCTGACACGCCCACAGGGCGAATCGGAAAGCCTCGGATTCGGAACCTTGCTCTTCACTGTTGATGCCGAGGCATCGATATTTGTCTCTGCAACGCCTTCGCCTGCCGAAAACCTTGAAGCAACAGCCGGCGAGGGAAGAGTCTGGCTGAAATGGAAGGACAACCAGCTCAACGATGCCAGCGGAGTGCGCATCCTGCGCTCTCACGACGGAGTTTCTTTTGGAACTCTGGCCGACCTCAACAACTATACGTGCAAATCGTTTGTGGACGAAACGGCAGAATCAGGGCAAACGTATTCCTATAAAGTGGTGCTCTACAATAAATGCGGCGATGCACAGGAAAGCGAGACTGTCACAGCAAGAGTACCCATAGCAGATGGGCTTCCCAGGGGGTGGAACATAGCCAACATCGGAAATGGATGGACTCAGGCTTTTTTTACCAACAGCCAGGCCAACTCATTCATTGTGAAGGGAGGAGGCAATGGATTCAGACGCAACGATGAAGGACATGGATTTGTTTACCACAAACTTAAAGGCAATGGGTCGCTCACTGTGCGCATCATATCTACGGAGCAGACCTTTAATGCCGTCGGCATCATACTGCGAGCCTCGCTCAGCAGCGGATCAAAGCAGATGGGCGTAACGCTGGGAGGCACTGGATGGAGATATTGCCACTCTATTGCACGGACATCGACCGGCGGCAATACATCATGGACTACAGGATGCGACTTCACCTATGCACCCGTGTGGATGAGAATAGAGAGGGCGGGCAACACCGTCAGCACCTATCAAAGCCGAGACGGAATGACGTGGCATCTCATTCAGCAAGAATCGTTTGCGCTGCCCTCCACAGTTTATATCGGGATGCTCATCGCGTCCGACAACTCTTATCGTGCCTCCTTCGACAATGTCATGCTTACCTCTGAGAACGAACAGCAGGCCTCGTCCTCTGCACCTGCTGACCTGAAAGCCTCGTGCATGCCTGAAGGCACGGTACGCCTTGTCTGGCAAGGGGTTTATGAAGCGGAGAAATACATCGTCTATCGAGACGGAGTAGCCGTAGGAGAAACTGTCACAAACAGCTATGATGACCTTCACCTCGCTGACGGCACTTACTGCTACAGCGTGAGCACCGTGACAGACGGCGCGGAAAGTGAACGTTCGGAGAGCGTCTGCGTGGACATTGTGCATGTGGTGAAATTGTCTGGTACTATCATCGGTACTTACGGTTCATGGAACAACAACAGCTCGACAACGCGTACTGCCGTCTTTGACGGCCTGCTCGACACTTTCTTCGATGCAGCACAGGCTAACGGAGCCTGGGCTGGCATTGACCTTGGTGAGGGACGGGAGGCAAGAGTCACCAATATCAGATTTTGCCCTCGGCAAAGCCATCCCGAGCGCATGGTCGGCGGACGCTTTCAGGCTGCAACGCAAGCTTCTTTTAATAATGCTACAAACCTTTATACTATTAGTAAAACGCCTGATACTGCAACGCTGACTACCGTGGCAATTGACATTCCCGAATCATTCCGTTTTCTGCGTTACGTGAGTCCTGACGGTGGGTATGGCAATGTGGCAGAAGTGGAGTTTTATGGCGTGCTGAAGGATGACGAAAAAACAGGTGTCAAGCCTGTGATGACCGACTCTGATGCCAGACGGCAGGACATCCACGACTTGCAGGGCAGACGAGTGAAATCCTGTGAAAGACAAAAGGGAGTCTACATCTGCAACGGACAGAAAACAGGCTTTTCCGTCTGGTAAACCGATTTTGGCAGCATCATGAATGGCTATTGCCACACTCTGATATTTGGCATAATCCGAAAATCAACAGTTCTCATCAAATATACTATTATACTATTTTTTTATGAAACGCTTATCGCTTTTTATGAAATGCTTATCGCCTGTCTGGCTTCTTGTCTGGCTTCTTGCAGTATGTCCGTGCTTCTGTTTGTCTGCTGCAGCACAATCCGCACTCTCTGTCTATTCCTATACACCGGCCGGAGGGCTGCACGCCAACGATGTTTACAGCGTCAGCGTCCGCACGCCTGGCTCCGAAGCTTGGCAAAGCCTGCAGGTATGGGATTGCGAGGTGGACATGCACCATCGCTCTACGGCCGCCTTTGCACAATTCGACATGGAGGGCAGCATCGAAGTACGTGTAAAGCTGGAAAAGCCTGAGGCATTGGATGTCGATACGCTTTTGCCAACAATTCGACCTTCGGCACGCGCCATTGACTTTAACCTTAATGCCGAGGGCACAGAAATGCTTTTCACACTCAACGAGGCGGGCTATTTCAGTATAGAATTTGGAGGCGACCGCCATCACAATCTGCACCTTTTTGCCAATCCTATACTTAAAGAGACATACACGGGTAATGAGACAGACTGCATCAACTGGGACGGGGGCGGCAAGCAGCAGGATGTCTTTGTAAAGGATGCAAAACTCATTTATTTTGCGCCTGGTGTGCACCGTCCGAAAGACCTTCCGGGCGAAGACATCAGAATACCGTCTAACTGCACCGTGTTCCTTGCACCGGGAAGCATCGTGCAGGCACGCCTCATCGTTGATCATGCCGAAAACGTGAGAATCATCGGCCGCGGCATCTTAGACCATCCCCTGCGTGGCATCGAGGTGACGAACTCAAAAAATGTCTGCATTGATGGCATCACGGTGCTCAATCCTCGACACTACACAGTCTTCGGAGGAGCAAGTTCGGACATCACCATAAAAAACCTCAAGAGTTTCTCTGCAGGAAGCTGGACGGACGGCTTCGACCTTATGAGCTGTCATGATGTGGATATAGAGAACGTATTCCTGCGTACTTCGGACGATTGTCTGGCCTTCTATGGGCATCGTTGGTGGTATTGGGGTAATACATATAATATTAGTGTCAGGAAAGCCATTCTTTGGTGCGACTTTGCCCATCCTGTCAATATCGGCACGCACGGCGACGATCGACATGCCGTGGGCGAAGATCTACACCATATCTACATCACAGATTCTGACATCCTGCGCCATAACGGCGATGGCATGCTCGCTATCAACTGCGGCGACAAAAACCGTATTTACGACATTTCTTTCAATAATATACGGATGGAGGGCATCGAACGCGGACGGATTACTGATATGCGTATCATATTCGGTGCGTACAATCGAGCACCGGGAAACTTTATCGACCGCGTGACGTTCTCTGACATTACGATTGATGAACGGTCTGCAAACAATATCTTGCCCTCGCGCATTCACGACTACGACCATGAGCACAACGTTAGGACCTATGTCTTCAAAAACGTGAAATATGGCAAACGACTACACAATAAAACGGCTGACGAAGAGCGAAGATGAAATAAGGGTACACCGAAGAAAAAGGGGCGTCCGCGCGCATTGAGAGAGAACCAATCTCCATATGCCTGCCCCTTATAAACGATGCGGCGGCAGAGAGAGGTGCGTCCTGCAGAGGGGGGCGCACTTCTCTCTGCCGTTTACAGCCCGACGGTGAACGTCAGCAGTAGGCCGCGCGGGATGGTCAGCGTCAGATTGTCGCCGCGCCCATCGGTGTAGCCCTGCGAGAAGCTGAACTCGCTGAGCACATTCCCAAAGTCATAGACGTTGTACGTCTGTGCGGTGAGGAGCATGTCATGTCCTGCGGCGCGCCACTTCAGACGCGCATGGAGGTCGATGTGGAAGATGGCGCTCTCGCGGCAACCGAAATTGCCATCCGTGGGGTTGATGCCGCGCGATGATACGGGCAGAATCGTGACGTCGCGATGTGAGGCCTCGGTGTAGGCCGTGTTCAGGTAGGTGCGGTAGAACTGTATGGGCTGCCCGTCCGTCCAGCTTGCCGTTCCGCCGATGGTGAAATACGGTGTGGGCGACCATGAGAGCACGATGCGGGCTATATAGGCGCGGTCTTGGTCCGTGCGTCCCATGCCCTGCGCGGAGGCCTGCAAATCGTCGAGCACCATGAGCGTGTTCGGGTTGGCTGTGGACTCCGAGAGGCTTCCCACATCGTTCGCCCTCGGCCCATTGCCCATGGGAGCCACGTTCGCCCCAATCATCGAGTGCCAGGAAAGGCTGAAATACACCTTTTTGCCATGGTAGGCATACTGCGTCAATTGCGACAGATAGTAAGGCCCGCTCTTCAGGAGTCCGCTCCCCGTGAGGCTTGAAGGCAGATAGCCTATCTCGTAGTCGTGGCGGCCAGGCGCAGCGTAGAAGAGAGGAATGCTGGCAGCCTCCGCCTTCCACATTTCCGCCTGTTCGGGAGTGATGTTGGCCGTGGCCCATGTGCCGTTGGCCGATGCGCCGCCTGCATACTGCGTGTGCCACGTGTGGTAATAGCGGCGGAGCATCTGGTGGAGGAGGATTTCATGGCGTCCGAAGCGGGCGCGTATGGGGATGCTGAGCTCCACGAATGAGGGTTGCCAGAGCCCGTCGGCATAGCGGTGGTATTTTCCGCCCGTCGTGTTGAGGAGGGTGGAGTAGTCCGCCTGCTGCGGAGGGCGGCTTTCGGTGGCGGCGGCAGCATAAACCTCACCGTGGAGATAGCGCGTGCTCATGTATTGGAGCGTGGTGATGTCGTACGTCATGCGGCTGTGCGACAGTGTGACGTCTGCCTGAAGCCATCGCCATGGGCGCAGGTGCAGGCTGAAGGCGGCATCGAGATTTGGCGTGACCTTGGAGTTCCTGCGCAGGAGCATACCGTCCAGACTCATGCCAAGGCGTCCGCCGAGCGTCAGCCATGAGTTGCAGCGATGGCGTGCCTGGAGGGCGAACGTGTTCTCCAGCAAGGCTCCGGCAAATGCCTCGCTCGTCCAGTCGTAGCGGTAGAGCGCGGTGGGAACAGCGTCGCCCACATGGCGCAGATAGAGCAGGTTGGACCACGTCTGCTGCGCGGGGCGAGAGAGAATGAGCGAGTTCCATGAGTCAGCCTCGAAGCTGAGCCAGCGGTTAATGCGCCGGCTGGCGGTCAGAGCCCAGGAGAGTTCGTGCGTGCTGCCGTCGGGCATCCAAGGTTCCAGTCCCTCGCCGTCTTGGTCGGCAAGATTGCGCCCGAAGCAGAGGTCGGCATGGTGCAGGCGGTTCATTCCCCAGGTCAGTCCCGTAGTGAGCGAGCCGCTTGGGCGTGTGCGGCTGGCATAGAGCGTAGCGGCGGTGGTGAGCGTGTGAGGCTGCTCGTTTTCGTTGAAGCCAAATTCGGAGAAACCGTCATCCTTCCCCGTCACGGCGGCGAAGTAGCCCGAACGGTCGAAGCCGCGGAGCGCGGGCAACTGCCCATCGAGCTGCAGGCGGAAGTAGGGAGCATCGTAGAGCGGATGATGGTCGGGCTGCCCATCTACGTCGTAGCGCGGCAGACGGCGGCTGCCGATGTTGAGCAGGAAGTGCTGCCGATAGTCGCCGACAGCCGTGGCAACGTCGAGAGTGCCTGCGGCGCGGATGTGCTGGCGGGCGTGCTCCGTGACGGGAGTATAGAGTCCTTCCACGCCCGTCCCGTGGAAGAGGTGGACGATGCCCTCCGTCGTGGGGTTGATGCCACCGAGCGCGCCGAAGTTGCCTGTCAGGCTGGCATAGTTCGCCCCCACGGTGTCCAGCCGGAATGTGAGCGCGGCGCGCAGAGGGTCGATGCGGAGGTCGTAGTGCTCCATGTTCAGCGTGTAGGCGTTCATTCCCGGGGCGAGGCGAAGGTTCGTGCGCACGCCGTCCGTGTAGAAACGGTTCTGGCGATAGCTCTGCCCGTCGATGGCGAATACCATTCCGTCCGCTTCGCTCCAGCTGCCCGTATGAGTGCCTTGCACGACGGTGTGCGGACTGACGCCTTGCAGATACGTGACGATGTCGGACGTGTGCAGGCGTTCGCGGAAGAAGGCTGCGCTGATGCTGTCGTGCTTCATGGCAGGCTGCGCGAGGGCGGCAAGGGGTGCGAGGGCGAGCAGCAGCGTAGTGAGAGTGGCGGCGGCCGACGCGGCAGGACGCTGATACTTCCAGCGGTTGTGGGTCCAGAGCCAGTGGGCAGGGTCGGCCTGAATGCTTTTTTCCATTTTTTTCATATAGTGTTCTGTGATGGGGAAGGGTCCGTCGCCATCTTCTGGCAGGCGTTCGAAGGAGGCGCGGTAATAGCCCCGCCGGACGCGCTGCACATCTATATAATAATAGATGGCTCCGACGCGCTGCCCGATGGTCTCCGCACCGGTGATGACGGGCGTGTCCTGATTGAGCCATGTCATCCAGTGGTAAGTGCGCTTCGGACGCTGGTCGGCAATGAATCCCATGATGATTTTCCTGCCTGCTCGGAGCTGATTGACAATGACGCGGTAGGTGTCTTTCATCGCCACGTTCTCCGTTCCGCACTTCCCGCGGTTGCGCCTGAAGATGCGGTCGAGCACGGCGTTGTGAAGGGGATGGTAAACCTGTGAGCGAAAAATGTCAGGCCCAAACTTTGCCCCGAGGAGCGACACCCATTCCCAGTTGTTGAAGTGTCCGAGATAGAGCACGCAGAGGGCTTTTCCGCTCTCGCGAAACTCTTTTTCCACGCGCTCCACGCCTTCGAGGGTGATGTGCCGATTGATGTCATCGACCGACATGGAGGCATGCTTGATGATTTCTACGATGTAGTCGCAGAACCAATGGTAAAATTCGCGTTCCGTATGGCGGAGTTCGGCAAGGCTCTTCTCGGGGAAGGCAGCGGCAAGGCTTTTCTGCACCAAGCGACGGCGATAGCGCAGAAGATGATAGACGATGGGGAAGAGGAGATAGTCAGAAAGGAAATAGTGGATGCGCCAAGGAATGAGCGAGCAGGCGTACCACAGGCCAAAGACGAGGCGGTATGTAAGTTCTTTCACGTGTGTTTGGTAGCGTTGAGGTTGTTTTGAGGTTGATGCCGTAGCAGCATCGGGGTTGAGCGGTTGCAAATTTAACACAAATGGCAGGATTTGCAAAAAATAAAAGTGATGACTTTGTCCGTACGGCCGTATTATGCTATCTTTGCACGCGGTGCAATGCCATAAATCCTTGTTCGTTGCTCGTGTTTTGCCTGTTTCTCTCTTCGTAAGTAGGTAATAAAAATTATTTTATAGTAAGTATATAGTAGGATTGATTGTGGTTTGTATGTTTGAATGCTCTCTTTGGCGCATCTTTTAGCCTTGAAAGCAGTCACATAGCCCGCTATGCTCCTTTATTTCAAGACTAAAACCTGCATCCAAATAGAGCATTCAAACATAAAACTAATTTTCATTACCTACTTAGCTTCTATAAATGATAGAAAAACTACCTTTCGTTGAAACTAATTCTTAGAACCCTCCTCTTATGTTTCGTTCCCTTTTCTCCCTTCTGCTGCTGTTGCCCATCACGGTTTGGGCTCAATCTGCGCTTTCGCACACTGACCGCACGTCAGCCACGCATATCGCCCCCGCCTATTTCGGCCCGAACGCGTTTCCCGTGCCAGAGATGCTCGATGATGCCGTCAGTCGCGAGCTGGAAGTGAAACTCCGCGGCGACTGGTTTCGCGGCGACTATGGCGACCGCACGGGGAGCCTGCTGGCGAGTCTGCGTGTGCCAGTGTTTACCTCGCGTGTGAACCTCGTAGTCTGGATGCCCGTCATCGAAGGCTATCATCTCTCGACGCGGTGGGTGGACCATGCGCCTTTGGAGCCGACGGTGGAGCGGCGCGGCCACACCATTGGCACGATGTTCGTCAGCACTGACATTCTGCTCATGCGCGAGACTCGTCGTCGGCCCGCCATGGCCATCCGCGCGGCAATGAAGACTGCGGCGGAGGACGATTGGACTGCGGCGCGCTACTATGACTGTCCCGGCTACTTCTTCGATATGGCGTTTGGCAAGGATTTTGCCATCAAAACGGGTGTACTTAGAAGCCTGCGCCTGGGCGTCAGCGGCGGATTTCTCTGCTGGCAGACCGACAACGCACGGCAGAACGATGCGACGATGTTTGCCGGAAAGCTCACCGCGCGATTCCGCCATGTCTGCCTCTCGCAAGATGTACGCGGATACTTCGGATGGGAGCGCGAAGGCGACTGTCCGGCAGTGGCAAAAACCAGCATCGAGGGCAGTTTCGGGCGTTTCAAGCCCTTTGCTGAATACCAGAAAGGCCTGCACGACTACCCCTTCCAGCAGTTTTCGGTTGGACTGAAGGTGGGTTTTGACATCTTATCAAAGCAACGCGCGGCAAAAAAATGAAGAAACGGTGTATTTTGACCATTTTTCTTGCCGCACCCCTGAAATACCCCTACTTTTGCAACGTCTAAGATAGCAAAAACGACAGTTTAGAGCACAAAAACTAACATACAAGGTAGAAGTGCGGACAGTCAGAGAAGGCTGTGACGCAGGTAAAAAGAACTTATAGGATAATGTTTGCCCGAAGGTACGTAGAGAGGTAAACCAAAGTTATTAACATTGCTGAGCACCGCAGACCTCACATCTTCACCGCGAGCGTGAGGCACGGCGGCGCAAGGCATAAAACAGAATGAAACGATGAACGAGAAGAAGACTATTGACCAGTTGCGCTATCGTATTAAGCGCTATCACGAGATGGGAAATGGCCCGATGTGCCAGACCCTCAACAACGAACTTCGCCAGCTGCTTGCAGCCTGCAAGTAAGCCCACTGCGAAATTTCTGACAAAACGGCAGAATCCTGCCGTCTGCTATTCTAAAACCACGTGCTGCTGAGGCAGTACTTTTCTGAAAATCCTAACTTTTACATATAAAAGTCCCGTAGCATCCGGATGTGCTACGGGACTTTATTTTTTCAGCTTGCAGGGATGGCTCAGCCTTTCACCTGCTGCACCAGCTCATCGGCGAAGAGGCGAGGATAGCCCGCCTGAGCATCGCGCAGGCAGCAGCGGGGCGTGAGGTGGAGCAGATTGATGGCATCGCAGAAACTTTGGATGCTCAGCGTCTCGGGGGCTGCGTCGGCCATCCCGAAAGCCTTCATCACGCAGGCGAAGGCCTCGCGGTCAATCTCGATGGTCTGGAAATCAGCATCAGGGCAACGCAGGTCCTGCCGGCGCAGCACAAGGGCAGCCATGTCGGTGAGGAGATATTCCGCCGTCGAACGCTGTTCGGCATTGCAGCGCGCCAGCACTTCCGCCAGCGTCGGCACGGCGTCGGTGCCCCATTTGCCTGCGTTCCATCTGTAGGGGCTCAGCTTGCTCGTGTTGCCGGCAAAGTCAGTGGCTTTCAGCACAGCGAGCACGGAGGCATCGTTGAAGGCAGCCCCCTCGGCGAGCGTCTGGACGGCGGCGCGGAGCGCATTGAAACTGCCGTGGAGCCCTTCGACATCCGAGCGCAGGGCGGCATTTTCTGCCTGAAGCTGATTGCAGCGGTCTTGCCCGCAGCAGGCATTCTCGTCGGCACAGCCTTCAGAAGCGGCGGCATCGGCAGTCTCAGCAGCAGCAGAGGGGTCATTCCAGTTGCGGTCGATGACGAAGTCCGTCACCTCCGTCTGCGTGAAGTTGCAGAAGTCGCAGGCGGTCTGTGCTCTCATCGTGAACTTCACGGTTATCCATCGCCAGATGCAGGAGCCCGTCACATCGAGGGCCTGCTGCACCGTCTCGCGCGAATAGGATTTGCCATGACCGGAATACAGGGTGCGGAAGGCTTCCGTGTCGATGTACACTTCCTGCCATTCGCCCTGATGCACCATCTGCTCAATGCGCGGCACGCCGGCGGTGGCACCGTCATGATCGAGGAACCAGCGGATGGGAATGTGCCAGCGATTGCTGATGGTTACCAAGTCAGTGAGCAGCAGACGGTCAAAGAACGTCATGCGCTGCGGCCACGTCTGCTGACGGCCGAATGTTTGTTCTGAAAACTCGCGCTGCGAGAGCCCCAGACTCTTTGAGAGTCGCTTGAGTAAATCTACGTTTATCGAATACATGGTTGGGATTTACTGTCTTGACGCGTGCCGATGTGCTGGCAGCTTTGCTGTTTTCTTCTGTTTCAGCACGATGTGTGTCAGTGTGTTGGTGGCTGCTGCCAGAAGGTCGGGCCCGCTCATCAAGGTTATTAGTAATTTTTCGGCAGCGCAGGCAACGCCTTGCCTGCAGGGAGCGTGCGTTGGCCCCTCTGCCTTTTGTTTTATTTACCGCAAAAGTACGATTTTTTATTAGAAATACGTCAGTTTCTGCTTGCCATTCCCTTTTATTTTAATCTCAGATTTGCAAGATTGCCAATCGCAGTTGGCAGTATTTCGGTCGCTTATTCATTTTCTGCCTGCGCGCGCACATACGTTTATACGCGCGCGCGTATATATATATAAGGTACGCGCGCGTATATAATAAGAAGTCCTGCAACCTCCGGTGTTCGGAGATTGCAGGACCAATGTTCCTGACCATTGTGTGAGGGCGGCAGCCTTTCAGCGTGCGCCTTGCCTCACGCGGCTATCAGAGGTTGGGGTTGATTTTGCTCCACTCAGATACGGGGGGCACAATGTCGAGCGTCACGAGCTCATCGCGCATCTTGCAGAGGTGCTCATAGCTGGCATCGAGGGCAGCGAGCTCTTCGGGAGTGCCTTCAGGCATGGTGTAGTGAGCGCCAGTGGTGTCGAGGACGGTCTTCATCGCCATCATGATGTTCTGGTACTTCTCGTTCTTTACGAAGGTGCCGACGGGATAGCGGAAGGGCTTGCCACCCATGACTGCGCCAATCATTTCTACCGACATCTGTGAGGGGCTCTGGAAGCTGCTGCGTCCGCGGAGCTTGATGATGGCGCTACCGCCCTGAATGACATCGTGCTTCATCTGTTCCCATTCAGCCTCGGGGAATTCCTCAGTGCCGATGATGTCGTGGAGCTTTCTGCCGGCCACTTCTACATGGCTTCCGAATACGGCCATCTGCTCGCCGTGGCCGCCGTAAGTGGCGTAGCCGCTGATTTCTGAACGCTTCACGCCGAACTTCTTGGCGAGGGCATTCTGCAGACGGCTGGAATCGAGGGCGGCGAGGGTGGTCACCTGAGAAGGCTTCAGGCCAGAGTAGAGCAGCGTCACGAGGCCCGTCAGGTCAGCAGGGTTGAAGATGATGACCACGTGCTTCACGTCGGGGCAGTACTTCTGGATGTTCTCGCCCAGGCCGCGTGCAATTTCGCAGTTGCCCTTCAGCAAGTCTTCGCGGGTCATGCCCTCCTTGCGGGGAGCGCCACCGGAACTGATGATGTACTTAGCATCCTTGAATGCCTCTGCCACGTCGGTCGTGGCGACGATGTTAGCCTCATCGAAGCCGCTCTGGCGCATTTCCTCAGCGACGCCCTCGGGTGAGAACACGTCGTACAGACATACGTTGGAGGAAAGGCCCAGGGTGAGGGCAGTCTGAACCATGTTGGAGCCAATCATACCGGCGGCACCAACGATAACGAGTTTTTCGTCAGTTAAAAAAGCCATTGGGATAGAGTATTAAGTGTGTAGTTGATGAATCTTTCGAGGCCAAAATTACGAAAATTTCGATACTTCTCGCGATTTTATCTGAGAATTTTGTGCCACCTTCCTGCAATATCGGTGTTTTTTCACATTTTGTGGCATATTTCCTCCATCACGCGGGGAATATCGGCAGGTTTTGCGGCGAAGTGCGTAGCGCCGTTTGCTCGCAGGAAGGCTTCATCGCGAAAGCCCCACAGCACGGAGATGCACGGGAGTCCGGCGTTTGCTGCCGTCTGTATGTCCACGTCGCTGTCGCCCACATAGAGCGTGCGGGCGGCGCTGCTGCCCAATTCTTCCATAGCCACTCTCAGCAGTGCGGGGTCGGGCTTGCGGGGCAGGCCTTCGCGCTCTCCCACTGCCACTTTTATCCATTGCCTGAAATAATCCTGACGCAGGATTTCCACCGCTCCCTGCGGCTTGTTGCTCACCACGGCGAGCTTCACGCCCTCGGCAGCGAGGCGTTCGAGCAGGGGGGCTATGCCGTCGTAAGGCCGCGTGGCATCCTTGCAGTGCGCATCGTAGTAGGCGCGGAACGTCTGCAGCATGGCTTCAAACTCCGGGTGCAGCGTGCCGTCGGGCAGCGAGCAGACGGGGTGTTCCCTCCATGTTGTCCCGCCGTCGGGCGAGAGGGGTTCGTGGACGGCGCGCAGCAGGAGTTGGCGCACGCCGTTCCCCACCATCTGGCGCACCTCGCTGAGCGTGCGGGCGGGAAGGCCGTAGTGGGCAAGGGTGTAGTTGGTGGCAGCGGCCAGGTCGGCAAGCGAATCTATCAGGGTGCCATCGAGGTCGAAAATCAGCGTATCGGGGCGTAGGTTTTCCATGGGGATTTGCGGTGATGTGATATACGGTGGATGATGTGAGATGACATGGGGCAGCAGGGCTGGCCCTGAGCAGGAGCCATGTCTGTGCATGGCCTGCGTCCGGGCGCAAGGGGGCGCGCCGCTTGCAGTGCCAGTGCCTGCGGGTGAATCAGACGCGGGAATGCCCGCCTTCGCCTGTGCTCCCCTTCGGGAAGTCCGCGCCTTCGGGCAGGCATGGGGCATGGCTTCGGGGCGCAGCCACTGAGCTTCGCGCCCCTTCTGTTGGGCTTCAGCCTTGCAAGTGGCCGTTTTCGCCCCTCGAAGTGGCCATTCTGACCCCTCAATGTGGTCATTCTGCCCCCTCAAAGTGGCCGCCCTGGGGCGAAACGTGCCGTCGGAGCAGTGAAATCCGCATTCGGCCGCATCTGATTGCCTGCTGCTGGCAGGCGGATGTACGGACAAAGTTACGCCTTTTTCAGCCAATCCACCGTGGATTTTGCCCATATTCTGCCGCGTTTTCATGAGAAAAAGGTTAATTTTGCCCTCGTTTTCAATCACCACATTACAGCACAGCCATGCTCAGCCGTCTGAAACTCAATCAGCTATACTTCAAGGACACGAACTACGTGAACCTGATTCTCAAGCGCATATTCAATGTGCTCCTCATTGCTAACCCCTACGATGCTTTCATGCTCGAAGACGACGGGCGCATAGAGGAGAAGCTCTTCGACGAATATGCCTCGCTCGGACTGCGCTATCCGCCACGCTTCACCCTCGTATCGACGAAGCAGGAGGCCGACCAGCAATTGCAGATGAACTATTTCGACCTCGTCATCGTCATGCCGAGTGCCGACTCGTCGGACGTGTTCGACATTGCGCGCGCCATTCGCAGCCGCTATGCCGAGCTGCCCCTCGTCGTCCTTACGCCCTTCAGTCATGGCATTACGGCGCGCATGGAGCATGAAGACCTGAGCATCTTCGAGTACGTGTTCTGCTGGCTGGGAAACACTGACCTGCTGCTCTCCATCATCAAGCTCATTGAAGACAAGATGAACCTCGAACATGATGTCCGCGAGGTGGGAGTGCAGATGATTCTCCTCGTCGAAGACGGCATACGCTTCTATTCCTCCGTCCTCCCGGAACTCTATAAATTCGTGCTGCAGCAGAGCCTCGACTTTGCCACTGAGGCGCTGAATGGCCATCAGCGCACGCTCAGAATGCGCGGACGCCCTAAAATCGTCCTCGCCCGCAATTATGAGGAGGCGATGGAGCTGTATGAGAAGTATCAGAAAAACGTGCTCGGAGTGATTTCCGATGCGCGATTCCCCAAGGGCGACTGTCCGAAGGATGCGCAGGCGGGCGTAAAACTCCTGCGGGAAATACACAGCCGCGACCGTTATCTGCCGCTGATTCTCGAAAGTGCAGAGAGCTGCAATGCGCGGTATGCCGCTGAAATCGGAGCGAGCTTCATCGACAAGAACAGCAAGAAGATGAACATCGACTTGCGTGAGGCTGTGCGCGAAAACTTTGGCTTCGGCGACTTCATCTTCCGCAATCCCGAGACGATGCAGGAGGTATATCGCGTGCGAAACCTCAAGGAGCTGCAAAACTGCATCTTCGACATTCCCGCTGATAGCTTCCTCTACCATATCCGCCGCAATCACATTAGCCGATGGCTCTATAGCCGCGCGCTCTTTCCGCCTGCCGAATTTATCAAATCGCTCAGCTTCAATGATTTCCAGAACCTCGACGATCATCGCAAACTCATATTCGAGGCCATCGTGCGCTATCGCCGCATGAAGAATCAGGGCGTCGTCGCCGTCTTCCGCCGCGACCGTTTCGACCGTTACTCCAACTTTGCGCGTATCGGCGAGGGCTCGTTGGGCGGCAAGGGCAGGGGCCTGGCTTTCATTGACCGCATGGTGAAGCATCACCCTGAACTCAACGACTGGGACAATACGACGGTGATGATTCCGAAGACGGTGGTGCTCTGCACGGATATCTTCGAGCAATTCATGGATCAGAATGCGCTCTATCCCCTCGCCCTCTCTGATGCGCCCGACAGCGTCATACTCGATGCCTTCCGGAAAGCGGTGTTGCCGGAGAGCCTGCTTGCTGACTGCGAGGCGTTCATCAATGCCACGCGCTGCCCCATCGCCGTGCGTTCGAGCAGTCTGCTCGAAGACAGCCACTATCAGCCTTTCGCGGGCATCTATGCCACTTACATGATTCCCTATCTCGATGACCACGGGGAGATGCTCCGTATGCTCGCCGATGCCATCAAGGGAGTGTATGCCTCCGTCTATTATGCCGACTCGAAGGCATATATGCAGGCCACGCGCAATGTCATCGATCAGGAGAAGATGGCGGTCATCCTGCAGGAAGTGGTCGGGACGCAGCATGCTGACCGCTATTATCCTGCCATATCCGGCGTGGGGCGTTCGCTGAACTATTACCCCTTGGGTGAGGAACGGGCTGATGAGGGCATCGTGAATCTGGCATTGGGCTTGGGAAAATACATTGTCGATGGCGGCATGACGCTGCGCTTCTCGCCCTACCATCCGGGCAAGGTGCTCCAGACTTCCGAGACGCGGCTGGCACTGCGCGAGACGCAGACCCAGTTCTATGCCCTCGACCTCAAGAACCACGGTGAGAACTTCTCCGTCGATGACGGCTTCAATCTGCTCCGGCTTTCTGTCAGCCAGGCTGATGCCGATGGGGCTTTGCAGTTCCTCGCCTCCACTTATGATGCCTATGCCGACTGCCTCATGCCGGGCATCTATCCCGGCGGGCGCAAGGTGATGACGTTTGTCGGCGTCCTGGAGCATGAGGTCCTGCCGCTGCCGCAGATTTTGCAAAAGGTGTTGCGTCACGGCGAACAGGCGATGCAGCGGCCCGTGGAGATAGAGTTTGCCCTGACCATAGATGCCAGGCAGCGCACCGCAGTCTTCTATCTGCTGCAGATACGCCCGATGGTGGACATCAAGGCCGACGTGCAGATAGACGTCGAGCGCATCAATCCCGCCTCCGTCGTGCTGCGCTCTGACAATGCGCTGGGGCATGGGGTGATGGACGATGTCGTGGATGTGGTCTATGTCAAGACGGGGCGTAATGGCGAGGCGTACAATCCTGCCGACAACCCGAAGATTGCCGATGAAATCGCGGAAATCAATGCGAAGTTCCTCTTGCCGCAGTCGCAGCAGGGCCCGCTGACTGACCCCGACGCGCTGGAGGATGTCCTGCGTTCATCGCCTGACAGTCCGTATGCCGGCCGCCACTATGTGCTCATCGGGCCGGGACGTTGGGGCTCGAGCGACTCGTGGTTGGGCATTCCCGTCAAATGGCCCAACATCTGTGCAGCGCGCATCATCGTCGAGGCAAGCCTGACGAATTATCGCATCGACCCATCGCAGGGCACGCATTTCTTCCAGAATCTCACTTCCTTCGGTGTGGGTTATTTCACGATTAACCCGTACACCGGCGATGGCATATATAATATGGAGGTTCTCGATGCCCTCCCTGCCGAGACGGAGCTGCCTCATGTGCGCCACGTGCGCTTCCCGCGCCCCCTCGTCATCAAGATGGATGGCAAGAAGAAGGTGGGCCTCGTCCTCATGGAATAGGGAGCAGCCCCCGTCCGTATGCTCCTTCCGCCCTTCCGCCTCTGTTCCCTCGGTCGCTGCCTGCGTGCGCGCCTTTCCCCCTCAGGCCTTCTCTCTCTGTATGCCTGTTTTCCCGGTCGCTGCCTGCGTGCGCGCCCTTTCCCCCTCAGGCCTTCTCTCTCTGTATGCCTGTTCTCTCAGTCGGCTGCCTGAGAGCGTTGGCCAGCTTAACCTCCCCAATCATGTTAAAGCGCCTTATTCTCTTCCTCCTTTCCTTCTTCCTCTTCTGGATGCTCCTGTTTTCTGCGGTGAAACTGCTGTTTTTGTGCTATAACCGTGAGGAATATGCTTGGAGCACGTCTGACCTTTTCGATGTCTTGCTCCACGGTTGGAGCATGGATGCCTCGACGGCGGGCTATCTGATGGTGGTGCCGTGGCTCATGGCTTTGCTCATGTGGCTGCGCCCTGCGAAGTTGTGGCAGCGCATCGCCGTGGGCTATGCTGCCATTGCCGCAGTCTTGGTGGGGCTCATCGTCATGGTCGATGCGTTTCTCTATCCGTTTTGGAAATTCAAGCTTTCTGCCACCATCTTCACCTATATGGAGACGCTGGACGGTGCGGCAAACAGCGTCTCCACCGCCTTCATGCTGACGCGCTCGGCAGCAATCATGGCCGTCATAGTTGCCATTTTCTGCGGTGAAATCGTGGTTTTGTGTCGTTTCCGCCTGCCGAACGCTGCTGCGCGTGCTGTCTGCTGGAAGCAGAAGTTGGCAGGAATGTTGGCATTTCTGCTCCTCGGCGGTCTCGACTTCCTCGCTATTCGCGGAGGCATCAGCACGGCGGTGCAGAATGTCGGGACGGCGTACTATTCGCAGACGCTCTTTCTGAATCATGCTGCCGTGAATCCTGCTTTCTCGCTCCTATCGAGTTTCAAGCGTTCCGAACGTTTTGGCGAGCAGTATCAGTATTTTGCTGACTTGCGCCCTGAAGATTTGCAGGGGCAGTATGTCAAGCTCGATGAATCCGTGCCTTTTGACACCCTGCTCTCCACTCCGCGGCCGAACATCCTGCTTGTGCTGATGGAGGGTTTCGGCGGACAATATATAGAGGAGCTGGGCGGCGTGAAGGGCGTGACCCCACAGTTTTCGCGTCTTGTCAAAGAGGGAGTCTTCTTCGACAATTATTACAGCAACTCCTTCCGTACGGACCGCGGGACGGTCAGTCTGCTGAGTGGCTGGATTAGCTATCCCTCCGTGAGCCTCATGCGCCTGCCTGAAAAAATGGTGAAACTGCCGGGCTTGGCACGCAGCCTGCGCGATGAAGGCTACAGAACCACCTTCCTGTACGGGGGCGACATCACGTTTATGAGCACCTCGGCCTACCTGGTCAGTAGCGGTTTCACCGAGCTTTTTGGCGATAAGAGCTTTTCCATAGCCGATGCGCGCAGCAGCAAATGGGGCGTGGCCGACGGCATTGCTGCCGACCGCGTCTTCGAGATGCTGAGCCAGCGCAAACCTGCGGATGCCCCGTGGTTCTTCACCTTCCAGACGCTCTCCAGCCACGAACCCTTCGAGGTTCCCTATGCGCGGCTGCCGGACGTGAAGCAGAATGCCTTTGCCTACACGGATTCCTGTGTGGCAGCGTTAGTCGATAGGCTGCGTGCGACACCTCTGTGGGACAATTTGCTCATCGTCCTCGTTCCTGACCACGGATTCCTCACCACTTCCTACGATAATCCTGAGTTCTTCCATTCCCCTCTGCTGTGGTTGGGCGGTGCCATCAGGGAGCCTCGCCGCATTCATCACCTGATGAATCAGAGTGACGTTTGCGCCACGCTCCTTGCGCAAATGGGCATTTCCACCGCAGATTTTCCCTACAGTCGCAATGTGATGCACCCCGATTGCCCACGCTTTGTCTATTCCACCTTTGCCGGCGGCATTCTCTACGCTGACTCCGCAGGTAGCGTGGTCTATGACATCACGGGCGATAAGATCATTTCTGCTTCTCCCTCCGCAGATTCCGCCCATCTCTTCCATGCCAAACGCCTCCTTCAGCAGTCATATTCCTTCCTCGAAGATTTGTAGCAGGGGCATTTCCCAAATCTTCCCCCTCGTTGATACTCTTATCGGTAGTCAGGACATCAGTCCCAACAGCACGTTCGGCAAGCAATGCCTGGCTCTCCTGAAATATTGCCGAAAATATCACGTTGCTCAGACAAGGCATCTTGGGAGATAGCTTGCATCTTCCGCAGCAAAAGGCTTTTCTCCACGGCAAGATCCCATTTGAAGTAATGCTTCGTTACGCCTCTGCCATTCCGTCTCTCTGCTACTATATATAAAAATATTGCTGTCCGGTAAAACTTTTGCAAGCCAAATAAATTAGGGCTGACACT
>CALZJF010000047.1 GCA_945787885.1 uncultured Bacteroidales bacterium | reverse complement strand
ATATTATGGCGTCTCGGACGCTGCGTGATTATCCAAAATTTAACGAACTATTGAACCATAATTAGTACGCGCAAAATTACGCCACGCACAGAAAACAGCCAAATATTTCAGAAAAATTTTATTCTTAACCGATAACTTTCCAGAAAACTTAGCTTTTTTTTCAAAAACGGCACGAAAAGTTTGTGCGTTTGTCAAGTTTGGTGTAATTTTGTCGAGCAAATAATAGGTAAATCTTACGCGCATTATCTTGATAACGCGCAAGTGCCTGAAAGCCTCATATTACCGTCTTCAAATCTATGAAAGCCCATCCTCTGCAAGAAGCACATCTACAATCACACATATATTATATATAAGCCTACACGCATCGTGCAATAGCTGCTAAATGAACAAAAACAAGCACTGATAGCACACATCCATAAGCTATGATGTACTTCCACTCCATCAGACAACATTACATCAAGCTGGGAGGTCATTCAAGTTGAGATGTTTCGTTGCAAACTCTGCTATCGCCACAACTTCATGTAAAATCAGCAGTCATTCATACAATCTGAAGTAGAGGAAATAAACAGAGGGAATAAACTTAGAAAAGCGGTGAAAGAAGTAATGAAAGGAACCTAAGAGAGGTTTGACATGCAGAATCATCTGTACAAAAAAGCCGATTTACAAAGTAAAAGGGCAAAAAAACAAGCCCGCAAAGCAATAAAACCAAGAAAACATCGTTAATAACCTAAAACCTTAATTACAAACCAATCAAAACTTTCACACATGGCAAACAATGCTACCGCACCTAAGAGTGCACCCAAGAAGTCTGACAAAGGCTTCACCGGTATCAAGTCCGGTTTCCTCGTAATCGTCTTCTGCTGGATTCTCGCAGAGAGTGTTTACGTATTCGTGTTTGGCTACAAGAGCCACTTCGCAGATGGCGACACTTGGACCAACATCCCCTTCTCCTTCTTCAACGAAGGTGAGCACGAGCCTGTAGGTGGTGACATCATCGGTACTGTGTACAAGGGCGGTCTCATCGTGCCTATCATCTGGACGCTCCTCTTCACCGTTGTTGCTCTCGCTATTGAGCGTACCTTCGCTATCCGTACCGCAAACGGTAAGGGCAACCTCGCTAAGTTTGCAGCTGAAGTTAAGCAGGCCCTCCGCGCTGGCGATATCGCTAAGGCTGAGCAGGTTTGCGACAAGCAGAAGGGTTCTGTAGCAAACGTTGTTCTCGCAGCTCTCACTGAGTACAAGAAGCAACTCACCACTGACCTCGAGACCGAGAAGAAGGTAATCGCCATCCAGAAGACCGTTGAAGAGGCTACCGCTCTGGAAATGCCTATGATGCAGGAGAACCTCCCCATCGTTGGTTCTATCGTTACCCTCGGTACCCTTACTGGTCTGCTCGGTACTGTGGTCGGTATGATCAAGTCCTTCTCCGCCATGGGTAGCGGCGAAGGTGGTGCTGACTCCTCTGCACTCTCTGTCGGTATCTCTGAGGCTCTTGTGAACACCGCCTCTGGTATCGCCACTGGTGCTCTCGCCGTTATCGCCTACAACTTCTTCACCAACAAGATTGACAAACTGACCTTCGCTATCGACGAACTCGGTTTCACCATCGTAGAGACCTTCAAGACCACTCAGAAGTAATCATAAATAAGGTAACACAAAAGAAATGGGACGTTTTCAAGTCAAAAAACAAGACACATTCATAGACATGACGCCTATGAGTGACGTGATGGTCCTGCTGCTTACCTTCTTTATGCTTACCGCTACGTTCACTAAGGAAGAACCCGTCGCCGTCAACGTGCCTGGTTCAGTGTCCGAAATCAAGATTCCAGAGTCAAACCTTATGACCATCTTTGTCAGCCCCGCTGGAAAGGTTTACATGGTGATGGATAACCCCACTCGCCAGAAGGATATGGCTATGGAACTCATTGATGCCGACATGCTTGACCTCAACGCTAAGGAACTTGAAGCCTTTGCCAATGTTCCCACCTTTGGTACTCCTTTGAATACCATTAAGAGTTGGGTTAACATGGAAGGCCCCAAGCGCAACGAGATTCTCACGAAGAGTCCCGATGCAGGTATTCCTTGCGACAGCGTGAACGACGAACTCAAAGAATGGGTGAAGGCAGCCCGCAAAGCTTGTGGCGAAAACATGCGTATCGCTATCAAGGCGGACAAGACCACTCCTTACAAGACAATCAAGAATGTAATGAACTCGCTGCGTAGCATTGATGAGAGCCGCTACAACCTCATCACCACGCTCAAGTCCGGCGAATAATCAGATAGAATAAAGTTATGGCAAGAAAAGGTGGCTCAAAGCAAAAGAAAATGAACGCCCGCGTCGACTTTACCCCTATGGTCGACATGATCATGTTGCTCGTGACTTTCTTCATGCTCTGTACTACCCTGCTTAAGCCCCAGACCATGGAAATTACCATGCCCTCTGACAAAGACGACATCAAGCAGGAAAATAAATCGCAGGTACAGACTGATGAGGCTATCACGATTATCATCGATAAGGACAACAAGATTTATTACTTCGAAGGTAAGCAGCATGAAGCCAAGCTTCAGGAAACTGCATACGGCAAAGAAGGCATTCGCAAGGTGCTTCTCAAGAAGAATCTCAATGCCGCACAGAAGGTGGCTAAATTGAAGACTGAGATGCAGGCAAAGTTTACGTCGAACCCTCTGCAGGCAGAAAAGAACAAGCAGTACTACAAGGAGCAACTGTCAAAAATCAAGAATGCAGACGGTACTCCTACTGCTATCATCAAGCCTTCTGATGCATCTACTTACGTGAACCTGATTGACGTACTCGATGAAATGCAGAACTGCTACATCGGCAAGTACGTTATTGATAAGGTGAACGACACTGACCGCGCTATGGTTAAGGAACAGCTTGGCCGTGATTTGGAATAACAATAATCATAAGTAAAACGTAATACACAATGTCTAAAATCGATCTCAAATCGAGAGAATGGTGCGAACTCGTCTTCGAAGGTCGCAACAAGGCTTACGGCGCTTATGATTTGCGTGCCAAATCAGGTCGTCGTCATCTATACGCGATTATCGACATCATCATTGGTATCATCATCATTGGTGTTCTCATTGGAATTTTCCTCGCAGCACAAGAAGCTATCAAAAACAGCTTCGCTGTAGAAGAAGACCTCGTCACCGAGCTTTCCGAACTCAAGAAAGAAGAAGTGAAGAAGGAAGAGAAAAAGGTGGAAATTCCTCAAGAGCAGAAGCAGGAAATACAGAAAGTGGCTGTAAAAGCATCTATCGCCTTCACCGTTCCTGAAATCGTTGACCAAGTCGATGACACCAAGAAGCTCAAGAATCAGGAGGAATTGAACCGCTCCAACATCTCCATTGCCTCTCAGGACTATGAAGGTGACTCCAAGGACGGTATCAATATCGATGACCTCCGCGACAACCAGTCGGCTGGTGGTACCTCTGCTCCCGTTGAAGAAGAGGCTACCGTCTATAACGTCGTAGAGCAAATGCCGCAGTTCCCCGGTGGAGAAGCTGCACTGCTCAAGTACGTTGCCACTCACCTGAAGTATCCTGCTATCGCTCAGGAACAGGAAATCTCTGGTGTCGTAACCCTCCGCTTCGTCGTTCTTGAAGACGGTTCTGTGGGTGATGTCATCATCATGAAGAGCCTTGAGAAGCACTGCGATGAAGAAGCTAAGCGCGTTGTGAAGTCGCTTCCCCGCTTCATCCCCGGCAAGCAGCAAGGTAAGGCTGTACGCGTATGGTACACACTCCCTGTACGCTACGTCCTCCAGTAAAAACTGATATCTAAGCATCTATATAAAGGCAGTGCCCTAACAATGGGGCGCTGCCTTTTTGTTATCCATAACGCCAGAGAAATTTTGGCAACGTACAGTTTTTTAGAATTTATATAGAGATAATCGACTAAGAAAGTGACACATTTCGCAGAAATACATTACCTTTGCAAGTTGGAAAGAAAACGCATGACAAGCTATTTTACGGATAGCAATATCAAACGGTCAGACCATACAAAGGACTTTCCAACGTTTATCCTTCCATCCCCCTACTCATACCGTCAAACATTGAACCATGAAAAGACTACTTTGCCTCATCTCCACCTCTATTATCCTTCTGCTCAATGCCTGCGGAGGCTCATCGACTCCGAATGCCAACTATCTACATGAAGATGATGTAAGATTCGCTGCAGATGCCAGCTTTGAACCAATCGTTCAGGAATTATCTGATCTCTTCAACGCCCGCCACCCTGAAGCCACGATGCTTCCCCTCTATTGCAATGAAGATTCTGCCATCAGACTGCTGGTACGCGATAGCCTGAGAATGGTCATCACCACCCGTAAACTAACAGAAAACGAGAAAGCACTGATTCAAAAAGCAAAACACAACTATAAGCAATCCCTCTTTGCCTACGATGCGTTTGCACTCATTGTAAACAAGAACAACCCTGACACCGTCATCAACATGAATGAAATCAAGGGTATCATCAGTGGTAAAATCACGGATTGGAGCCAACTTGAAGTTACCCACAAGTCAGGCCCACTTCATATGCTATTCGATCATTCGGGCTCCTCTACGGTGCGTTTTATGAAAGATTCACTCAACGGCGGCAAACCTTTGAGCGGCAACATCTATGCTGAGGACAATTACGATGATGTCATTAAGGTAGTGCAGGAACGTGAAGACGTCATCGGCGTAGTCAGCACCGACTGGCTTCGCGTTTCCAAGGGCGACACCTGCGCACTGGAAAATTTCCGCGACCTCGATGTCCGTGTGATGCTTGTAGGGTTCTACGGTCTGAAAGACCCCTTAGGACTCGATGCACGCGATTGGCAACGCCCCTATCAATACTATATCGCAACGGGAGAATACCCCCTGTTCCGAGGAGTCTATGCCATTTGTACCGACTCGCGTCCCAAGAGCATGACCTCCATGTTCTATTTCTTCCTGAAAGGCGATGGTCAGAGAGTCATTTGCAACTCCTCCCAACTTCTGCCTCGCAATCAAGTGCAAGTAAGAAACGTCATTGCCAAATAATTTTTTTTGGACATTTCCCCTTCCTTTTCCTAATAACAGCAAGGTTTCCACCACCTTTTTCGTTGAAAAAACATGAAGAAAATCTGCTATATAGTGGCCATGCGCGCCGAAGCCCGCCCCTTTATCGAGGAATTTCAACTGCATGAGGTCAAGGACTATTTTGCCCCCTACCCTTTTATCCTCTATCAAGGCACGGTGGGCCAAATGGAGCTCTCTGTTGTTCTTAATGGCGAACAGCATGGCAGCGATCTCGTAGGATGTGAAGCGGCAAGCATTACCACGTATGCCGCCATCGAAAGACTCCATCCTGACCTTGTCATAAATAGCGGTACGTGCGGAGCATTCAAAGCTGACGGTGCAAAAATTGCTGATATATATATAGGAAACGCCGTGATGTTCCACGATCGCCGTGTTCCTGGCGATGATGCTTGGGGTACGCAGGCATTGGGAAACTATCCCCTGTGGTCACAATCAGAAGCATTGGCTGAAGTCTTAGCCTTTAAGATAGGCAAGGTCACCACTGGCTCTTCGCTCGACATGCAGCCCATCGACCTTGAAATCATACGTTCTAACGGCGGACAACTGAAAGATATGGAGGCGGCAGCCATCGCCTTCACCTGTTCGCTCACACATACCCCACTACTGCTGGTGAAATCCGTGACAGACCTTTGCGATGGCGGCGAAAAGACCTTCGAAGAATTTTCAAAAAACCTCTCCGCTGCCAGCCAAGCTCTTCGTGTTGCCAACACACGCATCATCTACTACTTGGCAGAACATTGCTGCCAATAGCATTCCTCCTCACTCTGCCTTTCAGCCCTGCTTCCGAAAAGAAAACACTCTTCTATTTTACACACCTCCCTCATAGCGCGCCCCATGAGAATCCTGTATCTGCTCCTTTTTCTTTGGTTCAGCATCCCAACCTTTTCCCAAGAAACAGAGTCCGAACGCATTCCACTGCCGAAAACCTATCGCTACCGTTTGACCCTGACCGACAAGGCAGGGTCTCCCTATAGCCTGAATCATCCCGAACAGTTCTTGTCTGAAAAGAGTCTTGAGCGACGCGCCAGAATGGGCATCTCTATTGACTATCACGACCTGCCCGTTTCTCCTACCTACTTAGAGCAAATACGGCAGACCGGAGCAACAGTGTTCAACTATTCCAAGTGGAATAACACCGTACAAGTGGAAACCCACGATTCTCTTTTAGAGCAAAGCCTGCGCGAGCTGCCCTTCGTCTCCCATGTCATGCTGGTCTATAAAAGCCCAGAGTTTGCAGAGGCCAACAACTGCCAGAATCGCACAAAAGAGCTCGTGGCAGACACCATTTACTGCAAGGACGATTATTATGGCATGGCTCAGAAACAGGTAGAACAATTGGGACTACCCTTTCTGCACACCATGGGCTATCGCGGAAACGGCATGACGATAGCCATACTTGACGGAGGTTTCTACAACGCCGACATTATCCCAGCGTTCAAGACTACCAAAATCCTTGGAACAAAAAACTTTGCACGTCCTGACAGTAATATCTACGAGGAGCATCCCCACGGCATGATGGTACTCTCCTGCATAGCTCCCAATCAGCCTCACATTCTGGTAGGCACTGCCCCCGAAGCCTCATTCTATCTGCTTCAAAGCGAAGACACCTGGCAGGAATACCGTGGAGAGGAAGACAACTGGTGCGCAGCCTTGGAATATGCCGACTCCTTGGGGGTAGATATCGTCACAAGCAGTTTGGGCTACACGCATTTTGACCGACCAGCCGCAACCTTGGAGTATGAATGGCTCGATGGTCACCATGAGCTAAACTCTCGGTCTGCATCGTTAGCCGCCAGCCGAGGCATCCTGCTCCTCAATTCTGCCGGAAACTCTGGCGATGAGTCCTGGAAGAAAATCGGTTTTCCTGCCGATGCCCACGATATTCTTGCCGTCGGTGCCGTCGATGAAAAGGGTGTAAATACAGCCTTCTCCAGCATTGGCTTCACAGCAGACCATCGCATCAAGCCCGATGCCATGGCACGCGGTGGTGCCACAGCACTCCTCGCCACGGACGGAACGGTATCTCAAGCCAACGGCACCTCCTTCGCCTGCCCCGTTTTGGCAGGAGCTGTCGCGTGCCTGTATCAGGCTTTTCCGCTAAAACAGCCAAAAGAAATCATCGAGGCCATCCATCAAGCAGGCAGTTGCTACAGCAAGCCCAACGAGGTCTATGGCTACGGCATTCCTAATATGGAAAAAGCATTCCATACCCTGCAGGCGGATACCGTCAGATAACAGCATTATTATTCAGATAACAGCATTATTATAAGGTAGGTTCTATAAATTAGTATTTGATGGAAGGTGGTGTTTCTGTTTTACATGGATGTCTTCACGCCTCTCGCACCGTAGGTTTTTGTTTTCACTCGGCCACGCAGCCCGCTACGCTCCCTCATGAAAATCAAGCACCTACGACACGATAGCCGCGAATACACCACAGGCTAATTGAAAGAACTGGCCATAAAAGAAAAAGAGTCTTCTGCAAGAGATTGGCAGACCTCTCTATATTTTACCCAGTCGTTCGCAAGAATTAGTTTATAGCAAGCACCCAATGTGTAGCCCTTGTTCGAGAAACCATACGGGCCGTGCTTCCTGTTGTGTTAATGATTGTTGAAAAACCTGATTCAGGAAGCCCATCCCCCTCCTAAACCCATGAAATCCACTGTATAGCTGCGGTGAAAACAACGAGCTTTCCTGTACTTCAGCATTACACCCGCTTCCCCAGTCATCATTTTCACCCCTCTAAATGATTAGTTTGACCCCAGAAAATGGTCATTTTACCCTTCAAAATGGTCACTCATAGACGAAATGTACCGTGGAAATCAGGCATCTCACGTTAAACTAATTTTTCTTACCCATTATAAAAGAAGAAAAGCCTGCTGCGAGAAACTGGCAGACCTCTCCATTTTATTACTCCCCCACACTCGGTTATATGAACGCACTTTCACTCTCCGAACTCAATGGCATGGTGCGCCAAGCCCTCGCTCTCACTTTCCCCGACGACTATTGGGTGGTGGCAGAGATTGCCGAAATGCGCGAGGCTGCCGCCGGACATTGCTATTTAGAATTGGTTGAAAAAGAGGAGGAGATGCAGCAGGCAAGCAAAGGAGGACGGCAAAATGTTTATGCCACCACTGCGGGAAAATTCAAAGCGCGAGCCAAGGCCAACATTTGGGCGAATCTGTGGGGCAGACTGAAAACAAAATTCTTCCGAACCACTGGCAGACAGCTTGAATCTGGCATGAAAGTGCTGCTGAAGGTTCAGATTTCATTTCATGAGCAATATGGCTATAGCCTAAACGTCACCGACATTGACCCCAGCTACACTTTGGGCGAAATGGCACGCCGGCGCTTGGAGATACTTCGCCAACTGGAAGACGATGGGGTGCTGCATCTGAACCAGCAGCTCCCACTTCCACGCCCTCTTCAGCGCATTGCCGTCATTTCTGCAGCAGGGGCTGCAGGGTACGGCGATTTCTGCCATCAGCTCCAAGAAAGCGGCTTCCGCTTTTCCGTTCACCTCTTCCCTGCCACCATGCAGGGCATCGAGGTCGAAAGCAGCATCATCAATGCCCTAAATCAGATAGCCGACGAGATGGAGCAATGGGATTGCGTCGTCATCATCCGAGGCGGAGGTGCCGTGACGGACCTGAATGGCTTCGACACATATCTCTTGGCTGCCAACGTCGCACAATTCCCTCTCCCCGTCATCACAGGTATTGGCCATGAGCGCGACGAAACCATCATCGACCACGTCGCACACACCCATCTCAAGACTCCCACAGCCGTCGCACAGTATCTCATCGACCAAATGCAGCATGAGCTCGAAGAGGTGGAAGACTTGGAAATGCGCCTCATACAGCAATCTGCAAGTTTTCTGCAACGTCGGCAAGCCCAATTCGACTCTCTTGCCCGTCGCTTCGAACGCTCTGCCTATGCTTTCACGCATCAGCAGCATCTGCTGCTCCTCAAAATGGCCGGACAGCTTCGCGTCAATGCCCTTACGCTGCTCGAACGTCAGCGTCAGCAGCAGCGTCTCCTGCCCCAGCGCCTCCAACAAGGGGCAGAACTCTGCATCAGCCGTCAGCGCCAACGCCTCCAACTTGCTGAAAAATCGCTGCAAATGGCCCATCCCGAACGCATCCTGCGCCTCGGATTTTCCATTACCACTGATGCTGAAGGTCGCCTGTTGCGCTCCTACAGTCAGGCAAAGGCTGGCGAGACCATCACCACGCAGCTTGCCGACGGCATCATCCGCTCTACTGTTGGCCATACAGAACCTTCATAAGGTAGGTTCTATAAATTAGCTTGCGATGTATTTGCGACTATCGTGCCGTAGGTTTTTGTTTTTCACGAGGGAGCGTAGCGGGCTACGTGACTGAATGAAAGACAAAAAGATACGGTGCGAGAGGCGTGAAGACATCCAAGTAAAACAGAAACACTGCCTTACATTGAAAACTAATTTATAGAACCTACCATAAACAATTGTGCAGAAACGATAAACATCCACATTTTGTATGAAAAAAAACGAACTCACCTATGAGTCGGCACTGGCAGAACTCGAAGCCATCGTTGAAAAAATTGAGAAAGGCTCTCTCGAAATCAGCCAACTCACCCCTATGCTTCGCCGTGCCCAAGAGTTATTGAAATACTGCAAGGCTCAACTCTTGCAGGTTGAAAAAGATGTCAATAGCATTCTCACCCCTGATGAAGACTGATGGTAGGTTCTATAAATTAGCTTGCGATGTATTTGCGACTATCGTGCCGTAGGTTTTTGTTTTTCACGAGGGAGCGTAGCGGGCTACGTGACTGAATGAAAGACAAAAAGATACGGTGCGAGAGGCGTGAAGACATCCAAGTAAAACAGAAACACTGCCTTACATTGAAAACTAATTTATAGAACCTACCTGATAAGCAGGCGCACCCCTGTAGCCTATAGCCTATCTCCCCCCACGTCATCTTTACCATGAGCAAGAATAAATTATCAAAGTTTTCCGACATGGCTTCCTATAGCCACGTCGTCGAAGCCCCCTTCCAAACTCCCTCCTCCGAGCGCCACCCCTTGTATGGCAAATGGCACAGCGATTTTTTTCATAACGATCGCCCCATCGTTCTTGAACTGGGTTGCGGACGCGGAGAATACTGCGTCGGACTCGGCCGTATGTTCCCCCACGTGAATTTCATCGGTGTGGATATCAAGGGAGCTCGAATGTGGAGCGGAGCCACTGAAGCACTCCGTGATGGACTGACCAACGTCGGGTTCCTCCGCACGCACATCGAGTTCATCCACAATTTCTTCGCCCCAGGCGAAGTGGCAGAGATTTGGCTCACCTTCTCCGACCCGCAGATGAAGAAGGTCAGCAAACGCCTCACCTCCACCTTCTTCCTCAACCGCTATCGCCAATTCCTGATCGATGGCGGCATCATACATCTGAAGACTGATTCCAACTTCCTCTTCACCTACACCGACTTCGTCGTTCGCACGAACCGTCTGCCCGTGCTTTTCCAGACAGCCGACCTCTATCATACGCTCGATGCAGAGACCGACCCTGCCGTGCGCAGCATCCTGGGCATACACACCTATTATGAAGACCAGTGGCTCAGCCGCGGCCTTACCATCAAATACCTCAAATTCCGCTTGCCGCAGGAAGGTGTTCTCCAAGAGCCCGACGTAGAGATTGAAATGGACTCCTATCGTTCCTACAACCGCTCCAAGCGAAGCGGCTGCGACACGAGCAAATAGTCTGTCTCGTGCCCACTCATTTCCCGTCCTCCCTATTATTTCCTTCACGATGACAAAGTTTCCCTGTCATCCCCCTATTCGTTTTTCTTATGACCCTATACCCCAAACTCATCCTTGATGCCCTTGCCACGGTTCGCTATCCCGGCAATGGCAAAAACCTGATAGAAGCCGAAATGGTCGAAGACGACCTCCGTATTGACGGCATGAAAGTCAGTTTCAGCATTATATTTGAAAAATCCACCGACCCCTTCCTGAAAAGCGTGGTCAAAGCAGCCGAAACCGCCATCCATACCTATGTCAGCCACGATGTCGAAGTCAGCATTTCCACCAAGAGCCGGCAGGCCGAACGCCCCGAGCCTGGCAAGATGCTGCCGCAGGTGAAGAACGTCATCGCCGTCAGCTCTGGCAAGGGGGGCGTGGGCAAAAGCACCGTGGCTGCCAATCTCGCCGTCGCTCTTGCACAACAAGGCCATCGCGTCGGACTCCTCGATGCTGATATCTTCGGCCCCTCCGTGCCCAAGATGTTCCATCTCGAAAACGAACGAATCTACTCTTGGGAGAAAAACGGCCGCCAACTGCTCATTCCTGCCATGAAGTATGGCATAAAAATCCTCTCCATCGGCTTCTTCGTCAATCCCAACACCGCCACTCTCTGGCGAGGCGGCATGGCGAGCAATACGCTGAAGCAGCTGATTGCCGACGCTGACTGGGACGAGCTTGACTATCTCGTCATCGACACCCCTCCCGGCACGAGCGACATCCATCTGACGCTCCTCCAGAATCTTGCCATCACGGGTGCCGTCATCGTCAGCACCCCTCAGGAGGTGGCTTTGGCCGATGCGCGCAAAGGCATCGACATGTATCGCAACGAGAAGGTCAATGTCCCCATCCTCGGCTTGGTGGAGAATATGGCATGGTTCACTCCTGCCGAGCTCCCTGAAAATCGCTATTACATCTTCGGTCGTGAGGGCGTAAAGCGTTTGGCCGAAGAGATGAACACCCCCGTCCTGGCGCAGATTCCCATCGTACAGAGCATCTGCGAGGCGGGCGATGTGGGCGAGCCTGCCGCCGTTCGTCCCGACACGCTCACTGGCCAAGCCTTCCACTCCCTGGCTCATGCCGTCGTGGAAGCCGTAGAAAAACGCAATGCCGAACAGGCTCCCACCGAGATTGTGAAGATTACGAAATAGGCCCAGCAGTTGTCGGCGAGTAGGTAATGAAACTTATTTTTGGTAGGTTCTATCAATTAGCTTGCGATGTATTTGCGACTATCGTGCCGCAGGTTTTTGTTTTTCACGAGGGAGCGTAGCGGGCTACGTGACTGAATGAAAGACAAAAAGATACGGTGCGAGAGGCGTGAAGACATCCAAGTAAAACAGAAACACTGCCTTACATTGAAAACTAATTGATAGAACCTACCTATAATGTCTATAAAATAATTTTCATTACCTACTTATTCCCCCCACTTATGCCATCGCCCTCTTTTCTGCACGCACTGCCTGAGCAACCCTCATGCTCATTGCTCCGCCCGCCGCGCTGCTTCACCTTTCCCTTCCACTATACTCCCCATCCGCTGTGCATCGAGGCGGCAACGATGGTGCGCGCCTATCTCCGCTCCCAACCTCTTCTGTGGGCGAGCGCGCAGGAGGGGAAGATGTTCGGCGTTCTCATCGTGGAGACCGATGCTGCCACGCACAGCCTGGGCTTCATCGCCGCCTTCTCAGCTCAGCTGGCTGGGCGCACCGTTTGGCCGTGGTTTGTGCCTCCCATCGTTGATATTCTCCATCCAGACAGCTATTTCCTCTCAGAGGAAGCCCATATCGACGAACTCTCGCGTCGCATCGAATCTTTACAGCGCGATGAGCGGTTTCTTAGCTTGCTACGGCTACACCGCCAGCAGTCTGCCTTTGCCGCCCAGACCCTGAAGCGCGAACGTCAGGCTTTGGCCGAAAAGAAGCTGGCACGCGATGAAGCGCGGCGTCTTGCCTCGCCCGAACTTCTGCGCGAGCTCAGTCCCTCGTTCATCGCCGAGAGCCAAAGGCTGAAAGCCGACTTCAAACGCCTGCAGCGCCGTCTGCAATCCGAGATAGAGCAGACTGCCGAACTGCTTCGGCCGTATGAGCTGAAAATCAAATCCTTAAAAGCCGAACGCCAGCAGCGTAGCGTGGCTCTTCAAAATTGGGTTTTCGCCCAGCATAGTCTGCTCAATGCCCACGGTGTCAGCCGTCCTCTCACGGATTTCTTCTCAGGCCTTCCCCCCTCTGGAGCGGGCGAATGCTGCGCCCCGAAGTTGCTGCAATGTGCCTTCCGCCATCAGTGGCGCCCGCGCTGCATGGCAGAATTTTGGGTTGGCCATTCGCCTGCTGAAGAGTTGCGCACAGATGGCAATTTCTATCCTGCCTGCCGCAGCAAATGCCGCCCCATTCTGGCCCACATGCTCCAAGGTTTAGAGGTAGAGCCCAATCCGGTTCTTCAGCGCAATATTGCCATGGCGCGCCATCTCCGGATTGTCTATGCCGATTCGGATATCATCGTCGTCAGCAAGCCATCGGGAATGCTCAGCGTGCCTGGCAACGATGAGGTTCCGAGCGTGAAGGAAGAGGTAGAGAAGCGTTTTCCTGACATGGAAGGCCCCATCGTCGTCCATCGCTTAGACATGGACACCTCCGGCCTCATGGTTCTTGCCCGGCATTTCGCCGCCTACAGAAAACTCCAGTCTCAGTTCGAGCACCACACCATCCGGAAGCGTTATGAAGCCATCGTCGAGGGCTGCATCCAAGGCGAAGGCACCATCTCGCTCCCCCTCTGTCCCAATCCCTCCGACCGTCCTCGCCAAATGGTGAGCCCCACGCTCGGCAAGCAGGCCACTACGCACTATCGTGCCGTCCGTGCCGAAAGTTCCTCCACCACTCGCCTACATCTTTTTCCCGTCACGGGGCGCACCCATCAATTGCGCGTCCACTGTGCCCATCCCGAAGGGCTTCATGCCCCCATCGTTGGCGATGCCCTCTATGGCACAGCTGCCCGCCGCCTCCTTCTCCATGCCGCAGAGATCACCTTCCGCCATCCTCGCGATGGGCGCGAGCTGCATTTTCTGATTCCCCCTGATTTCTGATTTTCCCCTTTCCTTCAATTCTCCTCCGTCCCCCCCCTTTTTAAGTTCTTACAGAAAAGCCATGAAAGCCTATCTCAAACAAATGTTTCAGCCGGTCTTCACCGCCGACTTTGCCCGCGATGTCCTCCAGCTTCTTTTCGGCTGCTTCGTCGTAGCCGTCGGACTAAGCTATTTCATCAGCCCCTACAAAATTGTCCCTGGCGGCATTTTCGGATTGAGCATCATCCTCCATAATTTCATTCCTGCCTATCAGATTGGCACGATTGCCCTCGTCCTGCAGATTCCGTTGCTCATTTGTTCAGCGCTCTTTCTGGGGTCGCGCTTAGGTCTTCAGACGCTCATCGCCACTTTTGCCACTCCCCTGATGGTGAACTTCGTGACATCGTTGGCCTTCACAAATCCCGAGGCTCTGCAGGCTCTCGATCCTTCCCAGATGTTTGGCGGAAAGCTTGATATGACGAACGATCTCATCGTGTCCTGCATCATCGGTGCTGCCCTCGTGGGCATCGGCACATCCTTCATCATTCGGGCTCATGCTTCCAGTGGTGGCACGGACATCATTGCCATGCTCCTTCATAAGTTTCTCCACCTCCATTTCTCCCGAACCCTCATCGTCGTTGACGGCACCATCGTCCTGCTCGGCCTCTTCGTCATCGGTTTCGGCTGGGGACTTGACACTGCCAGCACTGAAGGCTCATGGCGTCTCTCCTTCTATTCCCTCATCACCATGGTCATCATGAATCGCGCCATGGCGTGGGGCATCAGCGGAAACCGCGACAGCAAGATTATCTATATCATCTGCGAGGCGGGCGCAAAGCAGAAACTCCGCGAATGGATTCTCTTCTCCCTCGACCGCACTGCCACTCACATGCAGGCCAAGGGTCTCTATTCCGAGACCGACAAGGAAATCATCATCCTCGTCGTTCGCGAACGCGAAGTCAATATCATCACCGATCAAATCCGAAACATCGCGCCCCGCTCTTTCGTCATCGTCTCTGACTCTTATGATGTCTATGGCTTCCGCTGGAAAGACCTCCCCAAGAACAATGGTCTCGACTTCAAATAATTCCCATCGTCTCCTCCTATGACCCTATCCATTGGTCTCATCCTCATCGGCCTCCTTCTCCTCATCCTTGGCGGCGATTGGCTCATCCGCGGCAGCGTCAGCATAGCCCAGCGCCTCCGTCTCACCCCCATGGTCATCGGCCTCACCGTCGTCTCCTTCGGCACGTCAGCCCCCGAGTTCCTCGTCAGCCTCCAGTCTGCCCTCTCCGGCAATGCCGGCATAGCCTTGGGCAATGTCATCGGCAGCAATATTGCCAACATTGCCCTCATCCTCGGTGCCACCGCACTCTTCTGCCCCATTCCCGTCCGCGGCAGCACGCTGAAGATTGATGCCCCCTTTCTCATCATCGTCAGCGTCATCCTCACGCTCATCTGCCATTTCACCGCTTCCCTCACTCGCCTGCAGGGCATCATCGGCATGCTCCTCCTCACGGCCTACGTCGCAGGCCTCGTCCGGGCAGCGCGTGCGCAGACGCAGCAGGCCGTAACTGCCGAAGCTCCCGAGTCTGCCGAGGCCGCCCCCCCGCCTTCCCTGCTGAAGGCCATCCTCTGTCTCCTCATCGCCATCGCTGCCCTGAAGTGGGGTGCCGAATGGCTGGTGCAGGGTGCCTCCGCCGTTGCTGCCAGTCTGGGCGTGAGCAGTCGTATCATCGGCCTCACCGTCGTCGCCATCGGCACCAGCCTGCCCGAACTCTTTGCCAGCATCATCGCCGCACGCCGTGGCAATGTCGATATGGCGGTAGGCAATGCCATCGGGTCCAATCTCTTCAACATCCTCTGCGTCCTCGCCGCGTCTTGCAGCATCTGCCCCATTCATCATATCGACCCTGCCTTCACTCGCGACTGCCTCTGGATGATTGGCCTCTCGCTCCTCATCTGGCTGCAACTCCGCACGGGCTATACGCTGACGCGAACCGAAGGCGGCATCCTCCTGCTTGTCTATTTCATCTATATCTTCCTGACACTTTAAGTTTAATTATAGAATAATTCTTATCGCCTACTTATGGTAAAGCACATCATCCTCTGGACCCTCAAAGCCGAACTCTCTGAAGCTGAGAAACGCACGGTGAAGATGGGCATGAAAGAAGGCTTGGAAGGCCTCGTCGGACAAGTGCCCGGACTCCTCGCCGCCACTGTCCACATTGACCACCGTCTCCCTTCGAGCACTTGCGATGTCATGCTCGACAGCACCTTGGAAAGCCCCGACGCCCTGGCTGCCTATGCGCAGCATCCTGCCCATGTAGCCGTGGCCAACTCTCGCGTACGCCCCTTCACGGCGCAGCGCACTTGTCTCGACTTCGAGATTGACGGTTAAACGCTCTCCCCCTCCCTTTTCCTCACTCCTCCGTCCGCTCCCGCTCCCCCCCTACACATCCATGATTGTCCGCATCACTTCCCTCTCCGACCCCGGCATAGAGATTTTCAGCTCGCTCACAGAGGCCCAGCTTCGCAATCGTCTCTGCCCCTCCCGCGGCATCTTCATCGCCGAAAGTCCGAAGGTCATCCTCACCGCACTCGCTGCGGGCTACACCCCCTGCGCCCTTCTCTGCGAGGAACGCCACATCGCTGGCGATGCCCGCGACATCATTGCGCGCCTCGACGATGCCCTACCCATCTATACGGGTAGCCGCGAACTCCTTGCCGCCCTCACGGGCTACACCCTGACGCGCGGTGTGCTCTGCGCCATGCGCCGCCCGGAGGCCACTCCTGCCTTAGCCGCCAGCACGGGGCGCAGTGCAGATTTGGCAGCGATGCTTGCCGATGCCCGCCGCATCGTAGTCATCGATGGCGTCGTCGATGCCACAAACATCGGCGCCATCTTCCGCTCTGCTGCAGCATTGGGCATGGATGCCGTAGTCCTCACCCCCAATTCGTGCGACCCTCTCAACCGCCGCGCCATCCGCGTCAGCATGGGGAGCGTATTCCTCATCCCCTGGAGCGTCCTCCCACCCTCCGCCGCGCCGTCTCCCCTACAGCCGCTCCACGATTTGGGATTCACAACGGCTGCCATGGCGCTCACCGACGATAGCATTCCCCTCGACGACCCTCGCCTGCCCAGCATCGAACGCCTGGCCATCATCATGGGAACGGAGGGCGACGGACTACCCCTTGAGACCATCCGCGATGCCAACTTCGTCGTACGCATCCCGATGTTCCATCAGGTAGATTCCCTCAACGTTGCCGCCGCCTCTGCCGTCGCATTCTGGCAGCTTCGCGCACGCTGAAACTACCACTGATTCCGACGTCACCTTCCCCACTTTGCAGCCTTCGCCCTGAGAAATCGTGAAACAGTTTCTCCGAGCGAAGGCTCTTTTTGCTTGCACTTTGCAC
The DNA here is from genome assembly GCA_945787885.1 of uncultured Bacteroidales bacterium. Lineage (GTDB taxonomy): Bacteria > Bacteroidota > Bacteroidia > Bacteroidales > Bacteroidaceae > Alloprevotella. The sequence continues at coordinate 2,263 of CALZJF010000047.1, read as the reverse complement.
ATTGTCTTCGGAACTTTTTAGATCAATCTTCGGAACTTTTGAGATTATTCTTCGGAACTTTTGAGATTATTCTTCGGAACTTTTGAATTTTTCTTCGGAACTTTTGCCTCAAACATGGCCATTCTTGGGGGCAAAAATGACCACAACAAGGGGGCAAAGTGATTGCTATGAGGGGCAGAAGTAATCACTTGGAAATCAGAAGTATTGTAGAAGAGCTACGAAGCTCATGCCATTCGCCAGCAGCCACACGTCTCCTGCCTGTTCGCAACTACTATTGGAGGGGCGTCCAATAGGAAGATGAGGAGGATTAGCAAAAACGGAAGCCACAAACCACAATCATTCTTACCCTACTCACTATAAAATAATTTTCATTACCTACATAAACCACCCCCACGCACAAAGAGGGTGTGCCAGAACGTCTATCCGGCACACCCTCTTTCTCTATAAAAGAAACTTTTTTCGCTATAAAAGAAACAGCAGGCTCAAAGCATTCACGCTTCACGCCTAATCACCGACGAAACTATCGCCCACGCTGCATGATAATCTCATAGAAACAAGCATAGACACCATTGGAGGCAGACTTCTGCCCTTCCGTACTGGGGACGATGAGCCTGATTTTTGCCACCTCCGAGTCTTCCGAAAACTGCCTGCCGAGCTTGATGAAGGGGAGAGCTATAATCCATCCGCCCGGCACACTGCTGGTCTGATAGGCATTCACCATCAGACCGGAAGTGAAGGATGCCGTAAATGTTCCGCTCGTATTGCTCACAGTCATAATGTCAGGCAATTGCTCGTAGGCAGGCACACGATTGCTCAGCTGGAGCGAGTCGGCAGAGATGTTATACTCATGAAAACGGCATACCACCTGCGCGCTCTCGCCATCCTTGATGCGCTCGCCGCTTCCCTGACGCACAATCTGCATATAAACACCTGAGCCTGCGAATAGCACATACTCATTGCGTTCGACGTTCGTCATCGAGTCTTGCGCATAGAACTGTTCCTCGGAAATTTCTGTGATGGGATCGACGTGGAGAATCTCCGTGCCATCGTCTTCTGCCATCACGCTGCAACCTTTCTTGACAAACGATGCTATCGCTTTATTCTCTGATTCGCGGAGCTCTGCATACGTCTCGTCATCGTCGCAAGAGCAGAAAGTGGCGAACGAAACAGTCATGGCCATCCAAGCCAGATATACCCAAAGTTGTTTTGCTAAAAGTTGTTTTCTCATTTATCTCGTCATTTACTTATTACGTACTAACCCCGTCGAGCCAGACTCATGCGGCTCATCGTCGCCGACTGGGGAATGAAGGGAATGCCCTGCGCCTCGGACAAAAATGTGCTGACGCAGCGGGGGCAAACACCAGCGCAAAAATACGAACAATCTCTGAATATCAGGACATTCCCTCCTGTTTTTTAGTCACTTCAGCCACACATTGCAAAGAAACCTGCACATATATTGGGCAAAAAGAGCGAAAACAAAGCGTTGCTGTGGCAATAAATTTGCGAAATTGACGCTTTTTCGTAAATTTGCACCGACGTTTTGCTGCCAGTTCACGGAGTCTGGCAACACATTTTCGCCCAGTTCGGCAGGCATTGGGCCCTGCAAGGGGCGAAGAAAACGGTCAAAACATTCAAGACATCTTATTCATTTTCATCCACATAAACACAATCCGACTATATGCGCACGGTTCTTCAGACAATTCTCCTCATCGTGCTTGCAATGGCTACTGCCTCCAATGCTTCGGCACGCAAGCAGACTGAGAAAAAGGCTAACGAGAAGCTGACCACTATCTTCATTTTCGGTGTGGCACAGGACTTGGCTGACACCACGGTCTATATCTCTGCCATTACCACCGTTGCCGGAGCAAAACTCAACTCGGGCGGCGATTTGGAGAACTGGACTTACTATAGCGAACAGCTGAAGAAATATGTTGAAACCACCTTTCAGCGTCCGCACCAGACTGTGGCGGTGTATTACGACAAGAAGCTGAAAAACGTGGAGAAACGCTATCAGAAGACAGAAACTCAGATTCGGAAGAAATCGCCCTATCCGCCTACTTTCAAATACATCCGTCCTGAAGATTTCCACTTCAAAGTGCCGCGCATCGTCTTCACCGACGAGGAGATGTAGCGGGAGGGAGCATGCAGGACAACTGCGAAATTGCATATTCCAGACAAGTAGGTAATGAAAATCAGTTTAGGTTGGTCCTATCAATTAGCTTGCGATGTATTTGCGACTATCGTGCCGTAGGTTTTTGTTTTT
>CALZJF010000046.1 GCA_945787885.1 uncultured Bacteroidales bacterium | reverse complement strand
CAAGTAAAACAGAAACACTGCCTGACATTGAAAACTAATTTATAGAACCTACCTTATGTCCCCCCCTCACACCCAGTAGTGGAAAACCCGGTGGAAAACCCGTAGATATCCTACGCACAAACTGGTGGAAAATGCGGTATAACCCGGTGTATAAACCCACTGGGACATAGCCCTGCAGACGGCTTTCGCTATCCACCGTTTCCACACCCTTTTCCACGCCGAACACACCGTTATACCCACGCTTATCCACCAACCTTCCGCACCGCTATATTCCTCTTTATCTCAATGTCTTAACCTTTATGCCATATACACTTATCCACATTATCCACACCCTATCATAAGCACCACATTTTTTCTTTTGTTTATAAGGAAAGAAGAAGGAATGAAAATATAATAAATGTGATAGACGGGGGAGGATGTCAGCGTAGAATTTGGTGAAAACGGAGAATATTTGGATAGAACACGAATTACCCGAATAGCACGAATGTGAATGACATCGCTTGCCATGTATTCGTGTAATCCGTGCGATTCGTGTTCCATCTAATTTTCCGCGTGGTATATGTTGAACACGAATTACCCGAATACCCCGAATGTGGATGGCATCGCTTGCCATGTATTCGTGTAATTAGTGAAATTCGTGTTCAATTCAAATATTTAGCGTGGTAAATATAGAACACTAATTACCCGAATATCCCGAATGTGGATGGCATCGCTTGCCATGTATTCGTGTAATCCGCGTTATTCGTGTTCCATCCAAATATTCCGTGTGGTATTTGTTGAACACGAATTACTCGAATAGCACGAATGTGGGTGAAAGGCGGTTGTGAAGTATTCGTGCTATTCGGGCAATTCGTGTTCTATTTATAGAACCTACCTATATATAAAAAAGGATTCCCCATCATCTTATTCCCCTATCCGGCAGAAAAACAAAGAAAAATTGCTACTTTTCAGGACAATGTTTTGCACGTAACGCATTTATACTTATCTTTGCCGCGCAAAAATAGGGTGAAGCAACGATTCTTTTCACATCATCACGAAACGAACATGAAATTTTCGTGAATCCTCCCTCCCCCCTTCCCCCGCTGCCTTACAAGACATGAGGGGGGGAAGCAAACTTCGCTACAGCCTTCTGTTTTTGCAGGAGTTATCTCTATTAGCCTAACTACGAAAAACATATCAATTCTCTATGTTGAAGAAGACAACCAACATTTCCCTGCTGATGGGCGCACTGGCGCTCGCCGGCGGAGCGTTTGCGCCCCAATCGGCCTACGCTAACGACTATTATGTAGTGCAGCAGTCCTCGACGTTGAAAGGAACCGTCGTGGATGCAGAAGGAGTGGCATTGACGGGTGCGAGCGTGGCCGTTGTAGGCACTACGAACGGCACGAACGTCGATACCGATGGAAAATTCACCCTCAAAGGCGTGAAGAAGGGTGCCAAGGTGCAGGTGAGCTTCATCGGCTACCAGTCGCAGACCATCGTATGGGACGGCATTTCCGAACTGGACATCGTGCTCCTTGAAGAAGACAACATGCTCGGCGAGGCCGTCGTCACCGCCATGGGTATCGTCCGCAAGGCCACATCGCTCACCTATGCCACGCAGCAGATCAAGAGCGATGACCTCATGAAGGTACAGGACCCCAACCTCGTCAACGGTCTCGACGGCAAGATATCGGGTGTGACGATCACGCCGGGCGCCGGAGGTGCCGGAGGTGCATCGAAAATCCTGCTCCGCGGTAACAAGTCGATCCAGGGTAACAACGACCCCCTCATCGTCGTGGACGGTGTGCCCATGAACAACTCCCGCCGCAGCGAAGTGGATGGCATGAACCTCGCCACGACAGCCTCGACGGAAGGCGGCGACGCCCTCTCGCAGATCAACCCCGACGATATTGAGAGCATCAACGTCCTGAAGGGTGCTAACGCTGCCGCCCTCTACGGCTCGCGCGCTGCCAACGGCGTACTCATGATCACCACGAAGAAGGGTAAGGAAGGCAAACTCGATGTCAGCTTCACCTCGAACGTCACGATGGACAAGGCATTCGTCACGCCCGACATCCAGAATGTCTATGGCGCCAGCATCACCCCCTCCACCTTCGACGATGAGGGCAACCTCATCCAGGCAGGAAGCATGAGCATCAACAGCTGGGGCGCGAAGATGACGGGCGAACACACCACCTACACCGCCAACATCGCCAACATCCCCTACAGCGGCGACCTCAACAAGGATACGAAAATCTATAAGTATAACCTCACGCCGAACGCAGACGGATCAGACCTGACGGGATCGCAGATTCTCTCGCAGGTGGGCATCAACCCCACGCGCGACATCTATCTGCGCAACTACGGTGCCGACGACATTGCCGACTTCTTCAATCTCGGCGTGACGACGAACAACAGCGTCAGCCTCTCCGGCGGTACGGAGAAGGTGAAAAGCTACGTCAGCTATGCCAACTCGCATGCCAACGGTATGCTCGAGAACAACAAGTACAACCGCCACACCTTTGCCTTCCGTCAGCACTACAAGCTCTTCAACCGCCTGACGATGGACGCCAATTTCAACTATGTGCAGTCGAAGACGGAGAACCGCATCGGCGGTGGTACGGTGGGCAACCCGATGTACGACCTCTACACCATGCCCCGCAACGTAGATTTCGGCTACTACAAGCAGAACTACCTGATGCAGGGCAGCTGGCTGACGGGCAATCAGCGCTACTATCCCTCCGGCTCCACCTCCTTCGCCATGGCGCGCGTGCTCCTCACGGGCGATTCGCAGAACTGGATTTTCCAGTCGCCTATGCACAACAACCCCTACTGGATCATGAACCAGAACACGGGCGTGGAGCAGGACGACCGCTTCTACGGCAACTTCCAAGCTAACCTCGACCTCGGATTCGGATTTGCCGTGCAGGGACGCGTCAGCCTCGACTATGACAAATATAACAAGGAGAGCCACAAGAGTGCCACCACGTGGGACCCCGCCAACCTCAACGACTACGGACGCTACTGGCTCTACAACTCCAGCACGACCGATGTCTATACGGACTGGCTCCTCTCTTACAACCGCACCTTCAAGGAAGACTGGACCGTCGGCGCAACGGCAGGATGGGTAGGCCATACGACGAAGGGCACGAGCGTCAGCACCGACGCCACGGCTACCGTGGATATGATAAAGGGCGGCATCGTCAGCGAGCTTTCCACCGTCTTCAACCGCTTCGACCCCTCATCGGGCGGCAACGGAGTGACATCGAAGGGCAAATCGAGCAACTGGGACAAGGCTGCACTCTTCACCGCGCAGATTGGATGGAAGGATGCCGTCTATGTGGATGGATCATACCGTATGGACTGGTATCGCGCCTTCCGCCAGGCTCGCTTCGTGGGCGGCAACAATGACGCTAAGGACCACTACGGATATTTCGGCGTGGGAGCCAACACCATCCTCACCAACCTCTTCAAGCTCGGCGAGCCCGTCAGCTATCTGAAGTATCGCATCAGCTATTCAGAGGTAGGTAACTCCATCCCCAACTCCATCTTCGACCTCCAGAGCTCCAACTCCGTGACGGGAGGAACATCGGGCAGCAAATACAACGCCTTCACCCCGAAGCCCGAGACGATGAAGAGCTTCGAGACGGGTATTGAATCGCAGTTCTTCAACAATGCCCTCAACGTCGATGTCACCTACTACAACTCTCGCCTCGACAATGCCTACATCGTCATCACCGGACAGAATGGCAAGAGTTCGCCCCTCAACAGCGCATGCGTGCGCAATCAGGGTGTGGAGCTCACCGTGGGCTACGACTGGCAGATAGGCGGCGGATGGAGATGGAAGACCAGCGTCAACTTCAGCTACAACGACAACAAGATTCTTGAAACCTACAAGAGCAACGGCATCGACAAGCCCATCGACGTCAGCGTCGCACAGGGCGTGAAGGTGCGCTACATCAAGGGCGAGAAGTACGGCGATATGTATGTCAACGACTTCACACGCTGGAGCGAAGACATCTATCAGGCAGAAGACGGAACGCTGAATGCTGAAGGCAACGGAAAACTCGTACATAAGGCCGGCGACATCTACGTCAATTCCAGCGGTGCTCCTTCGTTCGACGGCAACCTGAAGTATCTGAGCAACAGCGGAAAGGTGATCACCAAGAGCGGATCGAAGTACAGCCGTTGCCTGGGCAACATGAACTCGAAGTATCAGCTCTCCTGGAGCAACACCTTCTCCTACAAGAACTTCAACCTCTTCTTCCTCATCAACGGCCGCATCGGTGGTAAGGTCATCAGCCTCACGGAAGCTTATCTTGACCGCCTCGGCGTTTCGCAGCGTACGGCCGACGCACGTCTGGCAGCAGAGGCGCAGAACATCGTCTATACAAATGCCGATGGTACGACCGTGCCTGGAATGTACATCAACGATGGCCGCGACCTCGTGCCCGTACAGACCTGGTATGAGACGGTGGGCGTGAACGATGCTTCCAGCTATGTGTATAACGCCACTAACTTCCGCCTCCGCGAACTCAGCTTTGGCTACACCTTCCGCGATGTGTTCGGCGAAGGCAAGAACCTCTCGCTCTCCTTCATCGGCCGCAACCTCTTCTATATCTACAAGGATGCACCCGTTGACCCCGATGTTTCGCTCTCCAGCAAGAACGGCCTGGGCGGATTTGAAATGTTCAACCTCCCCAGCACGCGCAACTTCGGTTTCAACCTCAAGGTTAATTTCTAAATAAATAACATATATATATATATCCATGAAAAAGTCAATTCTAACCATAATGATGTTGAGTGCGGCGGGCCTGACGCTCCATTCCTGCTTGGATTACGATGAGCCAGGCTCTGAGCTCTCGGTTGACCAGTCGCAGGGCGATGCCACTAAGTATCAAGGTGATATCGACAAAATCGACTATATGCAAGTGCCCGTAGAGGAGGATGTCAATCAGGCTATCGATGAGCTGCAGTCGCAGTCCATTCTCGGCTATAGCCTCTCCGCACAGTATGCCCTGCGCGGCGGTAAGGAGAATGGTATGCCGGGCGCACACGCCTATCAGTATCAGTATAACCTCGGCCCCGACAACTATGCCGGATATTTCGTGGTTTCACACTCTGACTTCCCCTATGCCAACGGAACGCTGACCTCCACCTACAACCTCACCGATGTCTTCAACGGCGGACCGCGCGGCAACTATACGCTCGTGAAGAACTCGCTCATGCCGCTCCTCCACCACCCCGCCATCGATAAGCTCCCCGAGGTGAAGGCCATCAATCTCCTCTACTACTGCGTGGCTGCGCAGGAGGTGGCTGATATTTCTGGCCCCTTCACCTATCTGGAGGACAAGATGGACCTGGAAAGCCCTACCACCTATAATGACTTGCAGACCATCTACGAAGGCATCGTCAGCAATCTCGACACCATCGTGGCATGTCTGAAGCATTTCAAGGAGCAGCCGGAGTGGTATCAGAGCACGCTGCTCAACTATGTCTTGATGGACTACCAGACGGGCCGCGGCGGCCTGACGGGCGATTATGCCAACCTCATTGAGAGCTACTGGCGCCTGGCCAATTCGCTCAAGCTCCGTATGGGTATGCGCATCGTGAAGGTAGATCCTGACACCGCACGCAAATGGGCAGAAGAGGCCGTTGCAAGCGGTGTCTATGAGGCTGCACCCATTGATGTGGAGGTGTTCAAGCCTTATGCACGCCTGGCAGAGGATGAAAACGCTACGCTCACCTCGGCTGAAGAGGCTGCCATCACCAATGCCAAGGCCCTCATGGAGAAATCGGAGAGCATGGAGCACGCCATGTATCCTGCTGTCAGCGGTTTCACCAATCCCCTCGTGGAGATTGCAGGCAGCTGGGGCGACACTCGCCTCAATGCTTCCTTCGAGAGCGTGCTCGCCAGCCTCGGACATCCCTACATGACCTATCTCTGGAAGAAGAACAGCGAGACCATCAACAGCGTGCCTGCGGGCGACCGTGTGATGGGCATTCGCGCCGGAACCTTCGTGGAGCAGGGACAGACCTTCGCCACGAACCGCTACATCGGCTATTCCACCTTCGTGCCTGAAGTGATGGCAAACGCTCCGCTCTATTTCGTGAAGCTCTCTGAGGTGCTCTTCCTGCAGGCCGAGGGCGCACTGCGCGGATGGAACATGGGCGGCGACGCCAAGACCTTCTACGAGCAGGGCATCATCTATGCCTGCCTCGACGAGCCTTCTGACCGCCAGTGGTATGAGATGGACGGTGTGCCCGAGCGCGACTATACCCGCTATCTCTATGAGTATATGAACCGCACCAGCCCCATCGAATACACGCAGATCGATGCCATCGACGCAACGCCTTGGCCTTCTCTGACGAAGATAGGCGTGAAGTGGGACGATGCTGACTCGCAGGAGGTGAAGCTCGAGAAAATCATTACGCAGAAGTATATCTCCCTCTTCCCCCTCTCCACGGAGGCATGGGCAGAGCTGCGCCGTACGGGCTATCCCAAGCTGTTCCCCGTGCTGAACCCCGACGAGGGCGACGGTACGCTTGATTATGGCGACATCATACGCCGCGTGCCCTGGATTCCCACTGACCCCGAGGCACAGCAGAATGTGCAGGAGACGGGTCTTGACGCCCTCGGCGGCGACGACTTCCAGGCTACGCGCCTCTGGTGGGACGTGGATGCGCCTAACTTCTGAATTTCCGACGCTTTTATAGCACTTACCTGAAATAATACCCCCTTGCAGCGGCTGGCTGCTGCAAGGGGAGTATATTGGCTGACTGACCGTCAGGCTGACTCATCCATTCTACCAATTACGCAATAAATCACGAAAAAACTGATTCCATGAAAAAAAAAATTTTACCCATGGCTATGGCGCTCCTTTCGATGAGCGCATTCGCACAGATGTCGCCCACGGCATCTACCGATGTCTATGACCTTGCCAATTACGGCGAGGAGCTCGTGGACCTCTTCTATGCCGCTGAGCAGCAGGGACGCAAATATCCCACACAGGAAGAGTTTGAGGCCGCCGGCTTCAACATGATGGACATGGCTTTCGTACGCTCACACGTGCGTCCGCGTGCCGTTCTCGTCGATAAGACGAAGAATGTCAATCCCAATGTCTATGACAACCGTCTGCTCTGGATGAATATCCCCATCGGTATCGGCAAGATGAAGGGCGGTTATCCCTCCAGCAACTGGAACGACGACCCCTACACGGGCTGGAACTATACGAACGTCTTCGGAAGCTGGAACCACGGTGTGTTCCATGTGCCCGGAGTGGCCGTCGATTGCGCCCACAAGAATGGTACGGACATCTACGCCGGTATCAAGTTCTTCGAGAGCTGGACCGCCGGTAGCGGAGCTGCCGGATGGGTAGGCAAGGTGCAGAGCAAGGACCCCAATGGCTATGATGGCTTCAAGTATGTGCGTCCGCTCGTCAATGCCATGATGTTCTTCGGACAGGATGGTCTGAACTATAACTTCGAAGATACGGGATATGCCAATACGGATGTGGTGAAGTTCCACCAGGCATGCTACAAATATGCCAAGGAGATTGGTTTCGACAACTTCCACATCGGCATCTACACCGCTTCTGACCGTCTCTCCGCCAGCAACGTGGAGGCACTCTTCGGCAAGAACAATGTGAAGACGGCCGATGCCTTCCTGAACTATTCCGGTGGCAACTTCTCCACCAGCAGCATGCGCAACAGCTATCAGACTGCCGTCAGTGCCATGGGCACGGCCCAGGGTGTCTATCAGGGAGCATGGATTGCCAGCATGGCACGCGCCTGGACCGGACTCGATGCCAGCGAGCAGGCAAAGGCGCTCGGCATCGTGCTCTGGGGCGAGCATGGCGAAAGCCGTCTCCACAGCAACACCACGGGAAATTCCGCCATCGACTATCAGGAGAACTACCAGAAGCTCCAGGACCGCTTCTTCTCCGGAGGCTACCGTAACCCCGCCGCACGCCCGGCTCCTACAAACAGTGCTGACTGGTTCACCTCTGATCCTAAGAACAATGCGCTGCGCAACTTCCAGGGTGTGGCTGAATATATCCCCGAGCGTACGGCCATCAAGCAGAACCTGCCCTTCGAGACCTACTTCAACATTGGTAACGGCGAGGTGTATAACTACAAGGGCAAGAAGACGATGGGCAACTGGTACAACCTCGGACAGCAGGACGTAGTGCCTACGTATCGCTGGCTCGTCTATGACAAGGGTACCACCAACCCCGTGACGGAAGAATACGACGTGAACGGCGGTATTCCCGAGTTCACGAATGCCGATGCCTACATCGGCGGTTCCTGCCTCCGCCTGACGAACCAGAAGGCTGTGGATATCGTACTCTATCGTGCCGAACTCACCGTCAGCGAAGCCAATCCGAAGGCTACGGTGGCGCTGAAGAACTTCAACGGCGCGACGGAGGGTGGCGTCAGCGTCATCGTGAAGAAGCAGGGCAGCGACAACTGGGAGGAGACTCCGCTCGCAGCCCTCAAAGGCAAGGTATGGGAGTCACAGACCGTCAGCCTCAATGGGGTGAGCAAGGGCGATGTCATCGAATACGTTGGTCTGCGCACCTCCGGCAATACGGCCGGAACCCTCGTCGGACAACTCACACTCTCTGACGACCTCGTGAAGGCTCCTGCCGATGTGCACAATGCCGTCGTGGAGGTGAAGGAAGAGACGCAGGTGTCGCTCTCTGTCAAGGTGAAATGGGATGTCAACGCCGTGGCTACCGCACGTGCTGACTACGACCTCCTCTATAACGACGAGGCCAACATTGACCACTTCGAAGTCTTCTACAAGAACGGCGAGAAGGGCCGTGTGAGCGAAGTGGCCCGTACGACGAGCTGGGGTGCCTACGTGGGCAACCTGCCGATGGCTGAAGACGAAAAGCCCTTCATCGGTGTGCGCAGCGTCAGCATCGACGGCAAGTCGTACAGCGAAATACATTGGGTGGAAGTTCCGCGCGCTGATGCCTCGCAGCTCCCCGAGAAGAGCCAGGCCAGCGATGCCTATCCCCTCAGCATCCTCAACGAGAGCTCCGAGGGTATTACAAACGCCCTCAACCAGCGCTTCGTCAATCGTCTGGATGTCAAGGGTTCGGATGCCGACTTCTCCTACGTGAACACCGCCGGCACGCCCTATATGCAGGACATCGCTGCCGGAAAGAGCGAGACTGAAGCTGACAAGACCAACTATATCCTGGCCGAACAGACCATCAAGTGTCATCAGGGCCAGAAGCTGAGCTTCACCATGGACTACAATACGGCGGGCGACGGTCTGCAGTATTGCACCTTCCGCGGATATATGGACTGGGACGGCGACTTCAACTTCAACGGTGGCAACGATGAAGTGGTGGTAGCCATTGGCGAAGACAAGGCCAGCAAGGCCAATACCGAACTGACGCACCCGACGAATTTCGAAGTGACCGTGCCTGCCGATGCCATGCCGGGAGCAAGCCGTCTGCGTCTCGTCTTCAGCGATGCCTGGTTCCCCCATCCCGGAGCCAGCGGCACGACTGCCAAGGGCTTTACCATTGATTTCCCTGTTGAAATCACGGGTAGCAATCCCGGACGTATGGCTGTCGATGTGCGCGACCAGGGTGTGGCCGATGAGCCCGATGGTGTAGTTCCCGTTGGAATCACCGCTCCTCAGGCACAGGTGAGCGACGCCAAGATTGACGGCGAGGCCATCCGCTTCGAGAACGCCGAGAAGGTATGGATCTTCACAGCCGACGGACGTCTGGTGAAGTTCCTCCGCGAGCAGGATCCCGTGGTTTCCACGCAAGGCCTCGCTGCCGGCACCTACCTCGTGCGTATGCAGAGCGGACAGGTGCAGCGTACGAAGAAGGTGGTAGTAGAATAATCATCCTGATTTCCCTTCATATTTGAAGGGATAGCAATAAATAGCAATAAAGAGAGGATTCATCGGCTGTGCAAGTTGATGAATCCTCTCTGTTTTGATGAATTCTTTCTGTTTTGATGAATTCTTTCTGTTTTTTTACGTTGTGGAGAAGGGCGGAGAATAGTGTTACTGGGCGTTATCCACCATCATCACGAGGCTGTCGGCGTTGATGCGCGTGGTGAGCCACGCCCGTAGCCGCTGGCGGTCGTCCGGTGTGAGGCGTTTGGTCTTCTGCAGGCGGACGATGGCAGCCACATAGTGGACGGTGGTGGTGTCCGTGGGCGCTTCATCGACGCGCGAAAGGGCTATCGACTGAATTTGCGGGAAGATGTTCACCGCCTCGTTCCGTACCTGCCGCGCGAGGTCCATATAGCGCGTGTAGGCATTCAACTGTTGCTGGAGCGAACTGTTGCGCGCCATGAGTTCCGCTGCGCGCTGCTGGTCGTGCGCCTTGCTGGTGGTGGCCTGCTGCAACTGGTGAGTGAGTTGCAGCAGACTGTCGCTCTGTGCGCCCTGAATGAGGTTCAGGCGGAAATCTTCCAAGTCGTAAAATTCCAGACGCTTCTTGGCCTCTGCCAGCTTGGCGGCATCAATCTCCCTGCCCACGGCCACGATGTTGAGCACCATGGAGTCGCGGTCTATCTCCTGCGAAATGATTTGCGTGCCGCCCTGCTTCAATTCCTTTTTCACGAAGCTCCGCACGTGGCTGTCGGAGATGCCTTTCCGCACGATGCCAAACGTCATGATCATGGCGGGAATCATCGTGACCACCACGATGGTCAGGATAAGTTGCTTCGCACGTTTTTGCTGAGCAGAAGCCAGGAAGGTGCGGCGCGGAAAGTGCATCAGGCGCACGCCGAGGAAGGTGGAGATGGTGATGAATACCGTGTTGATGAAAAACAGATAGAATGCCCCCAGGAAGTAGAGGAGATTGCCCGTGGCCAACCCGTACCCCGCCGTGCAGAGAGGCGGCATGAGAGCCGTGGCAATGGCCACTCCCGGTATGACGTTGCCCTTGCCGCGCGTGCAGAGAGCGGTGATGCCCGCTGCTCCGCCAAAGGTGGCTATGAGCACGTCGTAGATGGTGGGGGCAGTGCGTGCCAAGAGTTCACTCTGAGCCTCGTCGATGGGCGTGATGAGGAAATAGACCATCGCCGTAAGCACGCTGATGAGCGTGGCAACGGCAAAGTTTCGCCATGCTTTCTTGAAGAGTTCGATGTCGTTGGTGCCGATGGCCAGTCCCATGCCAATGATGGGTCCCATGAGAGGCGAAATCAGCATCGCACCGATGATGACGGCAGTAGAATTGACATTCAGTCCCAGCGAAGCAATGAAGATGGCAAAGATGAGCACCCACAGATTGGCACCGCGAAAGCTCACGCCCTGGCTAATCTGTTCGATTACCTGCGTGCGGTCCTCCATGTCGGGCATGATGTTGAAGTAGCGTTTCCCGACTTCATAGAATTGCTGTATGGTCATAGTGTAAAGATTTAAGGTGAGTAATCTGTTGGTAGCAACCCTGCTACGTGGCAAATTTACAAAATAAGGTCAGATTTATGGTCGATGTCCAGCATAAATACCTGTATATTTTGTATTTTTGCCACAAGTTGCAGGCATATCTCTCCTGCAAGAGGTTCAATCACTATGGGAACGTACATCAACAAAGGAAACAATGCCTTCAGGAACATCGTTCGTCAAGCGTATGTGGACAAGACATCGCTCATTCCGCTCATCAACGCCACGATAGACACGGAGAGTCGCTACAGTTGCGTGACGCGCTGCCGTCGTTTTGGAAAATCGATGGCGGCGAAGATGCTCTGTGCCTATTACGACAAGTCGTGTTCCTCACGCGAACTTTTCCGTGGATTAAAGGCTGAGCAGGACTCCTCATTCGAGACGTATCTCAATCAATACAGCGTCCTCTATTTGGACGTTACTTCCTTCACCGCCCGCCCCGAACTCAGGAGAAACATCGTGTGGGCTATGCAGGATAAGATTATCTGCGAGTTGAAAGAGGCTTTTCCTGATGTAAAATATAGGGAGAACTCAGACCTGATGGATGTGCTTTCAGCCATTTACCATGGCACTGGCGAAAGATTCTTCTTCATCATCGACGAATGGGATGCCATTTGTCGTGAGTTTCCTGAGCGTCAGAAGATGAAGGGCGACCCTGACACCGTTGCTCCCACCATCCTGGACGAATATGTCATGCTGCTCCGACGGTTGTTCAAGACGCAAGATTCCGATGAGATTTTTGCTGGTGCTTATCTCACGGGTATTTTGCCGATTAAGAAATACAACACAGAGTCGGCGTTGAACAATTTCCGGGAATACTCGATGATTTATCCTGGAAGCATGGCAACTTCTCTTGGCTTTACCCACGAAGAAGTGGAGAAGCTATGCGAGAAGCACGGGATGGACATTCAGGATATGGAACGCTGGTATGACGGCTATCGCATCGGCGAGGCATCGCATATATTTAATCCCTACTCCGTCATGCGGGCGATTGAGGACAGGCGTTTCCGTAGTTTCTGGACGACGACGGGGGCCTACGATTCCGTCATCACCTACATACAGATGAACTTCGAGGGCCTGAAGGACGACATCATCCGAATGCTCGCCGGGGAGCGTGTGTATGTGAATACCAGCAAGTTTCAGAATGACATGCGCATCGTGCGCAGCAAGAACGATGTGCTGACCGTGTTGATACATCTTGGCTACTTGGCCTACGATGAAGATAAGCGTCAGTGTTACGTGCCGAACAAGGAGGTGGCAGATGAATTTCTGAACGCCGTGGAAGACACCTCATGGACAAGACTCGTAGATGCCATTACTGCCTCGCAGAATCTTCTCGAATCCACCATCGCTGGCAATGAGCAAGCCGTGGCACGGGCTATCGACGTGGCTCATGATGAACACACGAGCATCCTCTCCTATAACGATGAGAACTCCTTAGCCTGTGTCTTGACCGTGGCCTACATTTGGGCGCGCAACGAATACATCATCCATCGCGAATATGCCACGGGTAAAGGCTATGCTGACCTTGTGATGATTCCGCGCCGCAATGTCGCGAAGCCTGCACTCGTCATAGAATTGAAGTTCAACCACACTGCCGACACCGCCATCGACCAAATCAAACGGAAGGAATATCCTGCGAAAATAGCAGAATACACAGGCGATTTGCTTCTCGTGGGTATCAATTACGACAAGGAGACCAAGCAGCATGCCTGCAAGATAGAGAGAATGGTAAAGGCGTAATAGACAGAAATTATGGGAACGTATATCAACAAAGGAAACAATGCTTTCAGGAACATCGTTCGGCAAGAGTATGTCGATAAGACATCGCTCATTCCGCTCATCAACGCCACGATAGACACGGAGAGTCGCTACAGTTGCGTGACGCGCTGCCGTCGTTTTGGAAAATCGATGGCGGCGAAGATGCTCTGTGCCTATTACGACAAGTCGTGTTCCTCACGCGAACTTTTCCGTGGATTAAAGGCTGAGCAGGACTCCTCATTCGAGACGTATCTCAATCAATACAGCGTCCTCTATTTGGACGTTACTTCCTTCACCGCCCGCCCCGAACTCAGGAGAAACATCGTGTGGGCTATGCAGGATAAGATTATCTGCGAGTTGAAAGAGGCTTTTCCTGATGTAAAATATAGGGAGAACTCAGACCTGATGGATGTGCTTTCAGCCATTTACCATGGCACTGGCGAAAGATTCTTCTTCATCATCGACGAATGGGATGCCATTTGTCGTGAGTTTCCTGAGCGTCAGAAGATGAAGGGCGACCCTGACACCGTCGCTCCCACTATCCTGGATGAATACGTCATGCTGCTCCGCCGGTTGTTCAAGACGCAGGATTCCGATGAGGTATTTGCCGGTGCCTATCTCACGGGCATCTTGCCGATTAAGAAATACAACACGGAGTCGGCGTTGAACAATTTCTGCGAATACTCAATGATTGACCCTGCTTTCTTAGCCTCTTGCTATGGGTTTACGAATGAGGAGGTGCAGACATTGGCAGAACGGCATGGAGCCTCGATGGAAAGTCTGAAACTGTGGTATGACGGTTACAAAATAGGCAGTGAAACGTCTATCTACAACCCTTATTCCGTGATGAAGGCCCTGCAGCGGCGTTCGTGTCGCAGCTATTGGACGACGACGGGGGCCTACGATTCCGTCATCACCTACATACAGATGAACTTCGAGGGCCTGAAGGACGACATCATCCGAATGCTCGCCGGGGAGCGCGTGTATGTGAATACCAGTAAATTCCAGAATGACATGCGCATTGTGAGGAGCAAGAATGATGTTCTCACTGTGCTGATACATCTTGGCTACCTGGCCTACGATGAAGACAAGCGTCAGTGTTACGTGCCGAACAAGGAGGTGGCAGATGAATTCCTGAACGCCGTGGAAGACACCTCATGGTCGAGGCTCGTAGATGCCATTACTGCCTCGCAGAACCTTCTCGAAGCCACCATCGCGGGCAATGAAGAAGCTGTCTCAAAAGCCATTGACGTGGCGCACGATGAACACACGAGCATCCTCTCCTATAACGATGAGAACTCCTTAGCCTGCGTACTGACCGTGGCTTACATTTGGGCTCGCAATGAGTACATCATCCATCGCGAATATGCCACGGGTAAGGGCTATGCCGACCTTGTGATGATTCCGCGCCGCAATGTCGCCAAGCCCGCGCTCGTCATTGAATTGAAGTTCAACCACACCGCCGACACCGCCATCGACCAGATAATACGGAAGGAATATCCGGCAAAGATTGCTGAATACACAGGCGATTTGCTCCTCGTCGGCATCAATTACGACAAGGAGACCAAGCAACACGCCTGCAAGATAGAGAGAATGATAAAGGCGTAATAAACATAGGAACTATGGGTATATACATCAACAGAGGCAATAGTGAGTTCAGTGACATCATATCTCATGAATATGTGGATAAGACATCGCTGATACCGCTCATCAACGCGACGCTCAATTCCGAGAGCCGCTACAGTTGCGTGACGCGCTGCCGTCGTTTTGGAAAATCGATGGCGGCCAATATGCTCTGTGCCTATTACGACAAGTCGTGCTCCTCGCGCGAACTCTTCCGTGGACTGAAGGCTGAGCAGGATTCTTCGTTTGAAACGTTCCTCAACAAGTATCATGTGATTTACCTTGACGTGACGTCGTTCACCGCACGTCCCGAATTTAGGAAAAACATCGTGCGGACGATACAAAATGAGATTATCTATGAGTTGAAGGAAGCGTTTCCAGATGTAAGATACAAGGAGAACTCAGACCTGATGGATGTGCTTTCAGCCATTCGTGAATACACGGGCGAAAAATTCTTCTTCATCATCGACGAATGGGATGCCATCTGCCGCGAGTTTCCTGAGCGTCAGAAGTTGAAGGGGGACCCTGAAACCGTCGCTCCCACCATCCTGGACGAATATGTCATGCTGCTCCGCCGTTTGTTCAAGACGCAAGCGTCGAACAAGGTCTTTGCCGGTGCTTATCTCACGGGCATCTTGCCGATTAAGAAATACAACACGGAGTCGGCGTTGAACAATTTCTGCGAATACTCAATGATTGACCCTGCTTTCTTAGCCTCTTGCTATGGGTTTACGAATGAGGAGGTGCAGACATTGGCAGAACGGCATGGAGCCTCGATGGAAAGTCTGAAACTGTGGTATGACGGTTACAAAATAGGCAGTGAAACGTCTATCTACAACCCTTATTCCGTGATGAAGGCCCTGCAGCGGCGTTCGTGTCGCAGCTATTGGACGACGACGGGGGCCTACGATTCCGTCATCACCTACATACAGATGAACTTCGAGGGTCTGAAGGACGACATCATCCGAATGCTGGCAGGGGAGCGAGTGTATGTAGATACCACGGAGTTTCTCAACGATATGCACATCGTGCGCAGCAAGAACGATGTGCTGACCGTGCTGATACATCTTGGCTACCTGGCCTACGATGAGGATGCACAGGAATGCTACATGCCGAACAAGGAGGTGGCGGACGAAATGAACAATGCCATAAAGGCGACATTGTGGGAACCACTGGTCAGGACGATACAAAATTCAAAAGCCCTCCTCGAATCCACCATCGCTGGCAATGAAGAAGCTGTCTCAAAAGCTATCGATGTAGCGCACGATGAACACACGAGCATCCTCTCCTATAACGATGAGAACTCCCTCGCCTGTGTCCTGACCGTGGCTTATATTTGGGCGCGCAATGAGTACATCATCCATCGCGAATATGCCACGGGAAAGGGCTATGCCGACCTTGTGATGATTCCTCGCCGCAATGTCGCCAAGCCCGCGCTCGTCATAGAATTGAAGTTCAACCACACCGCCGACACCGCTATTGACCAGATAAAACGAAAGCAATATCCTGCGAAAATAGCTGCATACACAGGCGATTTGCTTCTCGTTGGCATCAATTACGACAAGGAGACCAAGCAACACTCGTGCAAGATAGAGAGAATGGTAAAGGCGTAATAAACATAGGAACTATGGGTATATACATCAACAGAGGCAATAGTGAGTTCAGTGACATCATATCTCATGAATATGTGGATAAGACATCGCTGATACCGCTCATCAACGCGACGCTCAATTCCGAGAGCCGCTACAGTTGCGTGACGCGCTGCCGTCGTTTTGGAAAATCGATGGCGGCCAATATGCTCTGTGCCTATTACGACAAGTCGTGCTCCTCGCGCGAACTCTTCCGTGGACTGAAGGCTGAGCAGGATTCTTCGTTTGAAACGTTCCTCAACAAGTATCATGTGATTTACCTTGACGTGACGTCGTTCACCGCACGTCCCGAATTTAGGAAAAACATCGTGCGGACGATACAAAATGAGATTATCTATGAGTTGAAGGAAGCGTTTCCAGATGTAAGATACAAGGAGAACTCAGACCTGATGGATGTGCTTTCAGCCATTCGTGAATACACGGGCGAAAAATTCTTCTTCATCATCGACGAATGGGATGCCATTTGCCGCGAGTTTCCTGAGCGTCAGAAGCTGAAGGGGGACCCTGACACCGTCGCTCCCACCATTTTGGACGAATATGTCATGCTGCTCCGCCGATTGTTCAAGACGCAAGCGTCGAACAAGGTCTTTGCCGGTGCCTATCTCACAGGAATCCTGCCGATTAAGAAATACAACACGGAGTCGGCGTTGAATAATTTCTGCGAATACTCAATGATTCGTCCGGGAAAGATGGCCACGACGCTTGGATTTACTTACGATGAAGTGGTGTCTCTTTGCAAAAAACACGGGGCGGACATGGCAGAGATGGAAAGCTGGTACGATGGGTATCGCATCGGCAAGGCATCGCACATGTTCAATCCCTATTCAGTCATCAAGGCTATCAATATGGAATCGTATGGCAGCTACTGGACGACGACGAGTGCCTACGATTCTGTAAGGACTTACATAGAGATGAACTTCGATGGTCTGAAAGACGATGTTATCCGTATGTTCGCAGGAGAGTCGGTAGATGTAGATACCACGGAGTTCCTGAACGACATGCGCATTGTGAGAAGTAAAGACGATGTTCTCACGGTGCTGATACACCTTGGCTACCTTGCTTACGATTCAGAGCGTCAGCAGTGTTACATCCCCAATAAGGAGGTGGCGGACGAAATGAACAAGGCCATCAAAGCTACTTCATGGGCATCTGTGGCAAAGACCCTTCAAGACTCAAAATCCCTGCTTGCTGCCACCATCGCTGGCAATGAAGAGGCTGTCTCAAAAGCCATTGACGTAGCTCACGATGAACACACGAGCATCCTCTCCTATAACGATGAGAACTCCCTCGCCTGTGTCCTGACCGTGGCTTACATTTGGGCGCGCAACGAATACATCATCCATCGCGAATATGCCACGGGAAAAGGCTATGCCGACCTTGTGATGATTCCCCGCCGCAATGTCGCCAAGCCCGCGCTCGTCATTGAATTGAAGTTCAACCACACCGCCATTGACCAGATCAAGCGGAAGGAATATCCTGCGAAAATTGCAGAATACACAGGCGATTTGCTCCTCGTCGGCATCAACTACGACAAGGAGACCAAGCAGCACTCGTGCAAGATAGAGTCTCTTCCGTTTGCAACGCGCTCATCTTTGGACAAATTCTAATGACATACAAAGAAAAAATGATGAATTTTTAGGGTTAAAATGTTCATTTTCAGGGTGAAAGTGGTCATTGTTTGCTTACAGAAAAGCCACGGAAAAAGAAAACCCTACGCAAAGGCGCAGGGTATATAGACGGATGAAAAAAGAATGCAGTGGTGGAGGAATATGACGGCGGGATTATTCCTCCACCTCGTTGTATTCGTCGAAGAGGAAATCGTTGAAAGGATATTTCTGGACGTGGAGTTCGCGGATGCGGCGATAGAGCAAATCGCGGAGGGCATCGATGTTCGTGCGCTCGCGCGCTGAGATGAAGATGACATCGAGGATGTTTCCCGCTCCCGGATTCTGACCCCCTTCGCCGCCCGCCGTGCGCGCCATCCAGGTCTGCATGAGTTCGTCGAGCGAAGTGTTTTGGCGCGTTGCCGGCGAGAGGTCGCCCTCCTCCTTCGGCGTGAAGGTGTAGGCATCCATCTTGTTGAAGACGAGGATTTGCGGATGGCTTGCACAACCTAAGTCGCAGAGCGTGCGTCCCACCACCTCTATCTGCTCCTCGAAGTCAGGGTGACTCACATCGACCACGTGTACGAGCAAGTCGGCCTCCCGCGTCTCGTCGAGCGTGCTTTTGAACGATTCTACCAAGTCGGCAGGGAGTTTGCGTATGAAGCCCACGGTGTCTGCAAGGAGGAAGGGGAGATTTCTGATGATAACCTTGCGTACGGTGGTGTCGAGCGTGGCAAACAGCTTGTTTTCAGCAAAGACATCCGCCTTTGCCAGCAGGTTGATGAGTGTAGATTTTCCGACGTTCGTATATCCCACGAGTGCCACTCTGACCATGCGTCCGCGGTTTTGCCGCTGCGTCGTCTTTTGCCGCTCGATGTCAGCGAGGCGTTGCTTGAGGAGCGACATGCGATTGAGGATGATGCGGCGGTCCATTTCGAGCTGCGTTTCGCCCGGACCTCTCAGACCGACGCTTCCGCCCTTGCCGCCTCCAGCACCGCCCGAGCCTCCGCCCTGACGTTCGAGGTGCGTCCAGAGGCGTTGGAGCCGGGGGAGCATATAGCGGTATTGCGCCAGCTCTACCTGCGTCTTGGCGTTCGCCGTCTGTGCGCGCATGGCAAAGATGTCGAGGATGAGCGATGTGCGGTCGAGGATCTTCACCTTCAGTTCCCGTTCGATGTTTCGCAGCTGCTTGGCTGAAAGCTCATCGTCGAAGATGACCATGCCTACGGGTTGCGGAGCTTCGGCTGCGAGGCCGAACTCGGGGCGCAGCGAAGGGTCGAGATGTTCGATGCCCAGCTCCTCCAGTGCGTCTTCATATTCCTCCACGGCGCGGTCGCACTCCTCTATATAAGCACGAATCTCCTGCAATTTTCCTGACCCCACATACGTGACCGCCGATGGCCCGTCCACCTTTTGCGTGAAGCGTTTGACCGTGACGGCTCCCGCCGTCTCAGCCAGAAATTCCAACTCGTCGAGATATTCGTTCGTCTTGCGTTCGTTTTGCTGCCGCGTGACCAGGGAAACGAGTACGCACGTCTCCGCCTTGACCGCAGTAGTAATAAATTCCTTCATAAAGTCTGTTGTGTTTATGGTAGGTTCTATAACCTTAATTCCGCAACACTATAATTTAACTTTATTTATAAGTTCCTGAGCAACA
>CALZJF010000045.1 GCA_945787885.1 uncultured Bacteroidales bacterium | reverse complement strand
CGCGACCCCAACCTTGGCAAGGTTGTGCTCTACCAACTGAGCTATTTCCGCATTTCTTTGTTTTGAAGTGAAGAGGAGGAGACTCGAACTCCCACGTCGCAATTGACACTACCCCCTCAAAGTAGCGCGTCTACCAATTCCGCCACCTCTCCATTTTTCTATGGTTCTCTCCTTTTCAGAGGCTTGTTCAGAGGGGGTAGCCTTGACAGCCTGACTCTTGCTTGATAATCTATGTAGATGTTGCTATTGTCGAAAAGAAGAGTGTATGTGTTGATTGGAATCGAAGTCTCTTGAAGGTGTGTGCCCAGAACAGGACTCGAACCTGCACGCCGTTAAGCACTCGCACCTGAAACGAGCGCGTCTACCATTCCGCCACCTGGGCAACTTGGAGACTTCGTCCCTTTCGAGCGGAAAACGAGACTCGAACTCGCGACCCCAACCTTGGCAAGGTTGTGCTCTACCAACTGAGCTATTTCCGCAATTGCGATGCAAAGGTACGGCGGTTTTGACTAATTTGCAAGAGATTCTATGGAAAATGTTGGCAAAAATGGCTTATTGCTGCTCAAATTGTTTGTCGAACTTTGCAGAAATGTGCGTCAAGAGACCTAAAAGCCTGTCTTCAGAAACTCTTCGGCAGTAGCCAACGTTTGCTGTTTTCCTACGTCCAAGAGTCGTAAATCAGCATTTTCTACGCCTTGGATGCGTAATTTGTGGCAGTTTTGCAGATAAAAGTCCATGATTGGGAAGCGCGCAGGCCACTGTGTGAAGCAGCTTCTGAGCGCATCGGGGCGCACCAAGTGGATGCCCGAGAAGGCGAGCATGCGGCAGTCAGACACTTTCAGGGCGGGATATGGCGAGCGCACTTCGCCTGTAGCGATGTTTGTCCATCCCACGAGGCGCATGGCGGCATCGAAGAGCAGATAGCGCTGTGTCTGACGGGGGCTGACGAGGAGTGTGACATCGTTTTGGGCGTTCTCGCGGCAGAAAGCGCGGAGGTCGGCATTGCTGAGAATATCTACGTTATGGAGTAGCACGGGGGCATCACCTTCAAAGAGGGGCAGGGCTTTCTTCAGTCCGCCTCCCGTGTCAAGGAGTTCTGCAGTCTCATCGCTTACGCGAATGCGCACGCCATAGTCGTGCTGTGCGAGGTGGTCAATGATTTGGCTGGAGAAGTGGTGGACATTGACCACGATGTCAGTGGCTCCAGCCATTTTCAGGCGTTCGATGGTGATGTCGAGGAGTGGGCGCCCGCTGACGGGCACTAAGGCTTTTGGCATGTGGTCGGTGAGGGGGCGGAGGCGAGTGCCGAGGCCCGCCGCAAATAGCATGGCGCGCATATACATATATATATATAAATGTAAGGGGGATATAGCTCTCAGTCGGCGACTGAGAGAACTGGAGCTGCGGAGAAGGGACTTTCCTTCGGGGGGATATAGCGGGAAAACGCGGGAAATGAAAGCCCCTGAGACTCGTTTTGACAACAAGCCCCAGGGGTTATACGTCGGAAAGTTAGCGGCTATGGAGAAGCATCAGCGCGTAGAGGGTGGGGCATCATTTTGCGAAGCGGCTGTAGATGACGTTCACCTTCACCTCGCCCTTCGGACTACCCTCCAGCTTCACGCTGCTCAGGTTGTAGTCGTTCTGAATGCCGTTGAGGGTTTTCGTGGTCTGTCCGTAATAGTTGGTCGTTTCGCTATAGACCGCTCTGACGGGCAGGAGCTCGAAAGTCTGCCAGTCAGGATTTTCAGCTTCCCATGCCGCACGCTTTGCCTCTCGCGTGGCTTCATCGTCTTCTGCCGTCACGCCCGCCTCGTTGTCGCGCTGTTTGCGCAGGTAAGCCACGAGGGGAGCGATATTACTGAAGACGTAGGCATTGCTTTTCTTGTTGAAAGTTGCCAAGTAAGAGGTTTCGCTGTCAGGCAACTTGTTCTCGTCGAAAAATTCCAAGGCAGTGCCTTTGCGCAGCAGCAAGATATGTTGTGGCGGAGTGAGGTTGGCAGGCTGTTGCTCCTCAGCGTTGTAGCGCCGCAGCGACAGGCGCACACAGTTGATGGTGTCGTTCTTGTGTTCGCCCGCTATCATGTCCTTGATGGGAAGGTCGATTTCCGTATGCAGGGCTGCAGGAGATTTGATGTACGTGTAAGGATGCTTGGCATCCGTCAGCAACATCTCTGCCGGAATCTCGTGGTCGTAGCGCGTGTTTTGAATCACCTCGGGAGTAGAGGCGAGGCGCATCCAGGCGTTCGTCACCGTGGTGTCGTTGCTCTGATAGCGGAAATATACGTCCAGTACGCTCACGTCAGAGTTGATCATCGCACCTACGCCACCCGTGTGTTCCACGAAGAAGCCGGGGCAGACATTGTGGATGAAGGTATAGGAATTTTTGAAGTATTCAGGATGGTCGTAGAAGTTCTGCAGGATATACGTGCCATAGTCCTTTCCGAGATGAATAGGTATGGAGCGATAGTTGCCGCTGGAGAGCGAAGTGGAAGAAGAGGGCAGATTGCAGTCAATGACGGAGTACGTCATGGAATGATTGATCATCGGCGTAGGATTGACATACTGCAGCGGGTCGATGTCAGTGAAATACTGCTGGTCTTCCTCCATGAATTTCTCGCGTCCGAGGTCGCGGACGGTGAGTTTCATCGTCATGAGGGAGTCGCCATAGAATTTGTCGTGGAAGACGCGCAGCACGCACGAGTCGGCATAGATTTTTCCTGCCTCGTCCTTGAGGAGAAGTTCCTGCTTGGGCAGGGTGTAGTCTTCCTGCAGGTGGAACTGTGCGAGGAAACTGCTGGTGGTGATGGCGCGCGTCTCCGGGTCGATGAGGCTTCCCAGATAGCAACTGCTGGTACGTGCAGCCACGCGTTCGGTGCGCACCGTTCGCGTGACGATGGGGTAGGCAGAGTAGAAAGTAGAGAGGGAGTCTTGTTCGGGCATGAGCGCAGAGCCGATGCCCGCCAAGTCGTCATCGCAGGCGGTAAGCCCGAAGAGTAGGGCGATGACCGTGGCGATGAAAGGAATCCGAATGTTCATTGCAGTAGTGTCAGTTCTGGTGTTGAGTGAGGGGGGGGCATCCTTGCTTCCCGTCAGTGTTATTCTCCTGCTACTTGCTTGTAGAAGTCAATGATGCCGGGCGTGCTGGCTTTCGTGCCTTCGCATTCGATGGTTGGCACGTTTTGTCCGGCAGCATACGCCCTGAGCATTTCGTTGTCCGTAGAGAGAATGAGTCCGTCAGCGAATGCCGCAGCCATCTGTGCGAGAGCCTGGGGCTTGGTGAGGTCGATGTTCTTGGACTCGACAGCCTTGGGCGAAGCGTTGCGATACGTGATGGCATTGGGGAAGTTGGCTGCCGGCGCGAGTTGCGGAAACTCATCGTACGCCGAGAAAACCACCTTGGCATTCATGAACGTCGGTTCGTCAGCATAAGCTTCCTTGATGAAGTACGGCACGAGCGATGAAATCCATCCGTGGCAGTGAATGATGTCTGGTGCCCAGCGCAGCTTTTTCACCGTTTCCAGGACGCCGCGTGCATAGAAGACGGCGCGCTCCGTATTGTCGGAATATTCCGCGCCGTTTTCGTCGGTGAGCATCTGGCGTTTGAAGAAATAGTCGTCATTGTCGATGAAATACACCTGCATGCGCGCAGGCTGAATGCTGGCCACCTTGATGATGAGCGGATGGTCAGAGTCATCAACGATGATGTTCAGTCCGGAGAGACGAATGACCTCGTGCAGCTGATTGCGGCGCTCGTTAATGTTGCCCCATCGCGGCATGAAGGTGCGTATTTCGTAGCCGCTCTCCTGAACGCTTTGGGGAATCTCGCGGCCGGCGACAGCCATCTGCGAAGACTTGACGTAAGGTAAAATCTCTTGGGCGATGAACAGAATCTTCTTCATTTGTAGGTGTATGTGTGTGCTGTTATGATAGTCGTAGCATGTGCGTCAGCTCAGTTGTCTGCTGTTTCTGAACAGGCACTTTTTCATCCGTATGCTGCAAAGTTACGTTTTTTCTCTGAAAATGTCCGCCGTTTTTGCCGTTTTTGCTCGTTATGCTTGCGGAAGTGGCGTTTTTTTGCATTCTCGGGCTGATGTTTTGTGCGTTTATGTCTAATTTTACAGCGCGTTATGCTCTCACGGAAGAGGGCAGTCTGACGAATCTTTTTCTTTCAACATACGCATGGAAACACTTACGCTGCAAGATTTATCCCTCTTTCTGCAACCCCGTCCCGCCGACGGGCATAAGGGTACGTTCGGGCATGCCCTGCTGATAGCCGGGGCATGGGGAATGGCAGGAGCGAGCATACTGGCAGGAAGGGCCTGCCTGCGTTCGGGCGTGGGAAAACTGACGATTCACCTGCCGCGCTGCAACAACGATGTGGTGCAGACGAGCGTCCCGGAGGCCATCGTGAGCCATGATGTCATGGGCGCTGCCGTGTTTTCAACGCCCGTCGATCCGGGAGGCTATTCGGGCATTGGCATCGGGCCTGGCTTGGGCTGCGGAGAGGAGACGCTTGAGGCGTTGCAGCGGGAGCTGTCACTGCTGCTTGAGCTGGAAGCCCCGGCACCCCTCGTGCTGGATGCCGATGCCTTGAACCTTCTGGCCCGGCACGCTGAGCTGTGGGACGAGATACCGATGGAGACCATCCTTACGCCCCATCTGGGCGAGTTCAGCCGCCTGACGGGTCTGCCGCTCTCGGCTCTGGCTCAGGATGAGGCGTTGCTGACGGCGGAAGCCCGCAAGCTGGCGGAGCGGCATGGCGTGGTGCTGGCGGTGAAGGGACACCCCACGCGCATCTTCTGGCCCGATGGCTTTGCCGTATGTTGTCCGTGGGGAAACAGTGGGATGGCGACGGCGGGGAGCGGCGATGTGCTGACAGGCATCATCACGGGCCTCTTGGCGCAGGGCTATGCTCCTCGCGCCGCGGCTTGCTTGGGCGTTTCGCTCCATGCCATGGCGGGCGATTTGGCAGCGGAGGAGCTGGGCGAACACAGCGTCATCGCCTCCGACCTCATAGCATACCTCCCCAAAGCATGGAGAAAACTGACGCAACCGCGTGAGCCACAGCCATGAGCGTGTGCGCTTTTCTGTACGCAACAAGGGATATGCCGGGCGTTCGGCATATCCCTTGTTGTGTGGAAACATAGGGTAAGGAAGATTTCCTCAGAGCTTCAGCTTTCCAGGTGATTGCTTTCGCCCCCGTAAGTGTTCGGTTTTTACGCCAAAAGTCATCATTTCTGCCCCTCAGAATGGTCATTTTGAGGGCAGAGGCAGTGGCGGAAAAATTCAGAACACCTCAGGCGCCGGCACCTGGCAGGCGGACGAATCGGCAGGAAGAGTGAGGTTCAGCTTCTGGCTGATGAACTGCAAGATGAACTCCGCCGTGGCTTCAATGCCGAGAGCGGAGGAATTGATGCAGAGGTCATAGTTGTCAGCGCTGCCCCACGTGCCGGAAGAATAGAAGTTATAGTAGTTGGCACGCTGATTGTCGCCCTCTTCGATGATGCGCAAGGCATTCTTGCGGTTCGTCTTCTCCTTCTCCATGATGCGTTTGGCGCGGTCTTCCGTGTCGGCCGCCACGAAGATGCTGACGCGGCGCGGATGTTCGCGCAGGATATAGTCGGCCACGCGTCCGATGAACACCCCCGAACGGTCAGTGGCGAGCTTGCGGATGACTCCGCTCTGCAGGGTGAAGAGATTCTCCTCAGAAAGCTGGTTGGCATAGAAGTCGCCGCCGCCGAAGAAGGGCTGTACGGCTCCGAGGAAGGTGTGGATGAAGCTTTTGCGCTCATCGTTGCGCTCGAAGACCCCACGCCCCAGTCCGCTTTCTTCAGCAGCGATGGAGAGGAGTTCCTTGTCGTAGTAGGCAATGCCTAAGCGTTGTGCGATGATGTGTCCTATTTGTCGTCCGCCGCTCCCTAACTGGCGGCCGATGCAGATGCTGTAAGGCTCGTTCATGGCAGGATGGAATAGAGGGATTATGAGTGCTTTAAGGGTGTGCCGTCAGTGGCGCGCCGTAAGCGCCGCACTTCGGCTATGAGGAGATAGGCGGAGAGGAGAGTGGCGGCAGCATCGGAGATGGGCATGGAATACCACACTCCCTCGAGCGGGTCGGCAAAGAGATGCGGCAGGATATAGAGTCCGGGGAGGAGGAAGATGAGTTGGCGCGTCAGGCTGAGGAAGATGCTCTTGGCGGGATAGCCGATGCTCTGGAAAAACGAGCCGCTGACAATCTGCATGCCAATGAGCGGGAAGAGCAAGACGGAGATGTGCAGGCCGTGAGTGGCGGTCTGCACCATCTCTGGAGCATCGGCAGCGAAGAGGCTGACAAACTCTTCGGCGAGGAATGTGCCGAGGAGGAAGCCGCACGTGCTGACAACGGTGGCAGCGATGATGGCATATTTCAGCACATTGACCAAGCGCGTGTAGAGCTGCGCGCCATAGTTGTAGCCCGCTATGGGCTGCAACGCCTGATTGATGCCAATGACGATGAAGACGACGAGCATGTGGAGGCGACCGATGATGCCGTAGGCTCCCACTGCCACGTCGCCCCCGTAGGTGGACATGGCGCGCGTGAAGCTGATGCTGACGAGGCAGGCGCAGGCATTGATGAGGAACTGCGGCAGTCCGATGGTGATGGCCTCGCGCATGATGCGCCGCGAGGGCTTGAAGATGCTGCGCTCAAGACGAATGATGTCGTCCTTGCGCCGGAAGAGCACGAGTTGCCAAAGCAAGACGATGGCCTGCGAGATGGCAGTGGCCCAGGCTGCGCCCGCTATGCCCCAGTGGAATACGAGGATGAAGAGGGCATCGAGGAGCGTGTTGATGAAGACCGTGGCAAACGTGGCATACATGGCTGTCCGCGGACGGTTCGTGGAGCGGAGCATGGCGTTGAGGCCAAAGTACAAGTGGGTCACTGCATTGAAGGAGAGCAGTATCAGCATGTACTCGTGGGAAAAGGGTAGCGTGGCATCAGAGGCTCCGAAGAAGTGTAGGATAGGATTGAGGAAGAAGATGAGCACGGCTCCAAGCATCAGACCCAGGACGACGTTCATCATCATGACATTGCCCAGGATGAGGCGTGCCGTCTGATAGTCTTTCTGTCCGAGCCGGACGCTCATGATGGTGCTTCCGCCCACGCCCACCATCGCTCCGAAGGCAGCGGTGAGATTCATCAGGGGTGCGGTGAGGGCGAGTCCGGCGATGGCGTTTTCGCCCACGCCCTGTCCGATAAAGATGCCATCGACGATGTTGTAGAGCGACGAGGCTATCATGGCCGTAATGGCAGGGATGGCATACTGCATCAGCAGCCGTCCGACGGGCTGTTCGGCCAGTGCAAGAAGTTTTTTTTCCTGCTTCATGCTATTCGATTGTCAAGTTCTGTTTGTGTGTCGGTATGAGGCGGCCAGCGGCGTGGTCAGCAAGTTTTCCGTCGTCACGTATGCTCTATTTCCTTTTATGGTAGTCATCGAGGAAGCGGTCGATGGTGGCGATGCCCTTCTCGGTGCAGCAGCCTCTGAGCGTGACTATCGTAGTGTTCATCACAATCTCATTCAGCGTAAATTCATCAAAGTCGTGCGAGCTGGCTACGGAGAAGGCACTGATGTAGGCCACGCGCGAGATGATGAGCGGATTGATGTCCGGGCGGAAAGTGCCCTCAGCCACACATTTCCTGATGAAAACGTCTCCCTCTGCCACATACATCTGCTTGAACTCTTCAAAGTAGGCTTTCACGGCGGGATAGTGGGCCACGTCGAGGACATAGCGTTCTGACATTTTCGAGAAATTCGAGAGGCGCATCTCCATGAGCTTGAGGATGATTTCCAGCGTTTCATGTTTTTCGGCTATCATCTTCTCCTTCAGCAACTGCGCTTGGTCCATCATCAATTCTACGCAGGCAATGATGAGCTGCTCCTTGTCAGCAAAGAGCTGGTAGAGCGTGCGCTTCGACATTTTCAGACCTTGCGAGATGGAGTCCATCGTCACATTGCGTATGCCTTGCTCGAAGAAAAACTTCGTGGCGTAGTCGATGACGCGGCGCTTGGGAGTGCCTGCGGGATAGCGTTCTATGGAATTTTGCATATTGGAGCTTGGGGGCTGGGGTAAATAGATGGTGCAAAAATATGGCGCAAAATTACGATTTTCTGCGCATAATCGTTCAACTTGAATGTCTGCTGGCGTTAAAAAATGTTCACTTTTGGGCATAATGTCGGGGAAAATGGTCACTATGCCTTTCATACCCTGCTGAAATGGCGTAATTTTGCGGCATCAAAAACTAACGAAAAGGTGGGAGGCGCACTTGGCGCTGTCCGGGCAGAAACGAAAGAATGCCTGACGGACAGCAACAATGGTAGCTCCACAGTAACAAACCCTTTGGACGGTGGGGAGAATCAGCCCCCACCGATAGAAACTCTTATGGCAAAAATCACAAAAGAAGCCGCACTGGCCTATCACGAACAGGGAAGGCCGGGCAAGATTGAGGTGGTGCCGACGAAGCCCTACCGCACGCAGACTGACCTTTCGCTGGCTTACAGCCCCGGCGTGGCAGAACCCTGTCTGGAAATTCAGCAACACCCGGAAGATGCTTATCGCTATACGAACAAGGGCAACCTCGTTGCCGTGATTTCGAACGGTACGGCAGTGCTCGGACTGGGCGACATCGGGGCGATGAGCGGAAAGCCCGTCATGGAGGGCAAGAGCCTGCTTTTCAAAATCTATGCAGGAGTGGATGCCTTTGATATTGAGGTAGATGAGAAAGATCCGGAGCGATTCATAGCGGCGGTGAAAGCCATTGCGCCCACCTTCGGAGGCATCAATCTGGAGGACATCAAGGCTCCGGAATGTTTTGAAATAGAGCGTCGGCTGAAGGAAGAGCTTGACATCCCCGTCATGCACGACGACCAGCACGGCACGGCCATTATATCCTGCGCCGGACTGATCAATGCCGTGGAGGTGGCAGGGAAGAAACTGGAGGAGGTGAAGATAGTGGTGAACGGAGCCGGAGCAGCTGCCATTAGTTGCACGCGGCTGTATTGCGCCTTCGGAGCCCGGCGCGAGAACATCGTCATGCTCGATTCAAAGGGAGTCATCAGTGTGGCGCGCGAGAACCTGACGGAGCAGAAGCGCGAGTTTGCCACCGAGCGCACGGACATCACTACGCTGGCAGACGCCGTGAAGGGGGCTGACGTGTTTGTCGGACTTTCCAAAGGCAATGTCCTGACGCAGGAGATGGTGCGGACGATGGCCGAAAAGCCCATCATCTTCGCCCTGGCGAACCCCGTGCCGGAGATTACGTATGAGGCTGCCAAGGAGGCGCGGCCTGATGTGCTGATGTCGACCGGACGTACGGACTATCCGAACCAGATTAACAATGTCATCGGTTTCCCCTATATTTTCCGCGGTGCGCTCGATACGGCGGCAATGGCCATCAATGAGGAGATGAAGATGGCGGCTGTGAGGGCAATTGCCGACTTGGCACGCCGCCCCGTGCCGGACATCGTACACCGTACGTACAACGTGCGCGACTTCACCTTCGGTCCGGACTACTTCATTCCGAAACCCGTTGATCCGCGTCTTATCACGGAGGTTTCGATGGCAGTGGCGCGGGCGGCTATGGAGAGTGGCGTGGCGCGGAAGCCCATCACGGACTGGAAAGCCTATCGCCAGCAACTCCGGGCCTTGATGGGACAGGAGACGAAGTTTTCGCAAAACCTCATCGACTCGGCGCGTCTGCATCCTGCCCGCGTGGTCTTTGCTGAGGGAACGCACCCCGTCATGCTCGAAGCTGCAGTGCGGGCTCGCGAGGAGGAGATTTGCCACCCGATTATCTTGGGCAATGTGGAGAAAATTCGCAAGATGGCTGAAGAAATGAGGCTGAACCTGGAGGGATGCGAGGTGCTGAATCTGCGCGAGATTCAGTATGCACCGATGCGCCAGCGGTATGCCGAGATTCATGCCAAGAAGATGGAACGACGGGGCTACACGCTTCAGGAGGCCATCGACAAGATGTATGAGCGCAACTTCTTCGGAATGATGATGGTGGAGACGGGCGATGCCGACGCGATGATAACGGGTATGTACACGAAATACTCGAATACCATCAAGGTGGCGAAGGAGGTGATTGGCATTCGTCCGGGCTTCAGGCATTTTGCTGCAATGCACATCTTGAATACGAAGCGCGGTCTGACGTTCATTGCCGATACGCTCATCAACCGCAGTCCGAATGCTGAGACGCTGGAGGACATTGCACTCTTGGCTGCTTCGACGACGCGCTTCTTCAACCGTACGCCCGTGTGTGCGATGATTAGCTATTCCAACTTCGGCACGGACACGGAGGGCAGTGCGGGAATGGTGCAGCAGGTGATTGAAAAGTTGCACTGCGAGCATCCTGAATTGGCTATAGACGGCGAGATGCAGGTGAACTTTGCCTTGAACCGCGAACTGCGCGATGAGAAATATCCTTTCACGCGCATCAAGGGTATGGATGTCAATACGCTCATCTTCCCGAACCTTTCGGCTGCCAACGCTTCTTACAAGATGATTAAGAATATGGCTGAAGATGCAGAAGTGATTGGTCCGATACAGATGGGCCTGAACAAGCCCATCCACTTTACGGACTTTGAGTCGAGTGTCCGCGACATCGTGAATATCACAGCAGTGGCAGTGCTCGATGCCTTTGCCAAGACGCAGCGACATTGATCGTTTTTTTGAAATAAGTAGGTAAGAAAATTATTTTGTAGTAGGCATTCTAACATAAAACTAATTTTCATTACCTGCTTAATGCACAAAAAATAGCACCGCCTCCGAAGCTTTCGTTTCGGAGGCGGTGCTTTATGTTACTTTGCTAAGTAGAATATGTTACTTTGCTAAGCAGAATTATTCAGCTACGCAGATAACGACGCGGTTCTTCTCATAGTTTTCCTTGTCGTTGGGGAAGGGCTGTACAGTGTCGCCCTTGTAGTCCTTGTTGATACGGTCGGCAGCGATACCCTTCTGTATGAGTGCGTTGTAAACGCTATTGACACGCTGCTTGGAGAGACGCTGGTTGATAGTAGCGTTACCCGTGTTCTTATCGGCGTATCCAGTGATGTCGATTTTTGCCTGAGGATACTTGT
Organism: uncultured Bacteroidales bacterium; assembly: GCA_945787885.1. Taxonomy (GTDB): domain Bacteria; phylum Bacteroidota; class Bacteroidia; order Bacteroidales; family Bacteroidaceae; genus Alloprevotella. The sequence continues at coordinate 8,589 of CALZJF010000045.1, read as the reverse complement.
TCAGATAAGCCACAGCTTCATCTACCTTTGCCATTTCGCTGGGACGGATGTCGTAGCGGTTGATGAGGAAGAATACGTTCTGGATGCAGGGCTTCACCTCTTCTACTACGGCTACGGGCTCGGGAGCGGGCTCTACGACGGGTTCGGGCTCTACGACGGGCTCAGGCTGCACGGGCTCAGGCACGACAACAGGAGCAACGGGCTTGTTGATTTTGCCAAGGCGGAAGCAGAAACCGGCGAGGACATTGAACTGCCAGTCGGCATTGTCAGCATCCTTGCTGTTGAAGTGGTCATCCATGACGGTGGCGTTGCCTTCGATGTTGAAGTTCACGCGCTCGCAGAGACGGAAGTCGAGGTGAAGACCGAAGCGGCCAGTGACGTAGTCGCGCTTATCCCAGTAGTAGGTGAGCTGCTCGGGACGGTTCTGGGCAGTGTTGGCAGTCTTGAGGTCGAGAGCTTCATCGTTGCTGAAGCTGTGGATATAGCCGACACCACCGGTGAGCCAGAGGGTGGCGATGCGGTTGGGCTTGACACCACCGAAGAGGGTGCAGAGGTCGAGCATCCCATCAAGGCCTACCTGAGCGTAATTATATTTATATTTGTCGGCAGTGGTAGGCAGATAGCCTTTTCCAGTCCATCCGCTTCCGTTCAGACGGAGAGCGAAGTAGGGATTGAAACGGTAACCTACAGAGAGGGCTGCTGCGGGAGAGTAGAGATCCTTGAAGGAACCTTCGCCGCGGGTTGCGCCAATGCCGCCCTGAACTCCTAAGAACCAGTAAGACATATCAGGCTTTACCTCAGGAGTGGTCTCCTGTGCGCTGACATTGAGGGTAGCAAGTGCAGCAAGTACACTTACAATGAGAGTTTTGAACTTCATAGTGCAGTATGTTTAATTGTTTTGTTTTCTGTTTTGCCCTTGGGAGAGGCTTTGGGTACTGTCTCTTTGGCTTTAGGGCATAGTATTTGCCTTTAGAATTTTGGGCAAAATTAGTTGATTATACCTTAATGCGCAAATTTTTTACTGAAAAAAGCGGCTTTCAACCCTAAAATTGAGGTTGAAAGCCGCTTTGAAAAGCTGTTTTGCAAGGTTCACACCCCTAAGAGGTGTGCATGGCGAGCAAATAGGATGGCGTGATGCGATTACTTGAAGTAACGCTTGAGGAGGCCTTCGAAGCCGCGTCCGTGGCGTGCCTCGTCCTTTGCCATTTCGTGAACAGTGTCGTGGATAGCGTCGAGACCTTCTGCCTTGGCACGCTTAGCGATTTCCATCTTGCCATCGCAGGCACCGCATTCTGCCTCAGCACGCTTCTGGAGGTTGGTCTTGGTGTCCCATACGCAATCGCCAATGAGTTCGGCGAAACGGCTTGCGTGGTCAGCCTCTTCGAAAGCATAGCGCTTGAAAGCCTCTGCGATTTCGGGATAGCCCTCACGGTCTGCCTGGCGAGACATAGCGAGATACATACCGACCTCAGTGCATTCGCCTTCAAAGTGAGCCTTCAGGCCATCCATGATGTCCTCGGGGCAACCTTTGGCAACGCCGATGACGTGTTCGGTAACATATACGCGCTCTTCCTGAGCTTCTACTTCCTTAAACTTTGATGCGGGAGCCTTGCACTGGGGGCAACGTTCGGGAGCGGCATCGCCTTCATGGACATAGCCGCAAACGGTACAAATGAATTTCTTTGCCATTGTGATACTTGTTATGGTGTTTTACTTTTTGTTCGGCAGAGCCGGATGATGTTTGTCTTTCAAGGGCAAAGTTAGCGTTTTTGGTAAAATATTCCAAACCTTTCCCCATGTTTTTTGTCTGCACAAAGAAAGATTGGCTTATTTTTGCCTTCGCAGAGGGGTGAAGTTGAGAGAATGATAGGTTTGAGAATGGGCTGATGAGAAAAAAGCGTTCGTGATGGGGCGTGCCAAAGGCGATTTGCAGTCTGTGGCAGATGTTTTTGCCCCAAGTTCCGTAAACTTCTGTTTCCTTGAAAACATACATCGGCCCGCCTGACACGCTATGATTAGCGAACCGGGCGGGCCGAATGGGGAATATGCAATAGTGTTTCGGGGGGGATGTCTTACTTCATGCTGGAAATGGCAGATGCGATGACGGCTCCGAGGGAGGCGAAGCTCATGGAGAGCGAGAGGATTTGTGCCGTCGTCATACGTTGGCGCTTGCCCTTGCTCGGCACGACGATGTTACAGCCGGGCTGGATGTCCTTACGACTCTTGACGCGAGTCACCGTACCGTTCATGTTGATGGCGAACACACGCGACTCTTTTGCACGGAGGTTGAAACCACCCGCTTGGTTGATGTAGTAGGACAGGGGAGCATTGGGAATGTAAGCCACGGTGTTGGGGTACATCACCTCACCGTTCACCGTGACAGTATTGTTGTACTGAGGGATGGAGAGGATGTCGCCGTCCTGAAGGATGATGTCGTAGCGGTCATCGCCAGGATTTTCTATGGCTTTGTCGAGGTTGATACCGATGTATTTCGTATCGCCAATCTCAAGTTTGTTGACATCAATGCTATCGCCCGTAGCAGCAATCTTGAGCAGGGCGCGCTGCATGGTCTTGTCTTCTTCGGTCATCTGACGTTGGAGGCGAGCACCTTTCAGGTAGGCTTGCGCGGTCACGCCGCCACATTGCTTGACGATGTCAGAGAGGCGTGAGTTTTTCTTTGTCAGACAGTAAGTGCCGACGAAGGTGGCTTCGCCCAATACGGTGACGTGCTGCTGCTCATTGTTGCCCGGCGACTGGCGTACGCAGACCTCATCAAAAGGCTGGAGCACAAAGCCCTCATTGCCATCGACGATGAAGCCATCCTTGAGGCTGAAGGTGAAAAATTCGCCCACTGTCTCAGGTGCGGTTAGGGCATAGTTGTCGCGGTGACGGCGCATGACGTCGATTTTCGTCACTGAGGCACGGTCCGTCATACCGCCAGCCTGAAGTATGAGGTCTTCGATGGTGGTGTTCTCGGCATATTCGTAGGTGCCGGGATAGATGACCTCGCCGCTGATGACGAGTACGCGCTCTTCGTCTTGCTCCTTGTGTGAGGGAATATAGACGATGTCTTCGTTCTTCAGGGTGACGTCAGGATTCTCATGAGAGAGGAGAGCGTTGGTGTTGAATGAGAGCACCTCCAGTTGGCGGTTCTCCTTGCGGCGGTGAATGATGCCGCGCGTGGAGATAGCATCTTCGCTGATGCCGCCTGCCTTCTCCAAGAGCTGACGAATGGTGGCCATGTCTGTGCTAATCTCATAGAAACCAGGACGCATGACGGCACCACGAATTTCTACGGTATTGGTGTAGCGATGGAGGGTGGAATCGATATTGACACTATCGGCATCGCAGAGCAGGAAGGCATCACGGTCAAATTCTCCGACGGAGAATACGCGGATGGTGCCGCCCTTTTTACGTACGACGGTGACATTGTCTTCATAGGCATCGCCTGAGAAGCCGCCGGCATAGTTGAGGAGCGTGCCGAGCGACTCGTTTTCCTTCATCTCATACCACATCGGGCGTTTTACCTTGCCCGTCACGTTTACGAGACTTTCATAGGGGCCAACGACGATGACATCGTTGGAGGCGAGACGGACATTGCCGCGCAGATTGCCGTTGAGGATATAATCGTAGATATCAACGGTGGAGATGCAACGCCCTGAGCGATATACCTTGATATTACGCAGCGTACCAATCTCGTTTGTTCCGCCTGCCATATAGAGGGCGTGGAAAACGGTGGAGAATGCGCTCAGGGTATAAGTGCCAGGCATATCTACTTCGCCCATGACATTGACGGTGATGGTCTTGGTCTGTCCGACGCTGAGACGTACATTGGAGTCGGCAAAGCGAGCAGAGAGAGTGCTTTTGATGCGCGAGTTGGCTTGCGCCACGGTCAGTCCGCTCACTTCGATGGGACCGATGTCTTCCAGATGCACATAGCCATCGGGGGTGACGGTAGCTTCGTAGCTCTTCGTCGAAGCCCCCCAAACATCGATGTTTACGGCATCGCCAGGGCCAAGACGGTAGTCGGAGGGCGTGGCGATATTCATTTCAGGCTCGAAGGTCAGGTCTTTATTGCTAAAAATGTCGCGTCCGAAGACCTTTCGGGTGTATTTGTCTTCGTCGAATCCGTAGTCGTATCCGTCTTCGTTGTAATACTTCAGGCTATCGGGAAAGAGGAAGTCCATCTGAGTGTCCATCTCCTCCATTTTTCCGGTGCGGTATTTCTTGCGTTCGGCAGGCGTCATATCCTTGAGATTTACGTTTTCTCTCTGCCTATGCTTGAAATTTGGGTTTTGCTTGTCGGAACGCACTTGACTATTGGCAGTGCGCATACGAGAATCGCCCGAACCCGTTATATTGCGGGTTCCGACGGATGCGTTTTTGTTTTGCCGTTCGTAGTTCTTGCGCAGTTTCTGTATGCGTTCAAGGGTGACTCCCTTCTCGACGAGTCCGGCGACGATGGCGGAACGGTCGGTTCCCTTTGCTGTCTCTTTGAGGATGTATTCCTGAATTTGCGAATCTGTCATGGTCGATTGTGCCATGGCTGAAAAGGCTACGAGAAAGAGAAGGGCAAGGAGTTGAAATCGTTTAAGGAATTTCATTTCGAGCGAGTATAGCTGGCGTGTAATTCGGATGGGGTTAGTGGATGCAGTGTCTTCGGGGCTTGGCAGAGTGCTGCTGTGGCTCTCTTGGCATAGCCTGTGGTCCGAGAATATCAGCCTTTCATCCTGTGAGGTTCTATGATTTACCTATGTTGGGGGGAATGACAGGGCAGGGTAGGATGTGGTTTGGCTGGTTTACTCCTATATATATATCTGGTTTACTCCTATATATATATAATGAGTAGAGCCGTCATGATGCCGACACCGTCGGTCCTGCGTGTGTCGAAGTGGTAGTAGTGAAGGGCAGTGTGATGCCTCTGCCAGTGGTGAGGTGGCAGAGGCGTATTCTGCCAAGGGGGGATGTGCGTGTCGTGTGGGAGAAGTGCAGACTATTTGGCGTAGCTGACGGAACGAGTCTCGCGGATGACGGTAATCTTTACCTGTCCGGGATACGTCATCTCGTTCTGTATCTGCGTAGCAATCTTCTGTGAGAGTTCTTCGATTTGGTCGTCGAAAATCTTGTCGGCACCAACGATGACTCTTAATTCTCGGCCAGCCTGAATGGCATACGTCTTGACAACGCCGGGATAAGACATGGCAATGTTCTCCAAATCGTTGAGGCGCTTGATGTAGGCTTCGACGATTTCCCGACGTGCTCCGGGACGCGCGCCACTGATGGCATCGCAGACCTGCACGATGGGAGCGAGGAGCGTGGTCATCTCCATCTCATCGTGGTGAGCACCGATGGCGTTGCAGATGTCGGGCTTTTCTTTGTATTTCTCTGCAATCTTTGCACCGTAGAGCGCATGGCAGAGTTCGCTCTCCTCGTCAGGCACTTTGCCAATGTCGTGGAGGAGTCCGGCACGTTTTGCCTTCTTCGGGTTCAGCCCCAGTTCGGCAGCCATGATGGCACAAAGATTGGCAGTTTCGCGCGCGTGCTGCAGCAGATTCTGGCCGTAGCTGGAGCGATATTTCATTTTTCCGACGATGCGGATGAGTTCGGGATGCAGGCCGTGAATGCCGAGGTCGATGGCGGTACGTTTTCCCGTCTCGATGATTTCTTCTTCCACCTGCTTGCGCACCTTCGCTACTACCTCTTCAATGCGTGCGGGGTGGATGCGTCCGTCGGCGATGAGGTTGTGGAGAGCAAGACGGCAGATTTCACGACGAACGGGGTCGAAGGCACTGATGACGATGGCTTCGGGCGTATCGTCAACGACGATTTCAACGCCAGTGGCAGCTTCCAAGGCACGGATGTTGCGACCTTCGCGACCGATGATGCGCCCCTTTACCTCATCGTTTTCGATGTGGAAGACGGTGACGGAGTTTTCGATGGCGGTCTCCGTGGCTACGCGCTGTATGCTCTGAATGACGATGCGCTTTGCCTCTTTGTTGGCAGTGAGTTTTGCCTCGTCAATGATTTCGTTGATGTAGCTTTGCGCCTTGGTCTGTGCCTCGGCCTTCATGGCCTCCACGAGGCGGTCGCGAGCCTCATCGGCAGAAAGTCCGCTGAGCTCTTCCAGTTTCTTGACTTCACGTTCCTGAGCGTCAGCGAGTTCTGCCTCACGCTGCGCGAGGTCAGACTCCTTGCGGTTAATCTGCTGCTGCATGGCGTCGAGCTCCTGCTTGCGACGCCCGAGCTCCTCATGACGCTGGTTAATGCCCATTTCGCGCTGCTTGAGCTTGTTCTCCTGCTGCGCGATGCGTGAGTTGCGCTGCTGTACTTCTTTTTCGAGTTCAGCCTTCTTGTTGAGGAATTTCTCTTTTACCTCAAGCAGTTTTTTTTCTTTCAATACTTCAGCCTCCTTTTGTGCCTCATCCATTTTATTGTTGAGCATGGATGTGAGGACATATCGGAAGAGACCGAAGCCTAAGCCGAAGCCTATGATGATAGCAACGGCCACTAAAATGACTACGGTGATACTACTCATGAATAGGGGGATTGTCGTGTTATGGGTGGATATTTAAGGTTCTTGTTGGTAAGTAGGTAATAAAAATTATTTTATAGTAAATATAGTAGATGATTATTATGGTTTGTATGTTTGAAGGCTCTCTTTGGCGCATCTTTTAGCCTTGAAAACAGTCACATAGCCCCCATAATATAAGCTCGCTCCTTTATTTCAAGCCTAAAACCTGCATTCAAATAGAGCATTCTAACATAAAACTAATTTTCATTACCTACTTATCTCGTGGAGTGATGTGAATGTGCAGTTTTTGAGAGGTTTTCCCTTAGCGGTTCTCTCCTAACACCTCTTCGATTTCTTCGGTGAGCTTTCCGATAGCCTGTACGAAGGGCAGGGTGTCGTGCTCTTCCTGCTGCTGAAGGTATCTGACGGCGATGTCGAGCATGACGACTGCATTGTAGCGGTCAGTGCTTTGGTTCTGAAAGCCCTGACGGTACTTGTTGAAACGGTCGTTGATGAGGTCGGCCGCATCACGGAAATAACGCTCTTTATCAAGCGGTACGGTGAGCTGTTGGTATTGGTTGCCCACGAGGAGATTGACATTGACTTTTTCAGGAGCGGCCATGTGGGGGAATGCTTTGCGGATTGTGTGGGGGAAAATTCAGACGTTGGAGCGCCTTTTAGAGGTTGATGAGGGAGATACATTTGTCTATCTCTCGGATGATTTGCTGGATGCGTTTCTGTGCTTCTTCGCGTTCGCCCGAGGTGACTTCAATCATGCGCGCTGTTTTGAGCGTCTGGTAGCGTTGCTTCCATTCAGCAACTTCGCTTCTCAATTGTTGGATGGTCTTGTCGCGTTCGTCCACCATTTCATAAAGTTCCTTGGACTCCTGCTCAAGATTCCTGTATTTCATTATCAGTTGGCGCACGCGGGTTTCAAATCTGCGTAGTGCCTTTTCTTCTTCTTGTGTCATGCGTGAATCGTGGGGCTTGGGGAGAAATGGTGGAGAGCTTGTTCCCTCGGAGCGGCTTGCCGTCTGACTCTGAGCAATTAGCTCTCAGCCGTAGCGTCAGGCTTGGGTTCTTTCTTGGCGAGGATGATGACGTTATAGACAAATTCCGTCATCCACTGCTGCGAATATTCTAAAGTCTGGGCGTAACGGCGCACGCTTGCCACGCTCTTCTGCACGTCAGCCTCTTTCCAGTTGTTGCGCGTCATGACATCGTTGATGGATTTTTCTGTCAGCCGAAGCAGTGCCCCCTTGAGAAATCCGGGCAGGCGGAATTTCCATTTCATGAGGTTGCCCATGAGCATCATCAATTCCTGTGCGAAGCCTTGGAACTGCATCAGATACGTCTGCATGGCTTGCAGATTCTTGCAGCGATGCTTGATGCTGGCATCTATTTCCTGAAAGAAATTGTCGGAGATACCATAAATCTCCTGAAGCATTTTTCTGCAGCGGTTCTTTTCGCCAATACCGATACGATTATTGACCGTCGGGACTTTCATGGTCTGTTTGAAGACGCGGAGGTCAGGCAGCATTCGGAAGTCGCGGAGACCGAAGTTGGCTGCCATGACGGCTTGATAGTAAACACGTATCAGCATCATGAAATCTTCTGTGCCCCCCACTCGCCATGAGGGCTCGTTGGCAGCAGGTTTCTTGCCGAATATGTTGGAGAAGAATCCCATTTTAGAGTTTTGAATATAAAGGTTTAGGTAGTTGAAAATAAGGTTCGGGAGGTGTGTGCCGTTGGTGCATACCATGTCCTCCTTCCGTTAGGTTAGTATAATTCGTGGCAAATTTATGAATATTTGGCGACATGTACAAAAAATCATCATTTTTTTTCTGCCTCTCCCCGTGTTTCGTTGTCTCGTTGTTGTTTCGTGCGAGATGTCGTGTGGGAATTGTTCTCACAACTTTATGGTAGGTTCTATAAATTAGTTTTCAATGTAAGGCAATGTTTCTGTTTTACTTGGATGTCTTCACGCCTCTTGCACCGTATCTTTTTGTTTTTCATTCAGTCAAGTAGCCCGCTACGCTCCCTCGTGAAAAACAAAAACCTACGGCACGATAGTCGCA
>CALZJF010000044.1 GCA_945787885.1 uncultured Bacteroidales bacterium | reverse complement strand
TTTGTTTTTCACGAGGGAGCGTAGCGGGCTACGTGACTGAATGAAAGACAAAAAAGATACGGTGCGAGAGGCGTGAGGACATCCAAGTAAAGCAGCAACACTGCCTTACATTGAAAACTAATTTATAGAACCTACATTTACTGCAAGATGCCTTACTTCTACAGCGCATTTCGCCTCAGAGTGACCATTTTCCGGGGAAATATGACCATTTTCCGGGGACAAAATAATCACTTTAAGGGGTGAAAATGATTGCTTGGGAAGCAGGAACTCTGTAGAAGGATTGCAAAGTTCGTCATTTTCACCACAGCTACACATGTCATGCCAGTCTGAACAGAATGGATTTCATGGGTTTTGGGGGAGCAAAAAAAAAGCTTCGTGAGTCAGATTTATCAACAAGCATTGACACAACAGGAAGCACGCCCCATACGGTTCCTCAAAAAAGGGCTACAGATTTGACATTTGTCATAAACAAATGCTCGCAACCTACTTGTTCTTTTATCCCCATTATGCCTAAAAAGTGCAGTCCCTTGGCAAGAACTGCTGCGAGAAGGGGCATCAACGAACGATAGAGGTTTCGGCATGGCGCAATCCCTTGGCATGCGTCATAAAGGCTTTGGCACTACCAAAGTTGAGATGCATGTCCAAACGCACAGGAAGATGATTTGCATCGTCGGTGATATAGAATTTAACGATTTCCGTTTCTTTATTGTTCTCGTATTCCATGAAGGAAAACACAAGACAATTGTATTTTCGGCGCATATCATCAAGTTCTACGACTTTCTTGCCACGATAAACGATGCTTTGCTTCGAGACTTTCCTGCCTTCTGCCATCATGAAACGTATGCGATGGCCTTTTTGCCAACCTGTAGGGTCGAACGAACGCGCTCTAAGCATCATGCTCACCATATCATAAGCAAGGGTGGCACCATCATAACTTGAAGTGCGTGGGGTATGGTCGTCCGTACGGTGATAGGTCGAAACACTACACTTCCCGTTGGCATAGGAATAATTCACATAATCCTGCTTGTAACGCTTCCCCTCTCGACCTACCTTTTTGAAACTCAAAGGCACGAGGTCATGACTGACATAGGTGGTCATCGTATCGCGCAGGACGAAATAGCGGTCAGCACGCTTATTTGTCAGCGTCCGAAGCGAAACTTTATGAATATCCTGCCCGTGATACTTGTCGCTTGAAATCTCCCATTCCGCAGTGCCAACGGTCATCCAAATCGGACCCCAATTGAATTTCAATACGTAATCTACACGCTCGCCATCACGGAATGCAGTATTTTTTAGAGGCTCCTGAGCTTGCAGCAGGGTGGCTGCAAGAAAAGACAGAAAAAGAAAGAGTGTACGATGCAGCATGGAGTGTTCTATATATATAAAGGAGGGAATAAAAAATTATTTTTAGGTAGGTTCTATAAATTAGCTTGCGATGTATTTGCGACTATCGTGCCGTAGGTTTTTGTTTTTCACGAGGGAGCGTAGCGGGCTACGTGACTGAATGAAAGACAAAAAGATACGGTGCGAGAGGCGTGAAGACATCCAAGTAAGACAGAAACACTGCCTTACATTGAAAACTAATTTATAGAACCTACCTTTACAATAAGCATAGTAGGAATTATGATGGCTTGTATGTCTGAACGCTCTCTTTGGCGCATCTTTTACCCTTGAAAACAGTCACATAACCTGCTATGCTCCTTTATTTCAAGACTAAGAACTGCGCCAAAGAGAGCATTCAAACATAAAACTAAATTTCTTCACCTACCGATTAGCAATGAGTAATGGTTGGGGGAACGCATAAATTAGTACTGCTCCTCATTAGCCATATTCCAAGCATTGAGATAACTGGCTTTCGTGATTTCCACGAGCTTATCCCAATTGATTTGTTCTACTTCGTCAGTTACTTGATGATAATAGGGAGTCCAATCCGTATGATACCAAATAAACGGAATACCCAATGCCACAAAATTTCCCTGATCGCTACCGCCCGTCAGATTTTCCGTCGGGCGTATGCTGGGATCTAACCGGAGCTGATAATGCTCCACATCGCGCTTTATCCATTCGCCAAAAGCTGGCACCTCTTGGCTATAAATATAGGCAAAATAGGGAGGATTGTCGGGCTGATTGTTGCCTCCTGCCATATCAAAATTCAGATATGCTTTCGTCTGCTTAATCTTTGGCCATTGGCAGGTGAACCATTCGCTGCCCAGCGTTCCCTTCTCTTCTCCATCCCAAAAAGCGAAAATCATCGTACGCAGAGGTTTCTTCCCGCTTTTCTTCACCGCACGGGCTATCTGCAGAGCACAACTTACTCCTGAAGCATTATCATCGGCACCATTATATATTTGGTCGCCAACTTTCCAAAGGTCTCTGCCCCAATGGTCGCGGTGAGCCCCGACAATGACAAATTCTTCCGCACGCTCACCGGGGATGACGCCAAACACATTCACCATGTCCATGCGGCGATGCGGACCGTTCTGAATGCGTGCGACAGAATCGGGATGCACATACCACACACGACCGGGACGCCGGAAGTTGGCCTCCTGATAGGCAGAGAACGGATGACGATAACTACCATCCAATGGCTCCAAGCCTGCCTCAATGAGCTGACTGACTAAATATTCTGCAGCAATGAAGCTACTGTTGTAGCCTGCCTCACGACCTTCGAGGGGATCTGATGAAAGAAAACCTACAATGGCTTGCGCAGAGGCACGATTGATAGAGGAAAGTCCGCGTTCGCAAGCCTCAAGAGTAGGATTCTTTGATTTTCCTCCGCGTCCGTAGCAGGTGAAAACGGAGAGGGAAAAGCTCAGAAGAGCACAAAAGAACAGAGATTTTTTCATAATTGCAAAATACATTTTGGCGCAAAGTTAGCCATAAAACCAAGAAAACCACGGTTGAAAGGCAAAAAAAGCCTTCAAAAATTTGCGATTTCACATTTTTGGAGTATTTTTGCAGAGTCAAATATAGTTATTCATCATTTAATCTCTTACTGCCTATCGACTGAACATTACGCTCTGAATATAAAATTTGAATGTAATGAACAAACTCAGCCATGCCAGCGACGAAGTTCTGGTCAATCTTTACACCGACGGATGCAATGAAGCATTTGACGCTTTGCTTGACCGCTATAAGACTCGTCTTTACGACTATATTTGCTATCAACTCGGCTTTCGACAAGACGCTTATGCTGACGATATCTTTCAGGAGACATTCGTCAAAGCTATTATGACGTTAAAGAACAAACGCTATACCCATGACGGGCATTTCCTGCCATGGCTTACGCGCATAGCCCATAACCTCATAGCAGACCTCTACCGCAGAGAGCTGCCCATGACAAGTGCGGCAAACGATGGCGACAATGCCGATATTCTGAACAACGCCCAGTTAGTAGAGACTTACTACGAGGCAGAACTAATCAACGAGCAGACTCTTAAAGACGTGAAGCGCCTGATGATGCAACTCCCAGAACCGCAAAGAGAGGTGGTGCAGATGCGCTTCTACGAAGAACTTTCCTTCAAAGAAATTGCCAACCGCACGGGGGTGAGCATCAACACCTCCTTGGGACGTATGCACTATGCGCTCATAAACATGCGACGCATGGCAGAAAATTATGGCATATCGCTCGAGCTTATTTGATGGCCACTCATCTTTATATTATTATATACACAACGACTCTTATAACAAACGACATAACACCATGATGCCACTCACGATATCCGTAACAAACAAAGATATGGAAGAAAACGCCATCGCTCTAACGCATAGGACGACCGCACAACAGCTGCAAGACGTTGTAAAGCGAGTGCAAGACACCCTGATTGCTGGCGTTTGCCTCATAGTCTTCTCGCCACTCATGCTTTGGTGCTACTTCAAAATCAAAAAGGAAGACAACGGACCTGCCATCTATAAACAAGAAAGAATCGGACTGCACGGCAAACCTTTCATGATTTACAAGTTCAGGACCATGCACACCAACGCTGAGGCAATGGGACCGCAACTGCTGCAAAGCCCTGACGACCCCCGCTTGACTAAAATTGGACTCTTCCTGCGCAACCATCACCTCGACGAGCTTCCTCAGCTCTGGAACGTCTTCATTGGAGATATGGCCTTCGTGGGGCACCGTCCAGAGCGGAAATACTACATCGACAAAATCATGGAAGTAGATTCACGATACGAACTTCTCTACGCCATACGCCCAGGAGTAACATCCTACGCTACATTATATAATGGCTACACTGACAACATGGAGAAAATGGTACGCCGTCTGGAATACGATCTCTTTTATTTGGAGCATCACTCTTGGTGGTTTGACATAAAAATCCTTTGGAACACATTTGTCAGCATAGCTGTTGGCAAGAAATTCTGAAACTTTGAATGCGGAGTAGGTGGTACAGATAGAATCTCAATAAAATAGCATTCAACAATCTCTTTTATACTGGCAGGCACCATGCTTACAAGGCATGATGCCTGCCTTATTTTTATCAGAAAACAAGGCGTTTCACTAATGATTAGAAAGTATATATTACAAAACAAGTCACACAACAGTATATTTTGAGAGAAAAACAAAAAGAATGCTTGCAGAAACAGAGATATCATCGTAACTTTGCAATCGCAAAAACGAAGAAAGCCCATTCTGAAACGGGAGGGCATCCCGAAACAGTTGGGTAAAAGATTGGGGTATGGTGTAATTGGCAACACTACAGATTCTGGTCCTGTCTTTCCTGGTTCGAGTCCGGGTACCCCAACACCATTAGCGAGATGTTGCGCTATCAACATTCCAACATCAACACATAGTATCTGAGCGCGGAGGGCATCCCCTCAGAAACATATTCCTACAGATTGGGGTATGGTGTAATTGGCAACACTACAGATTCTGGTCCTGTCTTTCCTGGTTCGAGTCCGGGTACCCCAACTTCTAAAGAGTCATCCAAGTATTTCTCGGATGACTCTTTTCTTATTTGCTCATGGAGCTTCATCATAAAGTCACCCAAGTCTTCACAGACACCCCTTCCTTGCAGAGTCTTTTATTCAAGAAGTATAACATCTGATAAATTCAGGTCAATAAAACATAAAGACTTGTGTATCAACAGTCAGTCGCGCCTCAAAAGAAAAATGAACGTACGAAAGCATATTGAAGTTGTAGCTGCCATTATATGCCACGACAACAGAGTATTTGCCACCCAACGAGGCTATGGCGAATGGAAAGGTTGGTGGGAGTTCCCAGGCGGCAAGATAGAGAAAGAAGAATCTCCCCAACAAGCCCTACGCCGTGAGATAAAAGAGGAACTAAACGCAGATATCGCCGTTGGTGAACTTCTTACTACGGTTGAATACGACTATCCAAAGTTTCACCTTACCATGCATTGTTTCCTCTGCAAGGTGACAAGCGGCAAACTAACCCTGCTCGAACATGAAGCAGCAAAATGGCTAACATCCGACGAACTCGACAACCTCAAATGGCTCCCTGCTGATATTGAGGTTGCCCAACTTGTAAAAAAATATATCAGCAATCATGCTGATATGTAAATGCCTGATTCTGAACGGACGGCTGCTCGAACTCATATGAGAAGGGCACTCCGATTCTTATGCTTCCACCAAGCCCACCACTAACAACCCAGACTTTCTGAAACAAACAAACGCTCTCACCACGGTATCCCTATTCCAGGCACGCTCCATCTACCAAACAGCTATTCCAACAAAACTGAAGGTACGATGAAACCTACTCACACATACAGAAAATCCCCGCAGTACAGGAAAATGGCCTTGTACCGCGGGGATTTATGCGTGTGGAGTGTGTCTGCACAACCGACGCACAGACAAACACTAAGTATGGACTGAAATTCAGGCGATGATTATCCGCCGAAATTATCGAAACGTATCATATCGTCTTCTACACCGAGCGAATGGAGAAGGTCGCAGACAGTCTTCGACATCATGGGAGGACCGCAGAGATAATACTCAATATCCTCGGGTGCTTCATGCTGCTTCAGATAGGTATCGCCCATGACGGGGGCTATGAAGCCCGGCGTATATTTGATGCCCAGTCCGTCGGCCTTGGGGTCAGGACGGTCAAGGGCAAGATGGAAGTGGAAGTTGGGGAATTCCTTTTCCAGTTCCAAGAAATCTTCAAGGAAGAAGACTTCATCTATGGCGCGCGCACCATAGAAATAGTGCATCTCGCGGTCGCGGCAGTTGCGCGTCTTGAGCATGTGCATGATTTGCGCGCGGAGCGGAGCCATACCAGCACCACCGCCTACCCAAATCATCTCACGCTTCGAGTCATAAACGGGATGGAAGTCTCCGTAGGGACCGCTCATCGTCACTTTGTCGCCTGGCTTCAGCGAGAAGATATAGCTGGAGGCGATACCAGGATTAACGTCCATAAAGCCCGGACCCTGATCCTTCGGTTTGAACGGAGGCGTAGCAATGCGCACGGTGAGCGTGATGATGTCGCCCTCATCAGGATAGTTCGCCATGGAGTAAGCACGAATGGTGGGGACGGTGTTCACACACTTCAAGCCGAAGAGACCGAACTTCTGCCATGCGGGCAGATAGAGGTCACCAATGTCCTTCTTGTCAAAATCCTTATCATAGTCTATCTCGAAGGCAGGAATCTTAATCTGTGCATAAGAACCTGGCTCAAAGTCCATGTGTTCGCCTGGAGGAAGGGCCACTTTATATTCTTTGATGAAGGTAGCGACGTTGCGATTGCTGATAACGGTGCATTCCCATTCCTTCACGCCGAGAACGCTGTCGTCCACCTTCACTTCAAGATCTCCCTTCACCTTGCACTGACATCCCAGTCGCCAATTATCTTTCACCTCCTTACGGGTGAAATGTCCCTTTTCGGAGTCGAGGATTTCTCCTCCACCGCTGACCACTTGGCATTTGCACTGTCCGCACGAACCCTTTCCACCGCAGGCACTTGGAAGATAGATGCCTTCAGCTGCAAGTGTGCCGAGGAGCGTGCCGCCCTGCTCCACTTCTACCGTGTTCTTTCCGTTCACGGTAATCTTGACCGTCCCCGAGGGCGAAAGATAATTCTTTGCCACGAGGAGGATGACTACCAAGGCGAGAATGATGGCGAGGAAGACACCTACGCTCGCCAGAATAAGTGATATATTCATACTGTTCTTACTAATATTAGCATTAGAGGTGATTACGGTTTCTCAGGACACCTCTACACATTGAGGCCGGAAAAACACATGAAGGCCATCGACATCAGACCAACGACGATAAAGGTGATGCCTAAACCCTGCAGGGGGCGCGGCACATCGGTGTAGGCCATTTTCTCACGTATAGCAGCCAGCGCAACAATCGCCAGCAACCATCCAATACCGCTACCCAAAGCATACACCAACGCATCGCCCACTCCGGCTATGGCCTGAGTGCTCGTGGCAGGATCCATCAGGATGCGCTGCTGCATGAAGAGCGAAGCACCCATGATAGCGCAGTTTACAGCTATCAGGGGGAGGAAGATACCAAGAGAAGCATAGAGAGAGGGCGAAAAGCGCTCTACTACCATTTCCACCAGCTGCACCATACCGGCAATGACGGCAATGAAGAGAATGAAGGAAAGGAAACTGAGATCAACGCCCTCTACCAAACAGTCAGGGCCGAGAACCTTGGTCTGAAGCAAATAATCTACAGGCACCGTCACCAACAGGACGAACGTAACGGCAAGACCCAATCCAAAAGCCGTCTTCACAGTCTTTGACACTGCCAGATAGGAGCACATGCCGAGGAAGAAGGCAAAAATCATATTGTCCACGAAAATGGAGCGGACAAAGAGGCTAAGAAGATGTTCCATATTCTCAGGGGGGAAGATGATTTATGGTGGGGGATGCAAAAACTCCCACCGTTATTAAAGAGAAAGTATCTCTCGATTTTCTATTTACTCCTTGTTAATGGCACGGTGAGCCCAGATGACGCATCCTAGGATGATAAGTGCCATGGCAGGCATGGTCATCATACCATTGTGGAAGAATGCGCAATCACTGAGGAAAGGAATCTCATATCCGAGCAGTGAGGCAGAACCTAAGAGTTCGCGAACGAAACCTACTGCCACCAATATCCAAGCGTATCCCAAACCGCTGCCGACACCATCCAAGAACGACTCCCAGGGTCCGTTCATCATGGCGAAAGCCTCGAGACGTCCCATCAGAATACAGTTCGTGATGATAAGTCCGACATAGACGGAGAGCTGCACACTGACATCATAGGCAAAAGCCTTCAATACCTGGCTAACGATGGTCACAAGCGTAGCCACGACCACCAGCTGCACAATGATACGGATACGATTGGGGACTGTATTGCGAAGGAGAGAAATAATGACATTGGCAAAAGCCGTTATCACGGTCACAGAAAGCCCCATGACGATGGCGGGCTCTAACTGCGAAGTGACGGCAAGAGCCGAACAGATGCCCAGCACCTGCGTCACGACCGGGTTGTTCAGATTGAGAGGGCCGGTCAGCACCTCTTTGTTCGCTGATGAAAAAAGACTCATAATCTTATCTGCGTGCTAATCTTGGTTGGCAATAAAAAACTTCTGGTAAGGTGCAAGACTCGTCTTGAACATCTCATCCACACCGTTTGAAGTCAGCGTGGCACCCGTGATGGCATCTACTTCTGCTGCGGGGTTTTCCACCTTCTTCTTGACGCCGAGCGTCACCGTCTGGAACGTAGAGTCTGCAAAGGCCTGCTTTCCGACAAAGAGTTCTTGGAATCCTCGCTCCGTGATGCGCGCACCCAATCCTGCCGTTTCGCTTTCATGGCTCATATAGGCACCATAAACCGTGCGGAAATCATTCTTCAATGCCAGATAGCCCCAAAGGCCGCCCCAAAGGCCGCGACCGTAGAGCGGCACGACATACAGCGTGTCTTGCTCCACTGCACAAACATAAACCGGCAGACGCTTCTCGCTATCATCCTTGGCCTGAATGGCTTTTGACTCTACCTCGAAGCCGCCGCGCTCCGTCAGAACGCGGCCGTCAGCAGCCACCACCATATCTTTGACCAATACGCGGTCATACGCTGCCTGCACATCCTCTACGTCGCGAATATTCAGCGCGGCGAGAATCTGGCTCCGCTTGTCGTTCGCCACATTTGCCTCCTGAATCGGACGCAGGAGGTCGCTGATGAACGCAAGGCAGAACGCAACGATGACAACCATCACCGAAGCATAGACAATGGTATATACATTGCTGTTGGTATTCAGTTTCATATAATAAGATGTAAATTTGGTTTCACGTTCTATTTGGGGGTACTGTCTTCGCTAAGCTGTGGCCTTCCATGCCTTGCCGATTTAAGGCTATACCGTGTAGCAGCGTTCTCTCTTTCGTTTATGGTCAGCCAAAAGGCTTTTCCTCTCCGAGAAAGACTTTTGCCAGATGAGCCTTCCCTAATCGTATCAGACTCTTCGACAGGGCACCCCTCTCTGCCTCCTGCACACCATTGGATGAGCGTGAGCAGCATAAAAACGTGTATGGGGTTTTAATTGTTAGCGTTTTGCAACTCGCTTAGCACGCTTGTTGATGTTCCGCTGCACAAAGCAGTAGTCAATCAGCGGTGCAAACATATTCATAAACAGAATAGCAAGCATCATTCCCTCTGGATAGCCAGGGTTCAGCACACGAATGGTGATGGCAAGCGCACCGATGAGGAAACCGTAGATGTACTTTCCCTTTTCCGTGCGGCAACCCGTCACGGGGTCAGTAGCCATAAAGACTGCACCGAAGCAGAAGCCTCCCAACCAAAGATGATTCAGCCCGAGATGTGCAACCATATTTTCAGGCGAGCAAACGGCATCAAAGAGGAGAGCCGTCAGCACACCACCGAGAAAGACACCGCCCATCGTCTTCCAGCTTGCTATGCGAGTCAGGAGCAGAATGGCAGCACCAATGGCAATGGCGACAACGCTCGTCTCACCAATGGAGCCAGGCATTAGTCCGCACACCATCTCCATGGGAGACACTGTGGATGCGATACCCGAGGCAGCATCGCCCAAAGGCGTGGCACAGGTGAAGCTATCGGGGAGATTGCATCCCAAGCCCATTACGCTCGACGTGCTCACCCACACCTTATCGCCACTCATCCATGTAGGCCAAGCAAAGAAGAGGAAGGCACGCGCCACGAGGGCGGGATTAAAGATATTCATTCCCGTACCGCCGAAAATCTCTTTTGCAAAAATCACGCTGAAAGCCACAGCTACGCCCAGCATCCAAAGCGGGGTAGCAACGGGGACTATCATCGGAATCAGCATACCGCTGACAAGATAACCCTCCTGAATTTCCTCGTTTTTCCATTGGGCTACCACGAATTCAATGCCTAATCCCACCACGTAGCTCACTACGATTTTGGGAAGCATGACTACAAGACCATAGGCAAACATCTCGAAGAAGCCTGCCTCAACTCCTGCCAAGGTGTAATTCTGATAGCCGATGTTGTACATTCCCACCAAAAGGGCAGGAATCAGGGCGATGACCACAAAACTCATGATGCGCTTCGAATCAATGGCATCATGAATAGCCACTCCCGTCCGCGACGTCGTGTTCGGCACGAGGGCGAAGGTTTCAAAACCGTCGAAAAGGCTTCTGAAAGCATGAAACTTTCCACCCTCCTCGACGTGTGGCCGGATTTTATCGAAAAACTCTTTTATCATATATGTATGGACACAAAATTATATTTGATAACGGCATAGCAAGCGAATGCAGGCTACAGATAGCCAGGCTTGAAGACCTCTTGCCTTACTTCAGAGAAGAAGGCATAATCTTCTATGACAATGGCTCTTAAAAGCCAATAGTTACACGTGTCTGGCAGAACTTATCCTAAACGCATTGCTTACTGATGGAGGCGCACTATAAAAGACTTTTGATTGCATATACCAAGAAGATGCGTTGAGATGAAACGAGAGGATGAGGCGTTCGCCCTTATATCCTTATATATAATAATATATAAAGGCAGGTCAGGCCAAATATATAAAAGCCCCTTCTGCCAACGCCCCACTATCTCCCTTTCCATTTCCATGTCAAGCATTCTCCTTGCGCAGGATATCCAGACCTTGGCGCACGATACGCTGCAATTCCAATTTTGAAGAACAAACAAACTCCGCCAAGGCAAAGTCTTCAGGAGCCACCTCATAGATGCCGAGCGCCTCCTGACGGTCAATATCGCCTGTAATGATGGCCTTCACCAAGAATGAGGGGTAAATATCCATCGGGAACACGCGCTCGTATTCAGCCGACATAATCATGTGGCGCTCACCGCCCTTCACGCGGCAGTCAGGATTAAAGACTCTTCCCTTGCAGAAGGCACTGAGATAGCTACGATGAGTGGAAAGTTCGCCCAGACGCGGCATAATCCATCCCAATACTTCATTCACATCATCGCCTTCAGGGATGACGCAGACTTCTGTGGAGTGAGCACCCAAAAATTCACCACTCTTTTTTCCTACGAGGGGATTTCCGTCGATGACGCGCACATGATGCCCCGATGCCTTCAAGCGTCCTTGCGTGATGCTCTCCATACTCTGTCCGACTTTTACGCGGAGATAGCCCGGAGCTGCCACTTCACTGCCTGCCAAAGCTATCGTACGCGAGAAGTTGGGCTTGCCCGTACGCAACAGACGTCCGAGGAAGAGCACTTCTTCTGCTCCAAGCGTCCAGACCGTCTCACCCTTATTGACGGGATTGACATGATTTATCTGCACGCCGACGAGTCCCGATGGGTTCGGTCCGTCGAAGATGCTCACATCGGCATTGCTGATGGGAAGCAGCGGCGTATTGACCTGGTCCGGACAAATGCCTACATGTACGGGTGCGATACGCGAAAGAGCATGGATGCCAGCTCTGAAATCTTCCTCCTGTCCGCTCACCACGTAAGAAAATTCTGCGGCGAGAGGCATTTTGCTAAAGGCACTCACGAAGATAGCCTTCGGCTGCACCTCTGGGCTTGGCACGACGTCGTACGGACGCTGACGCAGGAAGGCGAAGACGCCACTCTCAAGCAGCAGCTGCAGGATGTCTTCGCAGGAAGCACCCTTCACGTCGGGCACATCATACGACTTATAGACCTGCGCACTGTCGGGCCGTACGCGTACGCTCAACACCTTTCGGCGTTCGCCACGCTCAACGGCAGTCACCGTGCCACTCACAGGAGAAACGAACTTCACCTTTTCTGTAGCCTTATCGACAAAAAGAGGGGTTCCGACGAGCACCTGATCTCCTTCCCTGACTTTCACCTTGGGGACGATACCCGGGAAATCGTCAGGGACAAGAGCAAACTCGTCGGACGTCAGGACATCCTCTGTCTTTCGAGCTGCTACGCCCTCCAGACGAAGGTCCAGACCTTTCTTGATTTTATAGATTTCCATATAGGGGGAGTATTGAAGTTTTTCTTTGTATAAAGCGATTCGTGTTTTACTCGGCAAATATACGGCGTTTCCGCAAAAACTGCAAATTTTTCCTCTCACTTTTGCCTACACAGCGTTTGTTTGTGGGCATTTTCTGCCTTTTGCCGCAGGCTTTTTCTCTTTTCTTCCGTTTTTTTAAGGCGTATTCCATAAATTTCCAACTATAGCTTTTACCTCAGAGCAGCTGTATGCCGGACAAATGTGCCCGGAGCAACGTGCCAGATGACTATGCGCCCTCTGAAAATCGCACACTGGCTTTCCTGCCTCTTTAATAAATATATGACGTAGAATGGAAAACAACGGCCAAAGTGACCACGTTTACGGAATAAATTTGTACTTTTGCGGCAGAAACCCCATACATTGCGCTAACAAGCAGGCCATGAGGGACAGGCAGGAAGCACATCGCGGGGGAGAAAATTCTGAGCTTCGCAAATTTTCTACAGAGCTTCTGCTTTCCAAGTGATTGTTTTGCCCCTCCCAAGTGACCATTTTCACCCCTCAAAGTGATGATTCTGACCCCTCAAAATGGCCATCCTGCGACGAAATGTGGCGTAGAAACATGGGCATCATTTGGACTCCTGATTTCCGTGCTCTATGCTTTACGAGCCCATGTATTACACTTACAGGCAAAATGTACAGACGAATAATTCTCATTGCCCCTTTATCACGCGCTTTTTGCAAACATTGAGAACCGATAAATAACATGAACACACGCAACATCACTACTAACCTAACCACACTTCACCATGAAAAACGACCACTCTAAACGAAGATTCCTCATCGTGGGCGGTGTAGCGGGCGGCGCTACGGCAGCGGCACGCCTCCGCCGTCTGACCGAAGAGGCAGAAATCATCCTTTTTGAAAAGGGCGAACATATATCTTATGCCAACTGTGGCCTACCCTATTATATCGGCGGAGTCATTGCCGACCGCAACCGACTCTTTGTGCAGACTCCTGCGGCCTTCGCACAACGCTTTAACATTGACGTTCGCACGAACAGCGAGGTGACCGCCATCGACCGTGCCAACAAAACGGTCAGCGTACGCACTGCGAACGGTGAAACCTACACAGAGCGATACGACAAACTATTGCTCGCTCCCGGTGCATCACCCGTCCGCCCACCCCTCAAAGGCATTGAGGACGAACGAGTCTTCACGCTTAGAAACGTGGCCGACACTGACCGCATCAAGCAAACGCTGTCATCCGGAAAAATAAGAAGGGCGGTCATCGTGGGGGCAGGCTTCATCGGTCTGGAAATGGCAGAAAACCTCGTGCACGCCGGTGTGAAAGAGGTGACGGTCATAGAAATGGCGCCGCAGGTGATGGCGCCGATTGACTATTCCATGGCGGCCATCGTCCATGAGCATCTTCTCCAGCACCACGTTCGGCTGTGTCTGGGCGAAGCTGTATCGGCCTTCGAGCGTCAAGAGAATGGCGAACTGACCGTATGCCTGAAGTCTGGCGCACAGATATCGACGGATATGGTGCTTCTCTCCATCGGTGTGCGGGCAGAGAGCCGGCTCGCGGCTGAAGCTGGACTGGAGGTAGGCGAGACGCGCTGCATCAAGGTGAACCGTTATCTCCAAACGTCCGACAAGGACATCTACGCCGTGGGCGATGCCATCGAGTATCCGCATCCGCTGACAGGGAAACCTTGGGGAAATCTGTTGGCAGGGCCGGCAAACCGTCAAGCGCGCATCGTGGCAGACAATATGGTGGCAGATGCCCCGGCTACGGAATATGAAGGTGCCATCGGGACAGCCATTGCAAAGGTGTTCGACATCACGGTGGCTTCAACGGGTCTGCCGGCAAAACGACTGAAACAGCTGGACATTCCCTATCTTTCTGCTACGATTCACTCCTCATCGCATGCTGGCTATTATCCCGGAGCCACACAGATGACGCTGAAAATCACCTTCTCGCCATCAGACGGCCGGCTTTTTGGAGCGCAAATCGTGGGCTACGATGGGGTGGATGCCCGCATCAACCAGTATGCCCTCGCCATCAAGGAGGGGGCCAACGTAGAACAGCTAACCCGCATCGAGCACGCCTATGCCCCGCCCTTCTCTTCCGCTAAAGACCCCGTGGCAATTTCAGGCTACGTGGCCACCAACATTCTGAGCGGCAAGATGTCGCCTCTCTATTGGCGCGAATTGAAAGATGCTGACCTCGGGAAGATTGCGCTCATCGACGTTCGTACGCCTGAAGAATACGCGTTAGGAAGTCTGCCCGGCGCAAAAAACATCCCTCTCGACGAGATGCGCGGACGTCTGGCTGAGATACCGACTGATAAGCCCATCTGGCTTTTCTGCGGAGTGGGACTCCGCGGCTATTTGGCTTCCAACATCCTCAAAGGCAATGGCTTTGGAGAAGTGCGCAACCTCGTCGGCGGACTGAAGACTTATCGGGCGGCTACGGCAGAGATTCCCCGTTTCGATGCGCCGAAGCAGGAATGCACAGCGCCCATCTCCGCCTGCAACTGCACGCCGAAGCAGGAGCGTGCCCACGAAACCCTCACGCTCGATGCCTGCGGCATACAATGCCCGGGGCCAATTCGCCTGCTAAAGCAAAAGATGGACGAGCTTTCGCCTGGTGCTCACCTTGAAGTGAAGGCCACGGATGGGGCATTCCCTCGTGATGCCGAAGCATGGTGCAGGACCACGGGCAACAAATTCATTCGCCACCGTATGGAACAGGGCTTCTACATCGTAGAAATAGAAAAGGCGGCAGCCGCCTCTGCCCCCGTTGCGGTTCAGCCCGCAGGCGACAAGGGAAAAACCTTCATCCTCTTCAGCGACGACCTCGACAAAGTGCTTGCCACCTTCGTCCTTGCCAATGGTGCTGCCGCCACGGGCAAGAAGGTGAGCATCTTCTTTACGTTCTGGGGACTGAACGCCATCAAGAAAAACCATAAGCCTTTGGTGAAGAAGGATATTTGGGGCAAGATGTTTGGATGGATGCTTCCTTCCGACTCCTCCCAACTTTCACTCTCGAAGATGAACATGCTGGGCATTGGGGCGAAGATGATGCGCTTTCTCATGGACAAAAAGGGAGTTGATTCGCTCGAAACGCTCCGCCAACAGGCCATTGACGCTGGCGTGGAGTTCATAGCTTGCCAAATGTCAATGGATGTCATGGGCATCAAACGCGAAGAACTGCTCGACAATGTCAGCATCGGAGGCGTGGCTACCTATATGGAACGCGCTGAGGCATCAAATGTCAATCTATTTATATAACAATACAAGCAAACTACAAGCAAAACTTATGTTTTCAGGAATCGTAGAAGGCACAGGCGTGGTAAGAAACATCACGACCGACCGCGAGAACGTACACTTCACACTCTCATGTCCCTTTTCGGAGGAGCTGAGCATCGACCAAAGTCTGGCGCACAATGGTGTTTGCCTCACCGTAGTGGCAGTAGGCAACAAAGGCAACAACCCTTCTTCAGCACCCTTGCAAGCCGACGAATATGTGGTGACAGCCATGAGCGAAACGCTCGAACGCTCGAACCTCGGGCTTCTCAAAGTGGGCGACGAGGTGAACCTTGAACGTTCGATGATGATGAACGGACGTTTAGACGGACATATCGTGCAGGGACACGTCGATCAACGTGCCACGTGCATTGCCCGTACGGACGAAGAGGGCAGTTTCCGCTTCACTTTCCAATATGCCACCTCGCCCGAAATGGCACGTCGCGGATATTTCTGCGTCGATAAGGGGAGCGTCACGGTGAATGGCGTGAGTCTGACTGTGTGCAACCCCACCGACGATACCTTCCAAGTCTGCATCATCCCTTATACTTTCGACGTGACCAACTTCCACCACATCATGCCAGGCACGGTGGTCAATCTGGAGTTTGACATCATCGGCAAATACATCAGCCGATACAGCGAGATTCTCTGCCGATAAGCACTGTCCCTTATGAGAAAAAAGGAACTCTTCGAAGTCGTCCTCAGCTATTTCCAGCAGTGCCATGCCCAGGATGGCTTGCGGACCGTTGGGCCTGATGAGCACGTCGATACCGAACTGCATTATGGCACTACGTTCCAACTGCTCGTGGCAGTGATGCTGAGCGCACAGTGTACCGACAAGCGCATCAACAGCGTCACGCCACGCCTTTTTGCCGACTATCCCGATGCTGCCACCATGGCGGAGAGTAGTCCGGAGGTGATTTTCGACTACATCAAGAGTGTCAGTTATCCGAACAACAAGGCCAAGCATCTGGTGGCTATGGCGCAGGCCTTGATGAAGGATTTTGAGGGCGAAGTGCCAGCCTCTCTACGTGAGCTCACCTCGTTGCCAGGCGTTGGGCGCAAGACGGCAAACGTTGTGCTCGCCGTTGCCTTCCAACAGCCTGCCCTCGCCGTCGATACGCATGTGTTCCGCGTCAGCCATCGTTTGGGACTCGTGCCACAGTCTGCCACCACGCCTTATGCCGTGGAAAAGGCGTTGAGGAAATACATTCCTGACGCCCTCGTAGCGCAAGGACACTATTGGCTATTGCTCCACGGCCGCTACGTCTGCACAGCCCGCAAGCCCAAATGTGCATCATGCGATTTGCAAAAGGTTTGTTGCTCCGCCTCCATCTGACGCACTGCCCAGCTTCAAGACCGCTCGTCATTATCACATAATCCCCTTTCAATAGGAATACGTTCGGCAATCCTGTTGGGATGGGGTTTCCGTCTTCATCTACGCAGCCTGCCGAGAATGCTTATGCGTCATCAGGTTCTCCAATGAACTCGATGGCGTTGAATCCATGTTCGGCAGCTTTGTCCTGAATGATTTTGGGTATCCGTTTCATACGACTGCAAAATTAAGAGGGTGTGTCAGTAAGTTTTGACACACCCTCTTCACGTAATCAATAGAGCACTTTCTTGCCACCACTGATATAGAGGTGGCCAGACTGCGGCTTCACGATGCGCCGTCCGCTGAGGTCATAGACGGGAACTACTGTGGGCGCAGCGTCCGTCTGAATCTCCCGTATGGCGGCAGTCTCCAAATCGATGGGAAGGAAGGACGTCTGCGTCTCCATGTATGCCGTATTGGCAGGCAATGCAGTGTTTGCCTTCAGCGAGAATCCCGCCTTTCCTCTGACACTGGTGAGGAGTGCTCCCGAGAAGTCAGTAGCAGGGATGGCTTGGAGTGACCCTTTCAGGCAAGTCTCTAAGGCTGGCAGGTTTTCGTCAACGATTTCAAAAAGGAAGTCCTCGTCTGTCTTGGAATAGTCTCTCTTGGAACAGATGAATCCAGTCAGCGCAGGAATCTGCTCAACAGCCTCCAAGACAATGCCAGCACCATCCTCCTGCAGCGCAGCCGTAAAGAGCGTCTGCTCGGGGCAGTCTGCGGGAAGTCTGACGGCAAAGGGGAGGCAGGGCGAGGCGAAACCTACACCACCCGTGGTACATCTCGCCGTGCGCATACACATCTGCTTGGCAGGCACGAGATACCAGCATCCTGCCACATTGCCTGAAGCATCAGCGGTGAGCGCGCCAGTCTCGGCAAGCACATCGCCGGCATAAATGGTTTGTTCGCCCATCTGCAGCGTATGATGAGCAAGGGATTGGAAAACAGCTTCGCCATCGACTTTGTCAGGCGTAATGCTCACGACGGCAGCTTCTTCAGCAACGCCACCTTCTGCCGTCTGCAGATATTGCCCTTGGTTGGGCAAAAGGATGGTGTAGCCGTCCTGCTCAGCATTGACCTCGGCGAGGCGGCAAACCTGATTCACCTGCTTATCCCATGCGCTCCAAGAGAAAGCATTGCCGTCGCCACCGAGGGCACAGAAGCGTTCGCCAGCATCAGCCAGCAAATAATAATAACCTTCCGCAAAACGATGGCGCGGACCCTCTTCGATGCTGCGGCAAAGGTCGATATACTGGCAAGCCAATGCCAATTCGCTCTCAGGCTTAGCATCCAGAAACTCCTTCCGCGCCTTCTCCATCGTGCTGCGCACAGAGACTTCATCGGCCACAGCGGGCTTTCCGACTGCCCCTTCGGGAATGCGGAGGCAAGCAGCAAAGAGGGCATCGCAGGCGAACGTGGCAGACTGACTTTCAAATGCGGCGGCGGCCACGGGGTTAGCGGTGGAAGCCACGCTGCATGTAGCAGCATCGTAGGTCAGATATTGCTCGTCGGCAGCCTGCAGACAGAAGGCTGTGGGCACGACGGGATGCCGCACGGGTTGCCACTTGCCAGCCTCGCCACCGACAACAGTGTTCGTGGCTTTATGGCGGAGGGTGAACCCTTCTGCGAGGTCGCCCGAGAAGTTCCATAGGTTGCGGTCGTCGGCGGGGGCTGCCCAATCGTACGGGCCGCTGCAAGAGAGGTCGGACGATGACGGGGCGAGGCAAGCCAACTCATGACCCGCGCGGAGCAATGTCCACGCATCCTTGTGGAAGGGAAGGTCTTCCGTCACCTCCAGCTCTACAGAAAGCTGTATGCCCTCGCCCACCTCCGTCGCGCTCTGGCTCAGGGGCTTGACATAGTCGAGGAGGTAAGGATTCAGACTGACATTGCGATCCAGATAGTTGTCGAACGACTTGTAGGGCTTGCCATCGAGCGTATAGTCCCAATGCACGGTGGCAAGCGTCATGTTCAGCGGAACGAGGTCGAAGCTGACCTTATTGCCCTCATCCACCGTCTTCCAATCGTTGACGGAGAGCTGCTTGTCGCCGCCGATGTTGATGATGTGCGTATCATCGAACTGTACAAACAGGGTGCCGTCATCGAGTGTGGTGAGGACTACGGGATGACGGGGTGTGGCAGAGAGCGTACACGTGGAATTGACATACTTATGCGCATGCACGCTGTAGAGATACGTTGCGCCCTCCACTTCGACGAGGCGGAATTGCAACTGCGTTCTGAAGGGATTGACCATCGTGCCGAGTCCAGCATCGGCAGAAGAGAGGAAGCGTGTGCCAAGAGCATTGACCGCCCATCCACCGCGGTCGGCAGTCCAGACAGTGAAAATGTCGGAGGTGGCAGCAGTGGGCTTTGCCTTGCTGCCCGCGTCGGAGGCTGCAGCGAGGCTGATTTCCAGCTTTCCACCCTCGGTTATGGTGATTACGCGCCCATCCTCAAACGCCACGATGCCCGAACCATCCGTCTGCTCCTGCACCGTCACGGGGTGCTTGGGCTCTTTAGAAAGACTGCCATCGGGGTTGACGAATTTTGCAGCATGGACACTGTAGAGATACGTCTGTTCCTGCTGCTTGGAGAGCACGAACTGCATCTGGCGCGGAGTTGCTCCCGCAGGCTCCATCGTCAGTCCTGCCTCCTTGGAGGAGAGGAAGCGCATGCCGGCTTCATCCACCGCCCAACTGCCACGATTGGCTACATCGAACGTCACGATGTCCGGCAGTTCTGCCTGTCCCTCCCAACTGAAGTTGAAGGAGATTTTGCCATTCTTCTCCGTAATATCCTTGATGGCGCAGTGCATTTTATACTGCCCATCCAGGTTGGCATTGTAGAGCGTAGCGGTGGCATGGCTATAGTCAGTAAGTTCCTTCACCTTTCCCGTTCCCGGGAAGGGGCAAGTGGCTTGATTGTTATAGTCGCCGCCTGCCGGAATCTGCAAGTATCGCGGATGATTGACATCATCGTTGGGCTGATTCCAGTCCCAGACGCTGCGGTCGAAGTCGATGTGGAAGACGAGGAGACCATGTCCGCCCTGCGAACTGTCGAAACCTTCCTTCTGGCGGTTTTCCAGCACATAGAACTCGCTGCGGCAAGCAGGGTTATAGATGACGTAAGCCTCACTTCCGCTGCTCAGGCTGGGCATATCCACCACGGAAGTGGCTTCGGAGAGTTCCGTCAGCTTGAGCCATCCCAACTGTGCGCGCTCGAAGGCGGTGAGGTTAGAGGGCATTTTTCCGTTGGCAAGATGTCCGCCTCCTGCCATAAGCGACCAGTTTTCGGGGTGGTTCGCTCCGCTGTAATCCACATCGTAAAGGTCAGA
Source organism: uncultured Bacteroidales bacterium (assembly GCA_945787885.1). Classification (GTDB taxonomy): domain Bacteria; phylum Bacteroidota; class Bacteroidia; order Bacteroidales; family Bacteroidaceae; genus Alloprevotella. The sequence goes on along the minus strand of CALZJF010000044.1, from coordinate 1,784 downwards.
GAGTCCGAGCGTATGTCCCATCTCGTGGCAGGGAGTGCCGATGCCATTGAGCTGCGTGTGTCCCATCTGTTCCCATCCGAACATTTCTGCTGCACACGCATACTTCTGGGCATAAACGCCGTCGCACAGCACGGGCTGGCGCGTTGCCCACTGGTGGGCCCATATATAATCTTCGCTGTTGCCTGAGCAACTCTCATCATAACCGGCATAGACGAGGAAGACGTTATCTACATAGCCATCGTTGTCCCAGTCGTATTTGCTGAAATCAGCCTCTGCGTCTGCCAGGCGGAAAGCCTCTTCCACCATCTCCTGCACGTTCACGTTGCGGCTGTTGCCAGCGTTGCCGCCATAGTAGGCAAGGGGTTTGGGCATCGTCACGGGGCCCACCACGTCCATGTTCAGTCCAAACTCTCCGTTCGACTGTGCGAGGTAATAGTCATAGACACTGCCCGTGGCCTCTTCAAAGTCGAAACCCACCTCGTTGAACTGGCGGTCGAAGAGTTCGCGCGGATGGTTTTCGCGGAACTTCACGTCCGAGAATTGCACGAGTATGACGAGTCCCGTCTGGTTTCCCTTCCAGTCATACTGTCGCCCAGTGCGCTGCAGGGGTGCCGTCCGCTTCAGGGTAGATTCCATCCATTGCATCTGCTCCGCGCGTGCTTGGCGGGCGAGGGTGTTAAACTCTGCGCGGATGCTCACGGCCTTGGCCGCCGTCGTTGCCTCCGCTGCACTGCGGAGTGCTGCCTGATGCGCCATCACGCCCGTAGATATGAGGTTGCCCCCCTGCATACGGGCATAGCAATAGCCCTCAGTGCGCGTCTGCACCAGAGGCACGCCATCGAGCGTTTCATAAAAATGGAAAAATTCATCGCCACAGAGACGAACCGTCAGCAGGCTGCCATCGGGCTGTTTGACCGTGACGGGTGTAGGGTCGGCAGGAATGGCCTGTGCCGTAAACACCGTTGCCGCCATCAGGAGCATGCCCGACAAAAGTTTTTTCAGCGTAGTGATTTTCATGCGATTAGATTATTTGTTGTAGATATTTCATAGACAGATAAATGGCACGCCTGACGGCAGGAAGCCGTGCGCATTCGTTGTACCATCGTTTTTATTGGGCAAAAATAATATGTTTCTTCCGAAAAACACCGTTGAAAGAGGAAAAATCTGCTGCCAGACGGTCATCTTCATCGCGCTTTGCTCCTGATGTGGGCTGTGCGCAGTGAGATTCGCATGGCTGCGAATGCTATTCTGCGTATGATTTTTGCACACAGATAGGCCCTCAACATACACTTTACAAACTGCATCAACACGAATGAAACAATGTGCATTTCTGCCCATCCATTCCTGCACACGTTCCCCACAAAACAACAGCACAATGGCTCTAAAAACACAGCAATCTTCCCTCTTCCTTGGCTTCAAAATCCCCTGTTTCTCCCATCATTTGCGATTATCAACAGCGTTTCTCAACTATTCAGCGGTGTTTTTCAACTCCATGTAATCACATTGAGGGGTTAAAGTCATCATTCTGAGGCAGAAAATAATCACTTTTGAGGCAGAAAACAATCACTTCTGAGGCAGAAGCTCCGTAGATTACACGACGATGAATGTAGGGCGTAAGAGCAACACATCCATTTACATTTCAGAATACACTAAAGGTAGGTTCTATAAATTAGTTTTCAATGTAAGGCAGTGTTTCTGTTTTACTTGGATGTCTTCACGCCTCTCGCATCGTATCTTTTTGTCTTTCATTCAGTCACGTAGCCCACTACGCTCCATCGTGAAAA